>CBKWHA010000026.1:0-34000 GCA_966674115.1 uncultured Chitinophagaceae bacterium
CTTAATATATGAACACAACAAGAAATAATATAGGGCTCGTTGAATGTGGAGTTTCAGACCACATTTACCAGCTCAACCAAACAAGCTATCTGAATGGCTATTCAATAACCAAAGCTTACGTCATAGACAAAACTTCTGCTGGTATTATTCAATCACAATGCCCTGAAGCAGAGATAGTAAATGACAAAGCAACTATTCTAGAAGATAAAACGATCGACTTTATCCTGGTCTTGTCTCCACAAGCAGGCGACATGAATTTTATTGGAGAGGCCCTGCAGGCTGGAAAGCAAGTGCGCATTATGTAATAACAAAATTTAAAAAACTTAAAAACAATAATTATGATTGTTTGCTGTAGTAAAGCTTGCCATGGAAAGAAAATTATTTGAGTTGAAGCAAAGTAGAACCATTGTAAGATTTATGAAAGCAATTTTAGAACGGTATACTGTGCATAAACTCGTAACTAAAAAATGAAACTTATGAACAGTAAAGTAAAAAACAATAACTATATGCAAAAAGAAAGTAGCGTAAATAATATTTACTTGGTAATGAAAAAAATAAATAAAACGGTAAACATTGATGAGAAATTGAAAAAACGTACAAGAAACGGGGGATTTATCGCATGGCCGAAAACAATGGATCATCAAAACTTACAGGAAAGCAGCAGCAACGCGTAAACGTCAATGGTTAAACTCGCGTAAATACTTACAAAATAAATGGACTGCCTCAATAATTAATGAAAGGCCTGAGGAACCGCTTAAATGAATATCTGTTCCCATCGGATGCCCGAATATAAAAGGGCTGACTCATACCTTTGAGTCAGCCCTTTTTTGTTTTATAAAATTGTAACGGAGCTATTATATTTTGCTCTTTCCCTCTCTGCATACAACCCTTTTATTACCCTTATATACAGCCGCTTCGCCCCTTAATGCCTGTCCTGTTTACCTACAATCAAACTCACACAGAATCCCATAACTGCAATGATCACAAACGAAATTCGTAAACTGGCCATACCAGCTACAACACCTATTAATGGCAGCCCGATCAAAAAGCCCAGGAACCCAATACTGGATACTGCAGCCAGTGCTATTCCCGGAGATAACCGCTTCGACTTCCCAGCTTCACTGTAAACCAGCGGCACCACAGAAGAAACTCCAAAGCCAACCAGCAAAAAGCCCACAACAGATGGTACCAGATAGGGAAACAGTACGGAAATAGCCAGCCCCGTAGTAATAAGTAATCCACTCGCTTGTATGGTCCTCTTAAAGCCAATATGATGCGCCACCCAGTCAGCTATAAACCGGCCGGCTGCCATGGTACACATAAAGGCAGTATAACCAATACCGATCCATTCCTTTTCTGCCTGCACCACTTTATGAAAATAAATACCACTCCAGTCAAACATGGCCCCTTCACAGATCATGCAACAAAAAGCAATGATCCCTAATTTGAACAAAGACTTGTCTGGCATCGCAAAAAGACGCCCCCTGCTACTGGCACTTTGCTCCTCATTAGGCAGTAAATATTGAAAACTTGTCGCCACTCCAAAAAGGATTAACGACATAATGATCAGGAAATGATGAAAAGGAATGATTCCCCTGCCGATCATAAAAGTGCCGATACCACCAGCGGCAAACCCAGCCAGGCTCCATAGTCCGTGAAAAGAAGCCATAATATTTCGTCCATACCTGGCTTCTACACCAACAGCCTGCGTATTAATTGCTATATTGGCAATATTGCCAGCCATTCCAAATACAATCAAACCCAATACAAGGGTTGTAATACTAGGTGCAAGACCCAAGGTAACCAGTAGCATGCTGTAAAGCACAATAGCATTTGCAGCCATTCTCTTGCTTCCGAATCTACTAACCAGCAAACCTGCTAATGGCAACGCCGCCATAGATCCTACGGGTAATGCAAACAAAATAATACCCAAGGCGGTATCCGACAGGTGCAAGCGCTCCTGAATACTTGGTATGCGGGATGCCCAACTGGCAAAACACAAACCCTGCATAAAAAAAAGCAATCCCACAGCTATCCGGAAAGCCTTATTGGAGTGCTTTAGAGATAGAGCTAAATCAGACATATCCAAAACCTCAAAATTGAAAAGTAAAAATCATTTAAAATTCAACATTCATACGGCAGGAACAATAGAAAAAGGGCACTCTTGAAGACCGCAAAGATAAATCGTATGCATAAAAATACCCCATCCAAACAACGTGTACCAGGAACACAAATATAAAGCCAAAATCCATAAAGCCCTTGTCATATCTCCTCATTTGCAAATAGCTAACATATTCACCATTATCAATTCACTGTTCTTCATTAGCCCCTTTAACCATTCTCTAATCTCTAATCAAACCATGACACTTCAAATTCCCCGTCCCACCCCTCCACACCCCCTCCTCTCCATTCCGTGAATCCACTCTCCATACCTCACCATTACACGAATTTACCCTCCATACCTTACCGTTCCCTCTAGCCGCTCTCCTCCTCAACCACTCTTCCTCTCACGCATTCTTCCCATGCCACCCCTGCCCCCTCTCCCTCACTCTCCTTTCCCATCTATTTTGCTATACTTCTTGTTAAATCCATCCCTTTCCAACAATTTCAGCCCAAGTTTTGCTGTTATAAGGCTTCATATATGAAAAATTCTCCTTCATCATTTATGCAAAACCTAACACCAAGATTCACGCTAGCTGCATTACTGGTGGCATTCGTTTTCTCCGCTTGTAAAAAAGATGTAGAAAACCTTGATACACTGGCGCCGCAAAATCCAACAGCATCCAACACCTCTGTCGAAAAAGAAAATCTGTTAAAAGACTCCGCTTTGCTTTACACAAAAGATCTTTACCTGTGGTACAAGCAAATTCCCGGTTCATTCAACGCGAGAAGCTATATCGACCTTTCAGCATTAATGAAAGGCATCCGCCTGTACAGCCAGGAAACGGGTTTTTCCAACCCGGTCGACCGTTGGAGCTTTGCCATGAAAAAAGAAGAATGGGATAAAATCAGTTCAGGTGTTTCCGGGGATTTTGGTTTGAATGTTTTTTTCAATGATGAAAAAGACCTAAGGGTAAAAACAGTGGAAGAATCTTCTCCTGCTGGTAAAGCAGGTGTTCGTAGAGGTTGGCAAGTTATCGCCATCAATGGCAATTCCAACATCTCAACCGACAATACAGACTTTATTGTTGATAATGTTTTCAACAGTCCATCAACAACCTTTACGTTTCTAAAGCCCGATGGCACCACAACCAATATCTCTCTCACTGAATCTACCTATCAGGAGCATCCTGTTTATTTGGATACGGTTTATAATTATGGCGGCAAAAAGATTGGCTACTTCGTCTTCAATTCTTTTCTCGGCGACACAACAAAAATTTACAGCAGTTTCCAGCAAACGTTCAATCTTTTTACCCGCGAAAAAATTTCAGATCTGGTTGTTGATTTGCGCTATAACGGCGGCGGCTATGTTACGGTTCAGCAAAAGCTGGCCAACTACCTTGCGCCCAATTCTGCCAACGGCGGATTGATGATGAAACAAGTGTACAATGATAAGTTCACCAGTTTCAACAGCACGGATTATTTCAAAAAACTGGGAACATTGAACCTTTCCCGTATTTTCTTCATCGTTAGTAACAACACGGCTTCCGCCAGCGAACTGTTGATCAACAACCTGAAGCCATATATGGATGTCAAGTTGGTAGGCCCAGGCAATACCTATGGCAAGCCAGTTGGTTATTTCCCAATTGATGTAGGCGACTGGTATATTTTCCCGGTTTCATTCCGCAGTACTAATAAAAATGGAGAAGGCAATTACTTCAATGGTATTGCCGTAAACAGCCAGGTAAATGATGGGTTGAATAAAGATTGGGGCGATCTGGAAGAAGCATGTCTGGCCCGTACAGTCCGTTTTATAACAACAGGTTCTTTCCAATCAAGGATACAGGCAAAGGAAGAAGATACTTTTAAAGAACAGCCGCGTGTGCAAGCTGGTAATGAAATTCTGGAAAAGCCCTCTTTCAAAGGCTTAGTTGACCCAAGGGGCATGTAATCTTCCTAAAAGCCCTCCAAAAAAGCTTAAAGCCGTGCTTTCCTTGTTTTACAGCTATCGTACGAACATTTGTAAATCACTTTCTTTTCAACTATATAAACGTCAGCTTTTGCTGCATTTTCCTTGGTTTTAGGGTCCTTTGCACGCATTTCAATCTTTTCTCTTACAGTCTGTGCATTGGAATAGCTGTAAAAGAATAAAACGGCCAATAAAATAAAAATCAACCTCTGGTACATAATCTTTCTTTATAATTTATATAAACTATATGACTCTCCAATATCACAAAGGTTTATTGTTCAACTTACCACAGCTTCACTTCTTAATATAGATTCCTTAAATATATCTTTAATACCAATTAAATTGAGTAATACAGTATTGTATGCCTTGAAAGCCGCTACCATCAAAAGGCTCTTACTTCGTACCTCGTACCCCGTACCTATTACTTCGTACTTCGTACCTCGTACTTCTAACTTATAATAATATGCACTTCTATGGATTGAATCTCCTCGTATGATTACTAAAAATCAGGTACACAAAATTTCTTAAAAAAATAACGAACAAAATAGTATTTATATATTTTATAATATAAACCTAATTCAGGGGTGCAATTATCTGAAAAACAAACAAATTGGATTAAACTACCCACCACACATCAAGGCTAAATAATTTATCATTTCAAACACTTTATAAATTTTTTTTGTGTTTTTCAGTAAAAGCTCTGCTTTTTGGTGTCAAGATTGCTGCATTCCCCATAGTTCAACAAAATGGGCATCCGTATAGCAAAATTTCCTCATCAATTAACACCATTCTGCTTGAAACAGGCTTGGCATCTAATTAGAAAGATAACTAACTGATGTAATTGTTTAACTTAAAACTTTCGATCATGGCAGAAGACAGACTTGAAAACAACCCTCAGGAATTTCCAAGGGAAAACACTAGCCGTGGTAACACCTCCAGGCGCGGGTTTGCTTCAATGGATCCCCAAAAACAAAGAGCAATCGCCAGTGAAGGCGGTCGTGCTGCACATCGCCAGGGTGTGGCCCATGAATGGAACTCCAATGAAGCCAGAGAAGCAGGCAGAAAAGGTGGCCAGAATTCACATGGCGGTGGACGCAGCCGTGGAAGTATGAGAAGCAGTGAAAATCTTGAAAACCGTGGAAACCTAGAACAAAGCAGTGAGGAGGGTATATATTAATGAGCTGCGGAAATAAACTTCTTTCAAGTGCACTTGTATAGGTGCACTTTTTCTTTGCCTCTCAACACCCTTCTACCCCATTAACACCCATTCACTCCCTTTCATGCCTATCCTATCCCACTTCCCCTCCCAACGGCTCCACTTCCTCAATCAAAATCCATTTACGCCCCCACTACTCATCAACTAATTGCTCATTACTCATCACTCATTACTCATTTCCTTGCTTATTGCCTATTGTCAAGCCCCATCTATTTCTACCTAAAAATCTTCACATTTAATATAAATTTCTTCCATAGCTTGCCAGCTTTTTATGGAAATCCATTTCTGGCAGCTTATATTATTGTGTGTTGCAGCCTTTGCCGCAGGCTTTGTTGACGCAATTGTAGGAGGTGGTGGGCTCATCCAAACACCGGCAGCCCTGGTAATACTTCCCCATTTTCCTGTAGTGAATGTAATTGGCTCTTTAAAGATTCCCGCATTTAGCGGTACCAGCATAGCAACAGCCCAATATGTCAGGGAAGTACCTATTCGTTGGAAGTTGATTGCCATCATTTGCACTATAGCTTTTTTTGCTTCTTTTGCCGGCTCTCAAGTCCTCACCCTGCTTAGCAACCAGTTTATGAAGCCTGTTTTGCTGATCGTGCTTCTGGGAGTAGCCATTTATACCTATACCAAGAAAAACTTTGGTCAAATAGTTATAAAGAACCACTCTGCTCAAACAGAACTTTTGTTGGCAGTTACAGCAAGCTTACTGCTTGGTTTTTATGATGGATTTATCGGACCCGGAACAGGAAGTTTCCTGATACTTGCCTTTATATCCTGGCTTGGCTTCGACTTTTTAAAGGCATCAGCACATGCAAAAATGGTAAATCTGGCCACTAACCTTGGTTCCATTTTCTTGTTCTTCATTAAAGGAAAGATTATCTGGGGTATTGCCCTACCTATGGCGGCCAGTAATGCACTGGGAGGCTACTTAGGAGCCAATCTTGCCATAGCCAAAGGAAATAAATTCATCCGCATCTTCTTCTTATGTATCGTTATAGCCACAATGCTTCGATTTACATACGATGTATTGAAATAAATTATCTAATTCCAAATTCATGTAACTTGTTACTAAAAATGTTGCATGAAGAAAATAGCTGTAATCGGCGCAGGCACAATGGGTAACGGTATCGCACATGTGTTTGCTCAGAACGGATTTTCTGTTTCACTCATTGATATTTCTCAAGAGCAATTAAACAAAGCCATAGACACTATTACCAAAAACCTCGACCGACAATTAGCGAAAAATAGTATTGCCGCAGAAGTAAAGGAGATGGCACTTCAAAAAATAACACCCTATACCTCAATGGCAGCAGGCGTTCAAGATGCCTCATTAATCATAGAAGCGGCCTCTGAGCATACAGAATTAAAGTTGGATATATTCAGGCAGTTGAATGAGTTGGCTCCGCAAGACAGCATTCTTGCTACTAATACTTCATCTATTTCCATAACAAAGATTGCCGCTGCTACCACCCGCCCACAGCAGGTAATTGGTATGCACTTTATGAATCCCGTGCCTGTGATGAAACTGGTAGAAGTCATCAACGGTTATGCAACGGCGCAGGATGTCACAGATAGCATAGTTACACTAAGTAAACAACTAGGAAAAACACCCTGCGTCGTTAATGATTATCCTGGGTTTATTGCCAACCGGATATTAATGCCAATGATCAACGAAGCCATTTACAGCCTGTATGAAGGTGTAGCTGGTGTTGAAGAAATTGATACAGTCATGAAGCTGGGTATGGCACACCCGATGGGTCCCCTGCAACTGGCAGATTTTATTGGCCTGGATGTTTGCCTTAGTATTTTAAATGTATTACATGAAGGCTTTGGCAATCCCAAATATGCGCCCTGTCCTTTACTGGTAAACATGGTAATGGCAAAAAAGCTAGGTATTAAAACCGGCGAAGGCTTTTATATATACACAGCCGGAAGCAAAGAACTCAAAATAAGTACTAGGTTTGAAGTGAAAGGTACAAAGTAGTAAATATAGAACTAAATCCTCCTCAATACTCAAGACAACTACAAACCATAAACTATAAACTACAAACTTATCATGTCTTTGCTCATTGTTCTGGCTTGCATCCTTTTACTGATCCTACTTATATCATGGGGTAAGGTCAATCCCTTCCTTGCCTTATTACTGGTCTCTTTTACAGCAGGACTGCTACTGGGCATTCCTGCCAATGAAATCACGGCATCTGTCCAAAAAGGCTTTGGAGACACATTAGGTTCAATTGTATTGATTATTGCCCTGGGTGCAATGTTAGGCAAACTGGTAGCCGAGAGCGGAGCTGCGCAAAAGATATCTACTGTGCTTATGCGTTCTTTTGGCCTGAAATACATACAGTGGGCATTGATGATCACAGGATTTATTATTGGCATTCCCCTTTTTTATGGAGTAGGGTTTGTTTTACTGGTACCGCTTGCGTTTTCAATTGTATACCAATACCGGCTCCCGGCTGTATACATTGGTTTACCAATGATCGCTTCTCTGTCAGTAACACACGGCTTTCTGCCACCCCATCCTTCACCGGTAGCCCTGGCATCACAGTTCGGAGCTAGTATTGGGTTAACGCTTGTTTATGGAATCATTATTGCGATCCCTACTGTTATCATTGCCGGTCCACTCTTTGCCAAAACAGTAAAGAACATTGTATCCACCCCGCTCGAAACTTTCCGGCCACATGATCTACCTGAAGAGAAGTTACCTGGTACAGCAAATAGCTTTCTGACAGCTTTACTACCAGTGCTTTTGCTGGCAGCAACTTCATTAACATTTTTCGTTTCCGTTCAAAATCCCATTGCTAAAAACACAATATATTTTCTAAGCGATGCAACCATAGTCATGTTGCTTTCCCTGATAGTTGCCACATTTTCATTGGGAGTAGGTATGGGAAAAAGCATCAGAGAGATCATGTCATTCTATGGAGATTCGTTAAAAGACATTACACTTATTTTGCTGATCATCGGAGCAGCAGGCGCACTTAAGCAGGTTTTAGCAGATAGCGGCATCAGCGAGGAAATAGCACAACTATTGCAAAATTTACACATTGCCCCCCTGATTCTAGGATGGCTAATTGCTGCCATTATACGAATCTGCATCGGTTCTGCTACTGTTGCTGGCTTAACGGCTGCTGGTATTATTGCTCCACTCATCTCTCAGGCACATGTCAATCCTAATCTAATGGTATTATCTATTGGAGCCGGCAGCCTGGTATGTTCACATGTAAACGATTCTGGCTTTTGGATGTTTAAGGAATATTTTAATTTAAGCATGAAAGACACCTTCCGCTCCTGGACAATGATGGAAACCTTAGTTGCCATCATTGGCTTGCTGGGAGTTTTAGTTTTAGATTTATTTGTTTAAACGACCGGACATATTCGTCTTAATCCATTAAATGCTTCCAGTCTTCTGTTCAGACATTGTGTATTCAATCCTTTCTTCGCACCTTTGCACCCTTTATACGATCTTATGTTTAACCTGCAAAGCCTGTTACGCTCAAATTCATCTTTATCACCTTTACTGGAAACCGAATACCGGTGGTATATAGGCGCCCGCTTCTTTTATATTATGGCATTGCGCATGGTAACCACTGTAGTTGCCTACAAACTGTTTCAAATCACCAGGGATTCCTTTTCCATTGGCCTGGTTGGTTTATCCGAATTTATCCCGGTATTTACTTTAGCACTATATGCAGGCCATGTAATAGATAGATCAGATAAGCGAACACTTTTATTAAAAGGTATACTCTCTTACTCTATTTGCATAATTTCCCTGATTGCTATCACGCATCCATTTATTGAAAGCAGGTTAAGCGCCAAAACTTTGAGTTTGTCTATCTATGGTGTTATCTTTTTTACAGGTATCATCCGCTCATTTGCTGGCCCGACATCTAATGCAATTATTGCTCAATTAGTACCACGTCCAATTCTTCATTATGCAGCTAATTTAAGTTCTACAACCTGGCTCGCAGGATCTATTTTGGGACATGCTTCAGCCGGATTCTTCATTGCATGGTTTGGCGTCAATACAACGTTCATTATTATCCTGGCATATATCATTCTGTCATCATACTTTATATCCAGAATTAAAAAGAAACCTATTGCACATACCAATGTAACCATTGGGGCATGGGAAAGCGTAAAAGAAGGTTTGCGTTATGTGTTCAAAAATAAGATTATGCTGGGTGCTATTTCATTGGATCTATTTGCAGTATTATTCGGCGGAGCTGTTGCCCTGATTCCTGAATTTGCCGAGCGCATCCTCAAAGTTGGTCCTATTGGCTTCGGATGGCTGAATGCTGCTATTGATATTGGGTCCATTATTATGATCTCCACATTTACATTAAGACCACTACATAAAAACCAAGGCAAGATCTTGCTAATGGCTGTTGCAGGTTTTGGAATATGCATCATAACGTTCGGTCTTTCGAACGTTTATCTGCTTTCTTTTATAGCCCTTCTGATTGCAGGCATGATGGATGGCATCAGCGTTATGATCCGGGGAACCATATTACAATTAACAACACCCGATGAAATGCGGGGCCGGGTAAGTTCTGTTAACTCCATGTTCATCAATTCCAGTAATGAGTTGGGACAATTCGAAAGCGGCTTCACAGCCCGTTTGTTTGGTGCTGCTCCCGCTGTTATTTTCGGCGGCAGTATGACACTTCTTGTAGTAATAATTACCTGGTTAAAAGCCCCTGGATTGCGTAAGTTCGAATACTAATTATAGCGCGAAGCTCATCTTGAGATAAATTGCCAGCACCAGGCAATTCTCTTTCGATAATGTAACGAGGCATAAGGGTTGAATTTGAACATAGAAGGTACGAAGATTTCCTCAGCTTTCGCCAGAAAGGCGATTCAGCACATGAAATACAATAGGACAAAAGGTTGCATTTTTCAAGGTCAAAGCCTGACGCTTCACCAATACATCTTCGTCCGTATAAGGAAAACGAGCGCAATCAGAAGGGCGCACATCATAAATAGAGCAGAAATTATCTGAACCTAAAAACGGACAAGGAGAAGATTTTACTACAAAGTCGCCGTCCTCATCCACCCTGAGGTAAGTATCAATAAACTCACTTTCCCGCATCCTTAAGTGCTTGCTGATGCGTTTCACATCGGGAGTTTTAAAGCGGGGTGAATAGTTTTTACAGCAGGCAGCACATTGCAGGCAATCTACCTTTTCAGTGGCTTCTTCGTGTAATTGCGGCAACTGTCGGAGTACTTTGTTCTTATCAGCTCTTTGTAAAAACTGCTTAAAAGCCTTAAGCTGATCCTTATTCAATATGAACTTTGCCTCTGGCATGATGCAAAGAAAACGCCTTCACAGATTTTGAGAAGGCGTTCAGGACATTTTTAGCAAAAGAATATGAACATTATGTGTAAAAACTCATATCAACTCTATTTCAAAACCTCAATATCTTAATTTCTTAATCTTCAAATCTCATGCTCCTAAAACGGCAAGGCTTTCTTCAATTGCCTTGATCTTTTGCTCCGCATCAGTTCTCTTCTTACGTTCATTTTCCACTATCTCAGGCTTTGCATTTTGAACAAAACGATCATTAGACAGTTTTTTATTTACAGATTCTAAAAAGCCTTTTTGGTATTCCAGTTCTTTTAGCAATTGTTCCTTTTGAACACTGCTATCTACTACAACCTCAGACTGAATATAAAACTTATCTTTTCCAACCACAGTTGTGATGCTGTTTGCTACCGCTTCAGCAACAAAAACCACTTCATCTGCATTAACCTGCTTAGCCAGAATATCAGTTATCAATTCAGATCCTTGCTGATTATCCGATTGAATAGAAAGTTTAACGGCGTCCTTGGGTTTCATATTGTTCTTATTCCGAACATCCCGGATCGAAGTGATAGCATCTTTTAAACTATTACCTAAAAGCAACACTTCTTCATCCTGTAAATCCGAAATATTTTTATGCTGGTCACCTAAGGTTCCAAATTGGCTAATAGCCAAGTCGTTGCCTCCTTCCCTGTCACGCAGGTGGTGGAAAATTTCTTCGGTAACAAAAGGCATGAACGGATGTAGTAACTGCATCAATTGTTCAAAATAGTCTACGGTGCAAGTGTACAAATGTTGGTCAATCGGCTGTCCGAACGGTGGTTTCACCCACTCCAGGTACCAACTGCAGAAATCATCCCAGATCAGGGAATAAATAGTTTTTAGAGCTTCGCTTAATTTGAACTCTTTAAACAGGGTTTCCACTTCATTCTTAACCTGATTCAACCTGGCCTCAAACCAGGTAGCAGCAAAAGTTGCTTTTTCAAAATCTTTCTGGCTCCTGTCATAGGCTAAAATGCCATTAGCTTCCCACATTTTCAGGAGCTTTAACGCATTCCATAGTTTATTGTTGAAGAATTTTCCTTGTTCGCAACTGCTGTCATCGAATAGCAGGTCATTACCAGCCGGGGCAGAGATCATGATACCAAACCGAACAGCATCAGCACCAAAACGATCAATCAGTTCTAGCAGGTCAGGGGAATTCCCAAGGCTTTTACTCATCTTTCTTCCCTGCTTATCGCGCACCATGCCTGTGAAATACACATATTCGAAAGGCTTCTCCTGCATGTATTCCATACCTGCCATGATCATACGCGCTACCCAGAAGAAGATGATATCTTGTCCGGTTACCAACACTGTTGTTGGATAATAATAGTTGATGTCCGGATTGTTCGGTTGCGATATTCCATTAAACACTTCAATAGGCCACAACCAGGAAGAAAACCAGGTATCGAGCACGTCCTCATCTTGGTTGAGGTTGTTAATGGTATATGCTGGTTGAGTATTGGCTACTGACCATTGACGCTGGAACTCTTGGTAAGCTTCTTCCCGCGTTTCAGCAACTACAAATGAACCGTCAGGCAAATACCAGGCAGGAATCCTTTGCCCCCACCACAACTGACGACTGATACACCAGTCTTTTACATTTTCCAGCCAATATTTATAGGTTGCCAAAAAGCGCTCTTCCGGATGAATTTTGACATCTCCACTTATAACTGCATTCAATGCAGCATCAGCCATTTCCCGCATTTTTACAAACCACTGGGTAGAAATGCGTGGCTCTACAACAGCATTGGTTCTCTGCGAAAAACCAAGGCGGGTTTGATATTCTTCTTCTTTTACCAGTAAACCATCCGCTTTTAGTTGCTCCACAGCCTTTTTCCTGGCTTCAAAGCGGTCCATGCCAACAAAAACCTGGGCAGCAGCACTGAGTGTGCCATCTTCATTTAGAGTATCAATTGCCGGCAGATTATGTTTCAGACCAAGGTTATAATCATTGATATCATGGGCAGGTGTCACTTTTAAAGCACCCGTACCGAAAGTTGGGTCCACGTATTCATCAAAAATGACTGGCACTTCCCTATTAACAAGTGGAACAATTACCTTTTTTCCCCTCAGGTGCTGGTAGCGTTCATCTTTAGGATTGATACAAACCGCTGTATCGCCCATGATGGTTTCAGGACGTTGGGTGGCGATGAGAATATAGTTGGCAGAATCTTCCTTACTATCATCAGTCATCTGTCCTCTGTCATCTTTAATTAAATATTTTACATAATATAGCTTCCCCTGAATATCCCTGTATTCAACTTCTTCATCACTCAAGGCAGTTTTAGCCTGGGGATCCCAGTTGATCATGCGGGCTCCACGATATATAAGTCCTTTATTATAGAGATCAATAAATACTTTGATAACAGCTTGGTAATAATGATCGTCCATGGTGAAGGTAACACGACTCCAGTCTACACTACAACCTAGCTTTTTAATCTGGTGGTAGATGATACCACCATATTTGTCCTTCCACACAAAGGCATGCTTTAGAAAGTCCTCTCTGGACAGATCCTGCTTTTTAATACCTTTCTCCTTTTCAAGCATTTGAACCACTTTGGCTTCAGTAGCAATGGAAGCGTGGTCGCTGCCAGGTACCCAGCAAGCATTAAAACCGCTCATACGGGCCTTACGTACCAATACATCCTGAACGGTTTCATTCAGGGTATGCCCCATGTGCAACACGCCGGTAACATTAGGTGGAGGAATAACAACTGTAAAAGGTTTGCGCTCATCAGGGGCACTGTTAAAATATCCCTGTTCCATCCAATGCTTATACCATTTTTCTTCAACTTGCTGTGGTTCAAAATTTTTAGGAAGTGTAGTACTCATGCTTTTAAAATAAAAAGGTGTGCAAAGTTAGTTAATTGCACACCTTTTAAAGTTTATTGGTCTTTTAAAATTACTTCTACATTTTATTATTGCCCATCTTTTTCCTTATTTCCTCGCAGATGTAAGTCTGACCTTCATACACACTAATAATTGCATGAATCATTTCTTCGCGACTGGAATTTTTGGTAACATACCCCATGGCACCTACCTGCAGCATATTGCGTGCATAGGCAACCTGGTTACTTACTGACACGCCAATCACCTTTACAGCCGGGTTTTGTCTTAATATTTCAGCGGTAGCTTCAAATCCATTCATTGGATACATGTTTACATCCATCAATATAATGTCTGGATTTAAAGTAATAGCAGCATCGATGGCTTCAGCACCCGAGGAACATTGGGCAATTACTTTTAGACGGGAATCTGTTTCTATAAGAAGCTTCCAGGTTTCCCTGACCATCTGATGGTCATCTGTCAATACAATGCGGATTGGGTTTTGGTTCATAAGGTCTTGCTTAAAATTTGTCTCCTTGATTATCTTATAGCAAGGGTGTACGGATTCGTGAAAAACTTCACTAACAAGTTTTAAGCTACCTATTAACCTTTTAAACTAGGGTACTTTCTAAGTAGTTTACAAAATGAAAAACAGTATTTTCACGATAAACTATAGTAAAAATACTGTTTTATTTTCTAACTTTCAAAGTCTAATTGACTATTATTTATAAAATTTACAAGAGCAGCCGCATTTTTTAGATTCAGCTTCTTTAAAATGTTATAACGGTGTACTTCGACAGTTTTCACAGAAATGTGCAGGGCATCGGCTATTTCTTTAGAAGAAAACCCTTTTTTGATATAGGCAATAATCTCAATTTCTCGTTGAGACAAAGCATTCAGGCCAGTTTGGGAATCCTCGCCGCTGATTACCTGCTCTGATAAGATATTTTTAATCTCATCACAGATGTATTTGCGGCCATTATAGATTTCCATAAGGGCTTTGAACATTTCTTCACGGGAAGAATTTTTGGTAACGTATCCCATTGCGCCTTTTTGGATCATCTTACGGGCATAAGTAGGCTGCGTATGCAGAGAAACGCCCAAAACCTTACTGCCTGGGGAGTATTTCCGGATCAATTGAGTAGCCTCAATGCCATTCATTCCCGGCAGGTTGATATCCATAATTACAATGTGAGGACGAAGCTTATTTGCTAATTCTACGGCCTCTTCGCCACTGCCGCTCTCTGCTACTACGCTAAAACGCGGGTCGGTGTTTAAAATAAAGCTCCAAGTTTCTCTTACAAGCGTATGATCGTCTGCAATTAGAATAGTGATCTTTTCCATATTTCTTAGGTTACATATGAGTTTTTATAGGACATTTTACTATTGTAGTAGTACCTTTTCCAATCTTACTTTGAATATCCAAGCTTCCATTGGCTAAATATACCCTGTTTTGGATATTTTTTAACCCTGAACCTTTTTTTACTTTTAATATATCAAATCCTTTACCATCGTCTCTAACCATCAATTCAACAAAATCACCTACCTGCACAAGCTTTATATCAACAGTGGTGGCCTGAGCATGCTTTATTGTATTGTTCAAAATTTCCTGAGAAATCCGGAAGAGCATAACTTTTTGGGGTTCATCCAAAAAGGAGTCGATCTCTTCATCTAACTCTAAGTTAAGATGAAGTTTCTTTGTAATGTGAATATTTTCGGCCAAATCCTTCAAAGCATCGGTTAAGCCTAAGTCGCCCAAACTAGGGTTCATTAATGAACGGGATAGCTGACGAATCTCATTAATTACATAGATCACATTCTTGATTGACTTTTCTATTAACTGGTCCTTCATTTCAGGATTACTGGTAGCCAGTTCCAGATAAAGCTTGGTTGTGGTCAGTACCTGATTTACGTTGTCGTGTAGTTCTTTACCTATTTCAGTACGTTCTTGCTCCTGCGTATCAATAGTTGCCCGATTGATTGCTCTTTGCTTTTCCAATTCCTTGTCAATCAATTCTTTCTCCAATCGTTTACGTTCCGTAATGTCATGGGCAGCACCAATCATTCGATATGGCTTACCTTGATCGCTCCGTAACAAAATGCCTCTATCATAAACAAATGCATAAGTTCCGTCTTCACGCATAAACCGGTATTCCAGTTCAAAAGAGTTTTGTTCGGTTGACTTTATTATTGTTTTAATAGTTTTTTTCACTTTTAATCGGTCGTCTGGATGAATCCTCTTTATCCACGCATTAATATCGCTAATGGTTGTTTCATCAGTAATGCCATAAACTTTTTGCACACCCTCTATATCCCTATATACGGAACCTTTTTCCAGATTCCAATCCCAAATGAGGTCGTTGGAGGCTTTCATAATGACATCAAACCTTTCATTCGCCATTTTCATGTCCTGAAGCGACTGATGGTTTTCCATCAGTACCCCTAATATATCCCTAACTCTTTCGATCACCGACAACTCCTCCCGGGATGGATCTTTCATTTTATCTTTCTGGAATATCAATAAGCTCCCCATCACTTGACCAAAACTATGTAAAATGGGTATTGACCGGCAGGATCTAAAGCCAGCTTTCAAGGCCATATCTTTATGACTTCTCCATAAAGGATCAGATGCTATATCTTCAACAACAATTTGTTTTTTCTTTTGTATAGCTACACCCCAACAACCAGTTTCTTTGCTGGCCCTTTTTCCATCAATTGCATTTAATAGCGCTCCAGGAACACGCGGGGCAGCTAATTGCTGAAAGGTACCATCTTGTTTCAATGTTAAAACTGCAGTTATTAACTGCGGATATATTGCTTCAACACCTTGTAAGAATTGCTGGATGATATAAACAAAAGAAATCTCCGGCTTAGAGGATAATTCAAAAATTTTGCGTTCTAAAGAGAGCAACTCAGTTTGATAATGGCTTTCAGAAATGTCCTGCATTGCGCCGACCATGCGCCAGGCCTTTCCGTTTTGCCCTCTGATCACATAACCCCGATCCATTACAAAAACATAGCTACCATCAGATCTTTGATATCGGTATTCATCCTGCCACTTTGTTTCTATTGGGTGATGAATAACATCCATTAATTTATTGAAAACCCTTTTATAATCCTGGGGATGGAACCTTGAGAAGCTGTCTGCAGCCATCAATTTGTTGTTTTTCGGAAGCTGCCATCCCAGGAGTCTTGTATAATTCTCAGACCAAAGAACTTCGTCTGTTTCTAAATTCCAATCCCAAATAATGTCGGAAGTTGCCAGTGTTAACTTTTCATATCGATCATTATATTCAATCAAGGCATTTTCTTTTGCTTTCATTTGAGATATGTCTAGCATGCTGTCAGTTACTTAATTGGTCATCCTTCACCACAGCAAACTCATGATGAATTCGTTTTCAAATACAACAAAATGTACCTTTCCGAACGTAAATCTAATTCTTAAGAAACTAGAATTAAAGTTTTACCTGTAGAAAGTTAATATTTAAAAGCAAACATTTATAACTCCTTAATGTATTTCTCCTAGAGAAACTCGGTAATAAAAGAGAATATAGAACGAATTCCTTTACAATTAATTAACTATGTATCACTTAGGTGCCCACCCAGAATTTACTCTTCAGCGATATTTTATTTAAACCAATATGGGAGATTTACATGTAGCACCTTAGGAAAGGACTTTATTATCTATTAGAATAATCTATTAGAAAAGAATGTTCAAGTTATTTGTTCATATCGCGATCAATTCAAGTAAGAACAGTTTCTACAGTTGCGTTAATGCCCCGTTCGGTTATCGCATCGCACATGGGCTTTAAATATTCGTAGGAACCTTCCTTAACGGCATATTTTCCTTTAAAATGAATAATGAAAGCGCACTGCTCAGCTTGTTCATAAGAATGGTTACAAACCTCTATTAAAGTTTCTATCACCCAATCAAATGTATTCACATCATCATTCCACACAATTAGTTGATATGGAGATTCTACATCAGTAAGAAGCTCTTCAACCTCGGAGGGACTTGTGTACTCCTTTGTTCTTTTCATAACTATACAAAGTTAACAATCCTGGAACTGAGCGCTGAAGAAATGAAAATAAAAAAGCCTTAGTGCAAGTCACTAAGGCTTTGTGGGAGCACTCGGATTCGAACCAAGGACCCTCTGCTTGTAAGGCAGATGCTCTGAACCAGCTGAGCTATGCTCCCAAAAGAGTTGAAAATAAGATCTTTAAATGCAGATATACAGATAAGTCTGTGGGAGCACTCGGATTCGAACCAAGGACCCTCTGCTTGTAAGGCAGATGCTCTGAACCAGCTGAGCTATGCTCCCAAAATATTGTTATAAAGAACTGATTTTTAGACCTATTTTCCCGTTTTGGGAGTGCAAATATAGGGATGTTTTTAATTATTCAAATTATTTACTCAAGTTTTATCGATTAAATTTTCCAGTCTATAATTTGATTGGCCCATTCTTCTTTATAAGGAGTAGTAATTCGTATATAATTATCGGAATAACCTTCCATCATGCCGTTTTTCTCACTGCCTTCAAATAAAACTTTCCTTGTTTGGCCGACATGCTGTTCCGTAAAATGCTGCATTTTCATATAGCTCATATTACGCAGCAGTTTATTGCGCTCATGACGGACATTTACAGGTACTACAGGCTTTATCTCTAATGCTTTTGTATGATCTCTTTCAGAATAAGTAAACACGTGCAGGTAGGAAACATCTAATGCATGCAAGAAATTGAAAGTTTCCTGGAAATGGTCTTCACTTTCGCCAGGAAAGCCAACGATTACATCTACGCCAATTGCGCAATGGGGCATCAGGGCCTTAATAATCTCTACCCTTTCAGCGTATAGTTCTCTTTTATAGCGGCGACGCATCAGGCTTAGGATTTCGTTGCAGCCGCTTTGTAATGGGATATGAAAATGCGGCATAAACTTTTTGCTGTTTGCCACAAACTCAATAATCTCTTTAGAAAGTAAGTTTGGTTCGATAGAGGAAATACGATAGCGGCTGATACCTTCAACGTTGTCGAGCTGCTCAATCAGCTCATAAAAGGATTCTTCGCTTTTTTTGGCACCGTCAGGACCCTTTCCGAAGTCACCAAGATTTACACCAGTCAGTACAATTTCCTTTACACCATTTTGAGCCAGTTCCTGGGCATTACGGATCACATTAGCAATACTGTCACTTCTGCTTTTGCCTCTTGCCATTGGGATAGTGCAAAAAGAACAGTTATAATCGCAACCATCCTGGACTTTTAAAAATGTTCTTGTACGGTCGTTCAGGGAATAAGAAGCATTGAAGCCTGTGACATCTTCTATATCACAACTGCTAATTTTAGCAGAATCACCTTTAGTCAATTCTTTTAAATGAGCAGCCAGATTAAATTTCTCTGCAGCACCTAAAACAAGGCTGACCCCGGGGATTTCTGCTATCTGTTTGGGTTTTAACTGTGCATAACAACCAGTAATTACCACCATGCTCTGTGGCGCCCGGCGCTGAATGCGACGTACGATTTGGCGGCATTCCTTGTCAGCATTGTCTGTTACAGAACAAGTATTGATCACATAAACATCAGCTTCCTCCTCAAACTCCTTTTTCAAAAATCCTTGCGCTTCCAAACTCCTGGAAAGCATAGAGGTTTCTGAAAAGTTTAGTTTACAACCTAATGTGTGAAATGCTACCGTACGCTGATTGTTCATAAGGCGGCAAAATTAAACACAGATTCTCAGAAACGACGGATTTGCGAAATGAAACCAGGGATTTGCAGTAATAGAAAGAAGATTTATGGGAAATTTTAGGAATTCAGGTTAATTACAACCTAACAACTCGCATAATTTGGCTTCCAGTTCCTCGCCGCGTAGATTTTTAGCTACGATCTTACCATTGGGATCGATGAGGAAGTTTTGGGGAATGCCTTGTACGCGGTATAATACAGCGGCACTGTTCTGCCAAGCCTGCAAATCGCTTACCTGGGGCCAAACAAGTCCGTCTTTTTCAATCGCCTTAATCCATGGTTCCTTTTCTTTATCGAGAGAAACACCAAAAACAGTGAAGTTCTTATTATTGAATTTTTTGTAAGCTTTTACCACATTAGGGTTTTCCACGCGACAAGGCTTGCACCAGCTTGCCCAGAAATCAACCAGTACATACTTGCCCCGGAAAGAAGACAAGGAAACGGGATTGCCGTTTGGATCGTTCTGGGTAAAATCCATTGCTTCTGTGCCAATTGCACCAATTTTACTTTGGGCAATCTGTTCAGCGAGGCTCTTTCCAATATTTGAATTCCTTACATTTTCAGCCAGGCTATTGTAATGTTGTTCCATTACTGCCACATCGTCTATTAACTGACCGGTAAGATGAAGCAGAAAGGGTGAAACAAATGAAGAAGGCTTGGAACCGATAAATTTTGCAACCTCATCTTTTACTTTTTTGCCAATAGCAAAATATTGTTGCATTAACTGTTCACGCTTTGCCTCATTTTCAGTTTTTTCGATTTGAGCAGCAGTAGCATTAAGATTACCCACTAACGGGTTAAAAATATTACGGAATTCCTCAAAGTCTTTATGGGATTGGGAACCTTCTACTTTCATATTCTTTAAGTCTGCACGTGTTCCGGTAACGCTAATGGACTTATTTTCAAGGTAAATATGCTGAGCCTGCTCCTTTCCTATTGTAATCCAAAACAGGCCTGGCTCCGGAATAGATCCTTTAAGTGTAAAGGTGCCGTGCTCTACAGTAGATGTAGCCACTGGGTTATTTGTAAACGCATCCGTGATTGTAACTTCGGAACCATCCGGCAAGTCTGCAATTTTTCCATTCAGAACAAAACCTGATGTTTGTGCAAATAACAAGGTGGGAAGTAAAGCAAAGGCCAATAGCATGTTTTTCATCTGCCAATATTTATATTAAGTTATTAGGACTGTTCAGAAAGGGATTTCCCAAGTTTACAACCATTTTATAATATTTCCTCAAACGGACTTATTGATTCCTATTTTGGTTGGTGACGTTGTTTTAACACCTCAATAACATCAGTAAGAGAACTTCCTTTAGCCTGCAATAATATTAAATAATGGAACAATAAGTCAGCGGCTTCATTTAAAAATAACTCTTGGTTAACGTCCTTAGCTTCTATTACTACCTCTACCGCTTCCTCTCCTACTTTCTGGGCTATTTTGTTAATACCTTTTCCGAATAACTTTCTTACATATGAAGTTTCGTCATTACTGGTTCTGCGTAAACGGATAATATCTTCTAAATAATACAGAAAATCATCCTTATGGTTTTTTTCGCTCCAACAGGTATCGGCACCAGTATGGCAAACAGGACCTTTGGGTTCGGCTTTGATCAACAGGGTATCATTATCACAATCAACCAAAATTTGACGAAGTTGCAGGTGGTTGCCGCTTTCCTCGCCCTTGGTCCAAAGCCGGTTTTTAGAGCGGCTGTAAAAGGTCACCAGACCCAGCTCTTCGGTTTTCTTTAAAGCCTCGTTGTTCATAAAACCTAACATCAGCACCTTATTCGTTGTATAATCCTGAACTACAGCAGGTACCAGGCCATCAGCGTATTTATCAAAATCTACTTTCATATCCAGCCCTAAGAGGGGAGCTTTTTAAAATTGTTTAAATAATTTATGTATTAAATCTAATTATGCTTTACATCTAAGCGGCAGTTTTTGTAACCCCTAAGACACAAAGGTAAAGATTGGAAGATGGTTTAAATCCTTACTGCAATATCCCGCTCTTTTAAGTATTGTTTCAGGTCCTGGATCTCGATCTCCTTGAAGTGGAAAATGCTGGCAGCCAAAGCAGCGTCGGCATGAGCCTGTTTAAACACGTATTCGAAATGCTCCATTTTGCCCCCACCGCCTGAAGCGATAACAGGAACAGGCAGGTTATCAGAAAGTTTGCGGGTGATGTCCAGAGCAAAGCCAGCCTTGGTACCATCATGATTCATGGAGGTCAGCAGGATCTCACCAGCGCCTCTCTCTACTGCTTCTTTTGCCCAATCGAAACATTTTGTATCTGTTTTTGTGCGGCCGCCATTCAGGTAAACATACCATTCCCCGTCTTCTTCCTGCTTGGTATCGATGGCCAGTACCACGCATTGGCTACCAGCAGCATTGGCTATACCGGTAATCAGTTCGGGGGACTTAAAGGCTGCTGTATTTACAGATATTTTATCGGCACCTGAATTCAGTAGAACACTGACATCATCGACACTTTTGATACCGCCGCCCACAGTAAAAGGAATATTGATATGCCGGGCAATACGTTTTACGAGCTCGCTTAGCGTCTTTCTTCTTTCTACAGTTGCCGTTATATCCAGAAAAACGAGTTCATCAGCACCCTGCTGTGCATAAGTGGCGCCAAGCTCTACCGGATCGCCGGCGTCACGCAGGTTTACGAAATTGGTACCCTTTACCGTACGGCCATCTTTAATATCCAGGCAAGGGATGATACGCTTGGTTAACCCACCCCCAACCCCTAAAGGGGAGTTTTGAAGCCTGTTTATATTTGAAGTGTCATTAAGCATTGAAATACAGCGAATTAGTTATTGAGCATTAATTTTTTCAAGGTCTTTTAGGCTTATACGGCCTTCGTAAATGGCTTTACCAATGATGATGCCTTTACAGCCTATTTCTAATAACTGGTGGACGTCGTTGATGTTGCTGACACCACCACTGGCGATAAAATGAAGGTCGGGAAACTTTTGGATGATGCTTTTGTAAAGGTCGAGTGAGGGCCCCTGCAAGGCGCCATCCTTGGCCACATCGGTGCAGAAAATCTGTTGCACACCGTGATCAATATACTTTTGAATGAAGTCATAGATCCACACGTCTGTGGTTTCCAACCAGCCATGTACGGCAATTTTTTCATCTTTTACATCGGCGCCCAACAAAAATTTGTCACCCCCGAATTTCTTCAGCCAGCTTACAAAGGTAGCTTCATCTTTTACAGCAATGCTGCCTACAGTAACCAAGGCAGCGCCGGAACTGAAAATGATCTCCACGTCTTTTTCTGCTTTAACGCCTCCGCCAAAATCGATTACCAAGCCTGTTTTTCCGGCAATGGTTTCCAGCACTTTCCAGTTGCGCACCTGCCCCGCTTTGGCTCCATCCAGATCTACGAGGTGCAGGCGCTTTAAGCCTGCATCTTCAAATTCTTTGGCAACCTCCAAAGGGTTTTCGTTGTATACCTTTTTTTGGTTGTAATCACCCTGGGTCAGGCGCACACATTTACCGTCAATGATGTCTATGGCGGGGATGATAGCAGCGGAGGGCTGGCGCTCAGGGCTCGTTTTATTTGGATCAGTCATTTTTATTTTCAGGTTATGTTATTTAATTTCAGTTACCTTCTAGAGCGGCTTTAGGGTTAGATTCTTCACGATGAAAGCCACCTGTGATAAAACAAGGTTTAACCGGGACACTATCTGGTGTATTTTTGGCTTGATAGGGTTTTGGTTTGGCATCAATGGTACATTATAGGTAGTTGGGTTATCATTGATTTTTGTTAAGATATATCCAGAAAATTCTGGATGATCTTATCGCCGACCTGGGCGCTCTTTTCTGTATGGAACTGGACGCCATAGAAGTTATCATTTTGAATGGCGGCAGCATACTGAATACCATAATTGCAATGAGCAATGGTGTAGGCGCTATCCTCAGCAAAGTAGCTGTGCACATTGTAAATGAAGCTGTGTTCCGCTATATTCTTGAACAAGGGTGATTTCAGGTCGTAAATGCTGTTCCAGCCAATTTGAGGAACTTTCAATGTACCTTCTTCTACTTTAAGGGGAGCAAAACGTTTTACCTGCACAGGAACGATGGCCAGGCAATCTGTATTGCCCTCTTCTGAATGGTTGCAAAGTAATTGCATGCCGACACAGATACCCAGCACCGGTTGCTTCAGGTCTTTGATCACTTGGTCAAGGTTGGCCTCTTTCAGACTTTGCATGGCACTGCCCGCTTCGCCTACACCAGGAAAGATCACCTTATCGGCGCTGCGAATCTTCTCTGCATCATCGGTAACTTCAGCCTGTATGCCTAACCTTTCAAGAGCATATAAAACTGACTGAATATTTCCTGCGTTGTATTTGATGATTGCTAAGTTCATTGTATCTTACACTTGGTAATTGAAATCGTTGTTACGTTATTCTGCGGAAGTAGCTCACCTGGTAGAGCGACAGCTTCCCAAGCTGTAGGTAGCGGGTTCGAGTCCCGTCTTCCGCTCAATAAAAAAGATGATGGTTGACAGGTTGTCAACCATCATCTTTTTTATTGAGCTTCTTCCTTTAAAATGCTTCCTAAAAATTCTTTTGTGGCTGCCTGCACATTGTGACCGAAGTCTAAAGCCTTTATATAAGCACTTCCGATAATGGCACCATTGGCATACCTGCAAGCAGTTTCAAAAGTGTCCCTGTCTTTAATGCCAAAGCCTACCAAAATAGGGTTCTTTAAATTCATGGATTGCAGTTTTTGCAGGTAGTCTTCAACAGTTGCAAATTCTTTATCCTTTCCAGTTGTAGAAGATGAAGAAACTGCATATAAAAATCCGGAACTCAGGCTATCCAGCTTTTTGATCCTTTCGTCAGAGGTTTCCGGGGTGACCAGGAAAATAAAATCCAAGTTGTGTTTTTTTATGATGGCGCCATATTCTGTTTCAAATTCGTAAATGGGTAAATCCGGCAGGATAAGGCCATCAATACCTACTGCTTCCGCATCGGCACATAATCTTTCAAAGCCATATTGTAGTATTGGATTTAAATATCCCATCAGGATGACAGGCACCTTAATTCCACTCCCTTCAGGTGGGTCGCTACGGAAATCTTTTAGTTGTTGAAACAGTTTTGCTATGGTCATTCCATTTCTCAATGCTATGCTGCTGCTCGCCTGGATAACAGGACCATCAGCTAAAGGATCGCTATAGGGCATGCCGAGCTCGATCAAATCAGCACCAGAGTCCTGCAATGCTTTCAACACGTCCAGTGTACTCTCTAATTCGGGATAACCTGCCGTACAGTAGACATTCAGTATATTTTTATTCTTACTTTGAAAAAGTTCTTGTATTCTGCTCATGTTTGAATTAGGATAAAAAGGGTTTAGACCAGGATTATAGGGTTCATAAAATTTATAGGTGACATAGACTAACCTGCTACCTGGTTTGCCTGTACACCCATAGCTTTCATATAAGTAGCCAGATCCTTGTCACCACGGCCCGATAAACAAACAACCACCACTTCGTTTTGCTTAAACTGGATTTGTTTCAGCGCAGATAAAGCATGGGAAGATTCCAAGGCAGGAATAATGCCTTCCAATTTTGCCAATTGAAAAGCGGCTTCCAATGCTTCTTCATCGGTAGCATGTAAGAAAGTACCACGACCACTATCAAAAAGGTGTGCATGTAAGGGACCAATGCCAGGATAATCCAAACCGGCAGAAATACTGTGTGGTTCAACCACCTGTCCGTCTTCGGTTTGCATTACCAGGCTTTTGCTTCCATGCAAGATACCCGGTTTGCCCAGTTGGGTGGTGGCTGCACTCATGCCGCTATCAAGACCCATACCCCCAGCTTCTACTGCCACGATTTTTACAGAAGGCTCATCCAGGAAGTTATAAAAAGCGCCAGCAGCGTTACTACCGCCGCCCACACAAGCCATCACGTAATCAGGAAGTTCACTATCAGTTTTTGTTTTTAATTGCCAACGGATCTCTTCGGAGATAATACTCTGGAAACGGGCAACCATATCCGGATAAGGATGAGGACCAACCACACTACCGATGATGTAGTGGGTATCTGTCGGATTGTTGATCCAGTCGCGTATGGCTTCATTGGTAGCATCTTTCAGCGTTTTGCTACCGCTGGTAGCAGGGATCACTTTTGCACCCAGCATTTTCATACGGGCCACATTAGGCGCCTGGCGTTCGATGTCCTTCTCTCCCATGTACACAATACATTCCATTCCTTTCAATGCACATACTGTGGCTGTAGCCACGCCGTGTTGTCCGGCACCGGTTTCGGCAATGATCCTTTTTTTGCCGAGACGTTGAGCCAATAAAATTTGACCCACTGTATTGTTTACTTTATGGGCACCGGTATGACAAAGATCTTCCCGCTTTAAATAAATATTGGTATTGTATTGTGCACTCAGGCGTTTGGCAAAATAGAGCGGAGTTGGGCGGCCCACATAATCCCGAAGCAACTCAGCGTATTCTTTCTGAAAAGATGCCTCATACATGATATCGAGATATCTTTCCTGCAGTTCTTTTACGTTAGGATGCAACATCTCAGGGATGAAAGCGCCTCCAAATCTGCCATAATAGCCTTGCTCATCAGGCCTTTGATATGATATTTTTTGATCCATGAGTAAAAAATTGACTCGAACTATTTGGGTTGATTATTTAATTGTTCAATAAAACTCTTTACCTTTTTCAGGTCCTTCACTCCCGGGCTTACTTCAAACTTGCTGTTGATATCGATAGAAAACAGGCGTTTTGCTACCGGTTCGTGGGTGAATTCATGTAGCTTCTCTTCGTCGCCGGGTTCAATGCCACCGCTTAAAAAGAAAGGTTTTGTCATATATACATCTTTCAAGATCCGCCAGTCGAACTTTTTTCCTGTACCACCATAGCCCGCGCCTAGTGTATCGAACATAAACATATCGCACACATCCAGGTAAGGACGCGTCATCCATTCAATGCTGTCATTATCGCTTAACCGGAAAGCTTTTACGACGGATATGTAGTCTGCAATGCGCTCGCAATATTTTGGCGGCTCATCGCCATGCAACTGCACCATATGCAGGCGGCATTCATCTACAATACGCATGACCTCTTCAAGGGGCGTGTTCACAAAAACCCCCACTTTGTTGATGTTGTTTATTTTTTTTATTTGCGCAGTGGTCATGTGATGCAATACATAGCGCGAACTTTTGTGATAAAAAATAAAACCGGCAAACGCAACGCCCATATCAGCCAGTTCGTTCACTTGTTCCGTTTGTGTCATGCCGCAAACTTTTACTCGCATTGTTTTCTATTTTTCGAATTTAAACTTATGGTTATAACGTATGGGCAATCGTTGTTCAACCTATAAGGTTTTTGAAAGTCTGAGAGTCTTTAGTTCCTCTGCAAATGATTTAAAAGCGTCGCCAGGAACCGGTTGCTTCATAAAGTTCTCTCCTATCAGGAATCCTTTAAAGCCAAATTGTTCCAGGTAATTGATATCTTCTACTTTATGAATACCGCTTTCGGAAATCTTCAATTTATCAGCAGGAATCAAACTGCTTAAACGGGCTGAGGTTTCCAGGCTAACTTCAAAAGTTTTCAGGTCCCGGTTATTTACACCGACCAGGTCTACTTCATCGCAAATATGATCCAATTCCTGTTCATTATGAATTTCCAGCAAAACTTCTAATCCCAGGTTCTTAGCAGCGCTGGCCAGGCTTTTTACTTCACCGACAGATAAATTGGCTGCGATCAGCAGGATCACAGAAGCGCCATAAGCCTTTGCTTCGAGCAATTGGTATTCATCGATCATAAAATCTTTTCGCAATAGGGGGATCTTGTTTATGATCGCGGCCTTTTGCAGGTCAGCTAAAGAACCACCAAAAAATTCACTATCGGTAAGTACAGAAATCCCGGAAGCGCCGCAGGTTGCATAAGCCAAAGTAACTTCCTCGACAGGAGCCCTATCGTTGATAATACCTTTTGAAGGCGACTTTCTTTTGTACTCAGCAATGATACCAGTTTTGGTTTTGTCCAACAATGCAGCCCTCAATGAATAAGTTTCGCTTTTAAAGAAAGGACCTTTTTCCAACTCAGCAATGCTTACTTCGGTCTTCCGTTGTGCAACTTCTATTCTTTTCTGTGCTATTATTTTATCGAGTATGTTCATGATGATTGATGCGGTCGGGAATGGTCAATGGTGAATAAATTATTGTTATTGTAAAGCAATCAGTTTTTGCAAGCACTCATGGGCACGGCCACTTTCCAGGCTTTTGACCGCAGCATTATAGGCGTCATTATATGAAGCATAATTGCCGGTGCAGTGTAATGCCATAGCAGCATTGGCTAAAACTACAGCATTTTGTGCCCAGGTACCTTCGCCTTTGATGATCTTTTTAAAAATTGTTGCAGCTTCTTCTACAGTATTACCGCCATAAATATCTTCAGCACTTACCATTCGCTTGCCCAATTCTTCGGGCGTCATCACCCGCTCGCCACGATTGGTAATGACTTTTGTATCGTTGGTCAGTGAAATTTCATCATAGCCATCCAAACTGTTAATGATGGTAAACGGCTTTCCTGTTTGTTGCAATAAGTAATTGTAAATGCGCGCCATTTCCAGGTTATATACGCCCACCAGTTGATAAGAAGGTGAAGCCGGATTGATCATGGGTCCCAGCATATTGAAGAAGGTGCGCATGCCCAGGTTCTTCCTGATACCGGCTACTATTTTCATTGCCGGATGGAAGAGCGGAGCGTGCAGAAAGCAGATATTGGCTTCCTCTATTTCTTTTTTCAGACGGTCATTTTCATTTTTGAACTTGTAGCCCAATTGCTCCATTACATTGGAAGCACCACTCACTGAAGATGCACCATAGTTGCCGTGCTTGGCTACTTTTTGTCCTGCACCAGCTACTATAAAACAAGCAAGGGTTGAAATATTAAATGTATTTTTTCCATCACCGCCGGTACCTACAATATCCATTACTTCATGGCCATTGAGATTGACCGGTACGCAAAGTTCCAATAAGCCGTCACGGAAGCCATGCAGTTCTTCGATGGTGATGCTGCGCATTAAATACACAGTGATGAAAGCAGCTATTTCGCTTTCGTTATAAAGGCCTTTGGCCAGGTTGATGATGACTTCTTTGGCCTGGGATTGACTTAATGTCTTATACTCAAATAGAAACTGAAGTATCTTTTTCATCTTTTTTATGCTCTGAACTGAGCTTTTGTTATAATGGGCAAATAAGATTTCAGATTTTTAACCAATTTCTCAAGATTATTTCTCCCTGGGGTGTTAATACACTTTCGGGATGGAACTGTACGCCCTGGACGTCGTAGGTCTTGTGTTGTAAAGCCATGATAAAGCCATTAGCATCTTTGGCGGTTACTTCCAGGTCTTCGGGAAAGTTCTCGTCGCTTACCACCCAACTATGATAGCGGCCTACTTCAAATTCTTCAGGCAGCCCAGCAAACAGATTGAATCGTGAATTGTGAACAGCAAGTGGGGCATCTACTTCATTGCTAATTGCCGATTGCCTATTATTAATTTTTACAGGAGTGGAAATGCCATGGTAAACTGTTGACAGATTTACCAGTTTACCGCCGAAAGCCTCTCCTATAGCCTGATGGCCTAAACACACTCCCAGAATAGATTTGCTGCTGGCATATTCCTTGATCAATGGCAACAATAAACCAGCTTCGCTGGGAATGCCGGGACCAGGTGATAAAATGATTTTATCATAAGCTGCCACTTTTTCCAAAGGGATCTGGTCGTTGCGGTACACATCTACTTTTTCACCTAATATCTTTTCCACCATATGAACCAGGTTGTAGGTGAAAGAGTCGTAATTATCGAAGACTAGTATTTTCATTGTTCTTTTGTTATAGTTCATAGTTGGTAGTTCAAAGTTGATGGCTCATAGTTCAAAGTCTGTTTCTACTATCCGACTTTGAACTTAAAACTTTGAACTAAGAACTAATAGTTTCTGCCATTTTAATGGCGGTCTTTAAAGCATTAAGTTTGTTTTCCACTTCCAACAATTCGCTTTCCGGCTTGCTGGCAGCAACAACACCAGCACCAGCCTGGCAGTACAGGGTATTGTCTTTGCTCAGGAATGTGCGGATCATAATCGCGTGGTTACAGTTACCATTCAAGCCCACAAAACCGATAGCGCCACCATAATAGCTGCGCGGTGTAGGTTCATATTCATCGATCAATTGCATGGCCTTGTATTTCGGAGCTCCGCTTAATGTGCCGGCAGGAAAAGTTTTTGCCAACACTTTAAAAGGATTGGTCTTTTCGGATACTTCACCGGTCACTTCGCTTACCAGGTGAATAACATGGGAATAGTAGTGTACCTGCCTGTAATGTGTTACCTGAACATTGCTGCAAACGGTACTCAAATCATTGCGGGCCAGGTCTACCAGCATTACGTGTTCGGCATTCTCTTTTGGATCTTTTAAAAGTGCATCTGCAGTTTTCTGGTCAATGGCATCGTCGCCACTGCGTTTGAAAGTACCAGCAATGGGATGCACGATGGCTTTTCCATCTTTTACAATTATCTGCGACTCAGGAGAAGAACCCATTAATTTATAATCACCGTAATCAAAAAAGAACAGGTAGGGAGAAGGGTTGATATTTCTCAGTGCCCGATACACATTGATCTCATCGCCAATGAACGATTGCTGGTAGCGGCGGCTTAGCACGATCTGGAATACATCACCCCTGAAGCAGCTATTGATCCCTTTTTGTACCATTTCTTTATAATCGGCATCAGTCATATTGGAAGTTTCCTCAGAAACCGTTTTAAAAGGATAAACCGGTACATCTTTACTCCTGATCACAGACTCCACTACACCTATTTCACTTTCTACGCCGGTGATCACGTTTTCGCAAAGCAATAATTCATCCTTAAAATGATTGACGGCAATGACATACTGATACAACCGATAGCGGGCCATAGGGATGCCGGTTTGTCCGTTTTCAATACTCTTAAAACGAACAGTTTCAAACAATTGTACCGCATCAAAGGTTGTATAACCATACAATCCCTGAGCAAAAGCAGCAGCTTTAGGATCCTCGCTTTCACCTTCAAAATGCTGCATAAAGTTCCACAGCACGTCTTCTATTCTTTCGTTTTGCAGCGAAGTCTTTTGCGGGGGCTGGCCTGGCAACTTATACTCGGCATCATTGTTATTGATCACTTCGATGCCGGAGATGGCGTTGATACAAATGAATGAATAGCTGTTTTCAGCTACATGAAAATCGGCACTCTCCAGCAGAATTGTATCCCGGAAGCGATCGCGCAGGCGCAGGTAAATACCTACGGGAGTGAACATATCTGCCAGCATTTTTTTCACTACTGTTTTAATGATAATCTTTTTACCCCCCACTCCTGAAGGGGAGCCCTGCACTGCTTTATTTCCAGAAGATTCTTTCAGTGTTTGAGTACTCATTTTTTAATTTTTTGGTCATTGTTTATGACTCTCTTTTTGAGATTGTATGCTATGCAAATGAAAAAGGCCCCGGTATTGCCGGGGCCTGAATATGATCATCAAGTACAGAAATGACAATACAGCACCCCTAAGAGTTTGTATGCCACCACCAGTATTGATTATTTACTTTTTTCATTGAGTTGCAAATATCGGGGAGAATGTTATTTGAGCAAAAAAAATTTAAAATCTCACAAGTTACTGAGTCATAGCCTGAGCGCCTCCGCCAGGTGGAACCGGAGCTGGCACCCGGTTATTTATGGGTGGAAGCGATCTTAAATAAGCAAAAACAGCACTAAGATCTTCATCAGTCATCTTACCTATAAACATCCATGGCATAGGTGGCATAATGGGTCGTCCATTATCCTGGCCCAAATGCTTGCCGGTGCGCAAAGCCTTTTTGAAGGTTTCTTCTGTCCACGTTCCTATACCAGTAGCGGAATCTGGTGTCAAATTAGCGGCATAGGAAATGCCCCAGGGACCTACGAAAGCAGTTATATCACCAGCCATGCTGATCCATTGCCCAGGTTGATGGGCATTAGCAGGAATAGGGGGTAATTTAGATGTGCTTGGATGTCCCGACATCAGTTTTGAAGAATCGAGTAACATACCTTGTTCATTAAAAATCTTTGGAGAGTGGCAATCGTGACAGGAGGCTATTGTAACCAGATACTGACCTCTGGCAACCATATCATCAGCCTCATCTTGTCTTACGGCTGAAATGTCCCTGTCGTTGGCTGTTTTAGATTCATTGCTGCTGCAACTGATGAGAAATGCTGCTGCAACCAGAGCAAGAATTGCATGGTTAAGTGTGCGCATGTATGTAGGTATTTGGTTTCGTTGGGAGGTCTTCTATAAATTTCTGAAAAGTTTTTCTCTTTACCTATTTAAAACGATGATTTTTCTTCAAAAGGCTTCTTTGCCAGGCGATGTTTACTTTTGTTTTATCAATTCAACCTTATGCGATTTCTTGCCTTAGTTGTGCTGCTGCACTATTCTTTGTTAGCCCTTGCTCAGAATGATCAATATGTTTTATTAAAAGCTGACAGGGTTTTTGATGGTGAAAACATGCATAACAATTGGTCTGTTCTCATCAAGAATTCACGCATAGAGGAAGTTGGCAATATTCAAAACTTTCCAGCCAATACAAAAATCATTCATCTGCCCGGCTCTACCCTCCTCCCAGGACTGATTGAAGGACACTCCCATTTATTTTTACACCCCTATAATGAAACGCTTTGGGAGGACCAGGTATTAAAAGAAAGCCGAGCAGAAAGGACCGCAAGAGCCGTTAATCATGCCAGGGCTACGCTATGGGCAGGATTTACCACTGTAAGAGATTTAGGAACCGAAGGTTCATTTTACGATGATGTAGGTATAAAAAAGGCCATAGAAAAAGGAGTTATTCCTGGGCCCAGAATGATTGTGGCAACCCGGGCCATTGTTGCTAAAGGAGCATACGCTCCAAAGTCTGAAAACCCTGATATAGATCTACCACAAGGTGCTGCAGAGGTGGCTGGCATTGAAGACCTGCTAAAGGAAGTAAGAACACAGATCAGTAAAGGAGCAGACTTCATCAAGATATATGGTGATTTTGGCTGGGGCAGCGATGAAAAAGTATTACCAACATTCAGCATAGAAAACATTGCTTTGGCAGTAGAAACTGCAAAAAACAGCGATCGCCAGGTGGCGATACATGCCACAACACCGGAAGGGATGCGCAGGGCTATTGTGGCCGGAGCTGCTACCATCGAACACGGAGATGAAGGCACTATGGAGGTGTATCAATTGATGAAACAAAAAGGTGTTGCTATTTGCCCAACCCTTGCTGCCGGAGAAGCCTATGAAATTTACAAAGGATGGAAAAAAGGAACAGATCCTGAACCTAAACTGGTTGCTACCAAAAAGAAAAGTTTTCAACTGGCTTTGCAAAGCGGTGTAACTATATGTATGGGTGGAGATGCAGGTGTTTATGCGCATGGTGATAATGCCAGGGAGATGGAACTCATGGTGGAATATGGCATGAAACCATTGCATGTGCTACGCTCTGCCACTTCTGTAAATGCAGATGTTTTTGGATATGGGGACAGGATCGGAAGGTTGAGAAAGGGTTTATGGGCAGATATGATTGCTGTGGAAGGTGATCCTTCAGTTAATATCAAGAATATCAGAAAAGTGAAGCTGGTGGTGAAGGACGGAAAGGTTTTTAGAAGCGAGGTGCGGGATTTGGCAGTGGGAATTGGGAATAGGCAATAAGCAGTAAGGAATAAACAATGGGTAATCAGCAACGGTAAAATTGAGATTGATGTTCCGAAATTGAGTGTGAATTCTTGCTAATGAAAGTAGCCCTGACAGGTTTAGGAAATAGTCAGGGCCAGGTAATTGTGGTTTGCCTTTGTTATAACACTCCCTTAGTGGATGGCAACTGGTTACTGAAAGGATCTCTCTTCACTGCCATTTTGACAGCTTTGGCAAAGGCTTTGAAAATAGCTTCTATTTTATGGTGCTCATTCTCGCCTCTGCATTCAATATTCAGGTTACATTTTGCAGCGTCGGAGAATGATTTAAAGAAATGGAAAAACATTTCGGTAGGTACATCGCCAATTTTTTCACGACTGAAGCTTGTGTTCCATACGATCCAGTTGCGGCCGCCGAAATCAATCAGTACTTTGGCCTCGGCTTCATCCATAGGCAGTGCAAAGCCATAGCGCTCAATGCCTCTTTTATTGCCAAGCGCCTGAGCAAATGCCTCCCCCAAAGTAATACCCGTATCTTCTACCGTATGGTGTTCGTCAATGTGTAGATCTCCTTTTACGTTTACAGTCAAGTCAATCATCCCATGGCGGGCAATTTGGTCCAGCATATGGTCAAAAAAGCCGAGCCCGGTTTTGATGTTCGCTTTTCCTTTCCCATCCAAATTGATTTCAACCGTGATCTGAGTTTCACTGGTAGACCTGGTATGCGAAACAACTCTTTCGCCCAATTTCAAAAATTCGTAGATATCCTTCCAATCTTTGGTTTCGAGTGCAACTATACGTTGCAGTTCTTCGGCCTGGCTATTAATTTCTACAGCGCCCAGGTCAGGATTATTGTTCAGCCAAATAGCCTTGCAACCCAGGTTTTTGGCCAATTGTACATCGGTAATCCGGTCGCCTATTACAAAAGAGTTCTTGATATCATATTTACCGCTGTTCAAATACTCCAGCAACATACCAATACCTGGCTTGCGGGTGTGTAAATTTTCAGATGGATGACTGCGGTCAATATGCACTGAAGCAAAGTGAACACCTTCATTTTCGAATGAA
>CBKWHA010000027.1:0-33331 GCA_966674115.1 uncultured Chitinophagaceae bacterium
CCATGCCCAGTTGCACATTCCCTTTTTTATTTTTTTCCGGGTTGAGTAGCCAGCGGTAGGCAACCACACGCATATCGCCCAATCCATAGGATTCAGAGCTATGACGCTCGGTGCGGCCATGTTCATATAAGGAAGAGCGTTTATTGGCCAACAGGGGAGCACCCACCACTACCGACCAGCGGTTGTTGAAAGTGCGCACTAGCGAGAGGTCCAGGGCATGCTGCCAGTTGATCACTTCGGTGTGTTTTTCCAGGCGTTCTTTTTGTTCCTCATCGCCCTTGAAGTGGCGAAAGGATTTAAAGTAGCGATAGTTGGTATTGAGCTGCCAGCCTTTGGTTTCGGTTTCAATATGAGACTGTTTGGTGCACATGGCACCGGTGCTGCGAATGGCCACACAGCCCTGAGCAGTGGATTGGTTTGAATAAAAAGACAGTATACAGGCAGTTGCTGCCACCATGATGGTTTTCGTCATGCGAATAAGTTTTAATGTAATCGTTGAAAAGGTTTACTTGGAATGCGGCAGGATGAAAAAAGAATCCGTGAATATAAATCAATATCATGAACTTATATTCTTTACTGATCACGCATTTCTCTGAATAATTCTATGCCTGTATGCTTTCAGGTGGTTGTGTAGGTATAGGAATAGTGGGGTCAATATGATTTGTCAAAAAGAAAGGAATGAAAGCTTTTTCCGAACTGTTGCAAGCGCCAATGAGCCAGCCTGGCTGCTGCTTGTCAAAGTCACTAAAGAGCATAGAGAAATAAACCTTACCGGACTGGTTGGTACTTTTTACCGGTAATTGGGATTGCATATCGTTCACCAGCTTGAAGAACTCTTCTTTGGCATTTTCCAGCCTTGCTTTATGGTGGTCAGGAAGGCAGAGCAAAACCAACGTTCCGTTCACTACTTTTCTTTTCACATACTTATATGTTTCACCGTTTATATCGATCTCTCCATCAATACGTTCAAACTCTTTCCAGTCAGATTGATAAGGCAGGGAAAGTGGAACTTTTATGACCACAAGGTCTTTGTGGTCATAAGTTCCGTCATCTAGAGCAGTCGTCAGGGCTTTATCTGCCATTTGCTGTGCATAATAGAAATACAGCCTGTAGCCGATCGTATTGAACAGCAGCAACAACAGGAAAAATATGGCAAACAATCGTTTCAAGGAAAATGGCAAGCAACCGTTAGTCTCCTTCAAGGCAATCAATTTGTTAAAAACGCTGCTTTAGTTGTCAAAACATTAAAAAATATTTTCGGCCTGATGTAAATTACTTTTGTGATAGCTTGCTGATCATATGTATGTACCAACAAATAAGGTCCGCATCGTTACGGCTGCATCTCTTTTTGACGGCCATGATGCTGCTATAAATATAATGCGCCGTATCCTGCAAAGCAAAGGCGCAGAGATCATTCACCTGGGCCACAACCGCTCCGTGCATGAGATTGTAGAAGCTGCTATCGAGGAAGATGTTCATGGCATTGCCATTACCTCCTACCAGGGAGGCCACCTTGAATTTTTCAAGTACATGAAAGACCTGCTGGATGAAGCTGGCTGTGGCCATATCAAAATATTTGGAGGCGGCGGCGGAACCATCCTGCCCGATGAGATAGAAGAACTGCACCGCTATGGCATCACAAAAATTTACGCACCGGATGATGGCAGGAAAATGGGACTAGAAGGTATGATAGAAGAAGTGGTGCGGCTTTGCGATTTTAACTTAAATGGAGATGGCACCTTTCAAAAACAGGTACCATTAGACGAACAAAAAGATATAAGACAAATAGCCCGGCTCATAACACTTGCTGAAAACGGGCAAAAATCCGCACTTTCGGAAGCCCGGCACAGAATTCCCGTAATCGGTATCACAGGCACCGGCGGCGCTGGCAAATCTTCTATCACTGACGAAACCGTACGCCGTTTCTTAAATGCCTTTGCAGATATAACAATAGCTGTTGTATCAGTAGACCCTTCGCGCAAAAAGACAGGAGGCGCCTTGCTGGGCGACAGGATCCGTATGAATTCGGTTTCTTCTCCCAGGGTGTACATGCGGTCATTAGCTACAAGGGAAACTGATAAAACGCTCAGCGGGCATGTACGGGATGCCCTCGACATCTGCAAAGCAGCAAGCTTTGATCTCATCATCCTGGAAAGCGCAGGTGTAGGACAAAGCGACGCTTCGATTATTGATTATTGTGATGTCAGCCTGTATGTGATGACGCCGGAATATGGAGCGGCTTCCCAACTGGAAAAGATCAACATGCTGGATTATGCGGACATTGTAGCTATCAACAAATTCGATAAGGCAGGAGCATTGGATGCATTGCATGATGTGCGTAAACAGTACAAACGTAACCATGGACTATGGACCACAAAAGACGAGGAATTGCCTATAGTAGGTACCATTGCTGCTCAGTTCAATGATGCCGGTGTCAATGAACTATTTGAAAAAATTGTGCAGGCAATCAAAACCAAAACAGGAGTAGAATTTGGAGCGGTAGCGTTTCACGCACACACAAAAGATACGACCAATCGATCACAGATCATTCCGCCGAAAAGGGTTCGTTATCTGTCAGAGATCTGCGAAAGCAACCGCAATTATGACCAGTGGGTAAAAGAACAGTGTGCCATTGCTTCGAAATTGTACCAGGTTACAGGAACCATGGAATCTGCGGGAAAAGGGGCGCGGTTTCTTGAAGACATGAAGCAACTGAGGATGCAGTTTGAAAACCAGCTTCATCCCGAATGCAAAAAGCTGATAGAACAATGGCCGGAAACTAGCAAAAAATATAGTGCTGATTTTTTCGAATACCAGGTACGCAACCAAATCATCAAACTGCCGCTGACCACTACCTCCCTTAGTGGCTCACGCATTCCCAAAGTGGTGCTGCCCAAATACAAAGACTGGGGCGATATCCTGCGGTGGCAGTTGCAGGAAAATGCTCCCGGCGAATTTCCTTATACAACAGGCGTTTTTGAGTTGAAGCGCCAGGGTGAAGACCCTACCCGCATGTTTGCAGGCGAAGGTTGCCCGGAACGTACCAACAAGCGGTTTCACTATGTGTCTTTAGGCCAGCCTGCTAAGCGCCTGTCCACAGCTTTTGACAGTGTTACGCTCTATGGCGAGGACCCGGACTCCCGCCCCGATATTTATGGCAAAGTCGGTAATTCGGGCGTGAGCATTGCAACTGTTGATGACGCAAAAAAACTCTACAGCGGTTTTGACCTGTGCGACCCAAAGACTTCTGTTTCCATGACCATCAATGGACCGGCACCCGTTATTCTTGCCTTCTTCCTCAATGCCGCCATTGACCAGGAGTGTGAGAAATGGATAGAGGTGAATGGTCAATGGTCAATGGTCAATGAAGTATTTGAAAAGAAGTTTCAACACTTGCCATGGCCTGTCTATTATAATCCTGCTTCGCCGGAACGCCTGCCGGAAGGAAATACTGGTTTAGGATTAAAGCTGCTTGGGTTATCAGGTGACGAAGTGCTGCCTAAGGAAGTGTATGAACAATTGAAAGCACAGGCCCTTTCCCAGGTGAGAGGTACGGTACAGGCTGATATTTTAAAAGAAGACCAGGCGCAGAATACCTGCATCTTTTCGACAGAATTTGCTTTAAAACTCATGGGCGATGTGCAGGATTATTTTATCCGGAATAACGTGCGCAACTTTTATAGCGTTTCTATCTCTGGCTACCATATTGCCGAAGCGGGTGCCAACCCGATCACGCAACTGGCATTCACACTGGCAAATGGATTTACCTACGTGGAATACTACCTGAGCCGTGGCATGCACATAGACGATTTTGCACCCAACCTGTCTTTCTTTTTTTCCAACGGTATGGATGCTGAATACAGTGTAATTGGCCGTGTGGCCCGCCGCATTTGGGCAAAGGCCATGAAGCATTTGTATAAGGCCAATGAGCGTTCACAAAAATTAAAATACCACATACAGACATCAGGCCGAAGCCTGCATGCCCAGGAAATTGATTTCAATGATATCCGTACCACCCTGCAAGCATTGTATGCGATCTACGACAATTGCAATTCCCTGCATACCAATGCCTACGATGAGGCCATTACCACACCAACGGAAGAAAGTGTTAGAAGGGCTATGGCCATCCAGTTGATCATCAACAGGGAACTGGGCTCTGCTAAAACTGAAAACTTTATCCAAGGATCTTTCCTGATCGAGGAGTTGACCGACTTGGTAGAAGAGGCTGTATTGGTCGAATTTGACCGCCTGACTGAAAGAGGTGGCGTATTAGGAGCCATGGAACGCATGTACCAGCGCAATAAAATACAGGAAGAAAGCCTGCAGTATGAACAGTTGAAACACACCGGCGAGCTGCCGATCATTGGTGTTAATACTTTCTTAAATAAAAAGGGTTCTCCTACAGTGTTGCCAGGGGAGGTCATCCGCAGCACAAAAGAAGAAAAGGAACAACAGATACAGAACCTGCATGCTTTTTGGAAGCGGAGTGAAGGCAATATTGAAAGAAGTTTACAAAGGCTGAAAGAGGTTGCTGTGAACAATGGAAACATATTTGCAGAGCTGATGGAAGCAGTGAAATATTGTTCGCTGGGACAGATCACTCATGCACTCTATGAAGTAGGAGGACAGTACAGAAGAAACATGTAGGAATTACTTTTAACCTGTTACCTTAATCATAAACCATAAACTATAAATTACAAACAATAAATTCATTCCCAATTTGGCCGTAATTTAACGGCTCTGTAATCAGTGGAAATTTCATGAAAAGATCGATTTACCAAAACTTATCACTGGTGCTTTGCACCTTGTTATTCACAGTTTATTCTTATGCGCAGAACATTGATTCTTCGTTAGCTATTTATGCCACTAAATATGCACAGGAACGCATTTACCTCCATTATGATAAAGCGTCCTATGTGCCTGGTGAGACAGTATGGTTCAAGGCTTACCTGATGCAAGGCCTGGATCCTGCCGCTGAAAGCAGGACATTGTATGTTGACTGGGTGGATGAAAAGGGAGCGGTTCTAATGCATTCCGTTAGCCCAATAGTGCAGGCTGTTAGTAGCGGACAATTTGAAATACCTGAAAACTTTGCGGGCAGTGCTATAAATGTGCGGGCCTATACCAAATGGATGCTCAACTTTGATACGGCCTTTTTGTACAAAAAGAGCGTTCGGATTCTTTCTAAAAACTCCCCCGTTACCAAAGTAACACCAGTGACTTCTGTAGAATTCTTCCCTGAAGGAGGAGATATGGTGGCAGGTATCCGCAATAAAGTCGCTTTTAAGGCAACTGACCAATGGGGACGCCCTGTACATATTAAAGGCGTGGTTGTCAACAAAGCCGGAAAGCTTATGGATTCTTTGCGTACGATGCATGATGGAATGGGTTTCTTTTTTCTGATTCCCGAAGACAATGAAACCTATGTGGCGAAATGGAAAGAAGCTAAGGGTGCTGAAAAAACCACGCCACTGCCGGCAAGCAAACCCAATGGGATTTCATTACAGGTAGGTGTTAGCGGCAACAGGCGCTTTGTTACCGTTAACCGCACCACCACTGCACCCGACAACTTGAAACAATTATACCTTGTTGGCACCATGCACCAGAATATGGTATTCAAGACAGGTGTGAACCTTTCAACCGAATTGTCTGGCATGAAAACAATCCCTACCCAGGACCTGCCAACAGGCATCTTAACCATCACTGTATTTGATGCTGGCTGGAACGCCATAGCGGAACGTATTACGTTTGTCAAGAACAATGAATATTCTTTTCCTACAGAGCTGAATGTGGCGCATTGGGGACTAAGCAAAAGGGCAAGAGACGAGATAGAGGTTACAGTACCAGAAGGTATTTCCGCCAATCTTTCCGTCTCTGTTACTGATGCCTCAATTGAGACGGATAGCAGCAACAATATTTTTTCACACCTTCTATTGACCAGTGAGATCAAAGGACGTGTACACAAGCCTGCTTACTATTTCTCCCAGAACAATGAGCCTGTTAGCCAGCACCTGGACCTTGTAATGCTCACCAACGGCTGGCGACGCTTTAAATGGGAAGACGTGGTTCAAGGTAAATTTCCAACCATTACTTACCCCAAAGACTCCACATATCTTGCTCTGTCCGGAAAAGTAGTAGGGGTACATCAAAGCCAGTTGGGCGGAGGCAGCAGCATTACCATGATCGTTAAGCAAAATGATTCTGCATCCAAGATCGTCATGACACCAGTAGATGCCCGGGGAAATTTTATAGAACCGGAGATGGTCTTTTTCGATACACTGCAGATCTACTATCAGCTTCCCAAATCAAAAGGTCTGGGCGATGCTGAAGTTCGCTTCATGAGCGACCGGATGGCGGCACTTAATTACGGCAAAAACCTCTCTCCCTTTGCAGTAGTTTCTGATACAGCAGGAAGTTACCGCCACTTCAAGCTGGCAGAGGAAAGGGCCAGCCTGATGGAAATGCAAAAGGTAAAAATGCTGGAAAATGTGACGGTACGTGCAAAGACCAAAACTCCCATACAGGCGATGGATGAAAAATATACCTCCGGCCTGTTCAAAGGCGCCGACGCTTACCAGTTTGACCTGGTGAATGATCCATTTGCAATTTCTTCCTATAATATTTTCCAATACCTGCAGGGCAAAGTGGCTGGCCTCCAGATCACGCAGAGCGGAGGCAATACCAGCATGCAATGGCGCGGTGGTTCACCCCAGATATACCTGGATGAAATGCAGACCGATATAAACATGATCTCTGGCATACCTGTTTCCGATGTGGCCTACATTAAAGTTTTCCGTCCTCCTTTTGTAGGAGGCGCTGGTGGCGGCGGCAGTGGCGCTATTGCCATTTATACCCGCCGTGGCGGTGACGTACAAAGCACTCCAGGCAAAGGTTTATCGCGCAATAAAGTGATGGGGTATACGCCGATCAAGCAGTTCTATTCACCTAATTACAGCTCTTTCCAGCAGCGCCATGAAGAAAAGGATTTGCGCACAACACTTTATTGGAACCCCATGGTATCAACAACTCCCGGTAAACGAACCATCAAGCTTACCTTTTATAACAATGATGTAAGCCAGTCATTCCGTGTAGTGGTAGAAGGCATGAGCAGCGATGGCAAGCTAACGAGATTAGAACAGCTTATGGAGTGAGGGAAATTACTTCATATTGGAATTTTATTGGAAAAAAGAAAGCCTCGCCAGAAGCGGGGCTTTCTTTTTAGTATTGATTAAAATTAATCAGACGAATGACAATGTTCAATATTGTTATTTACAAACGCTCCTAGTTTTGAATCCCTATTCACTTACCTGCAAAGGCGTCTAACAGATTGTTCTGCTGCATTATCCATCATTCAACTTGATTATCCATGAGCAAGAGGTCTCTGTTTGCAGGCAACAACTTTATCCTTGTTTTGCTTTTTAGTGCGTTTTCATTGAGTTGTCAAAATGAACCACAGCCCACTTCAGCCACAAAGACCGATCCATTGGAAAAATTATTAGAGGGCAATAAACGCTTTGCTTCCTATCATCCTATCCACCCTGACGAAACGGCCACCCGGCTGAAAGAGATCTCCCGCGAACAGCATCCTTTCGCAGCGATTGTTTGTTGCTCCGACTCACGTGTTCCACCTGAATTGTTATTTGACCAGGGATTGGGTGATGTGTTCGTGATCCGTACGGCAGGAAACATTATCAGTGGTGTGGAATTGGGCAGCATTGAATATGCAGTAGAGCACTTAGGTGTAAAACTGGTAATGGTATTAGGCCATGAAAGATGCGGAGCCGTGAAAGCTTTTGTTGAAGGTGGTGAAGCACCAGGTCATATCAAAGACATTGTAGATAGCATCAAAGGGGAGGTAGAAATCAAAACGATAGCCAAAGATGATAAAAATAGATTGGAAGACTGTGTGAAGGCCAACGTACTACATGGTGTCCATCAGCTAGAAACACAGTCTCAAATACTGAAAGAAAAAGAACATAAACATGAATTACAGATTGTAGGTGCGCGCTACGACCTGGACGAAGGAAAGGTGAGCCTGGTGAAATTGTGAGTGAACATTATGATAATGAGCTAATTTTCAAATTGTCACATTTTTAAATTAGTATCTTTTTGTTCTAAGAACGGTTTTAGAAAGTCAAGGGGAACCGGAAAAATAGTGGTGGAATTGTTCTCAGTAGCAATTTCCCTCAACGTTTGAAGATAGCGCAATGTCAACGCACTGGGTGCTTCAGCAAGTATTCTGGCAGCTTCAGACAACCGTTGTGAAGCCTGGAACTCACCTTCAGCGGCAATTACTTTCGAGCGGCGCTCCCGCTCTGCCTCAGCCTGTTTGGCCATAGCCCGCTGCATTTCCTGCGGAAGGTCAATTTGTTTTACTTCCACATTGGAAACTTTTACGCCCCAGGGCTCGGTATGCGCATCAATGATCTGCTGCAGCTTTTGATTGATCTTATCTCGTTGAGACAACAAATCATCCAGTTCTGATTGCCCCAGCACACTGCGCAATGTAGTTTGTGATAATTGTGAAGTAGCCTGTAGGTAATTCTCTACCTGCACAATAGCATTTTGCGGCTCAATTACCCGGAAGTAAACCACGGCATTCACTTTTAGCGAGACATTGTCTTCAGTAATGATATCCTGGGGAGGTACATCGAACACCACAGTGCGCAGGCTTACTTTGACCATTTTATCAATAATAGGGATCAGCAGGATCAGACCGGGGCCTTTGACGCCGATCAGCCGGCCGAGGCGAAAAACAACACCACGTTCGTACTCTCTTAAAATGCGAATGGCATTGGACAGAATGATCAATCCAAAAATGATAATTACAATCAGAACTACCGGAATCTGTTGCATGGGAATTAATTTATTGTTTACAAATTGTACTTAAATCGGGACCTATTGACCATTGACCATTCATGTAATCTGCTCTACATATAGTGTAAATCCTTTCCTGTCTATCACGCGGACCTTTGCTCCTTTTTCGATACTTCCTGAATGGCTTACAGCCTGCCAGATCTCACCATGCAGCAGTACAGTACCTGTTGGATCCAATGGCGCCAACGATATGCCCGCTTCCCCCAATAATGCTTCCTGACCAATGACCGGCCTGGCACGCTGGGCTCTGATACCTAAACCAATAATAAACAGGAAAAAAGCGGCCGTAACTATTGTTGATGTGATAATGACACTCCACGAGATCCGGCCTATGCCGCCCGTATCATCCCTGATCAGCATCATGGAGCCAAGCAGTAACGAAATAATTCCACCAATGGCCAGCATTCCATGGCTGACGATCTTAATTTCCAAGATAAAAAGGATAATGGCAAAAACAATCAACGCCAGTCCGGCATAGTTGATGGGTAAAGTGTGCAGGGAATAAAAGGCCAGGATCAGGCTAATTACACCAATAACACCAGGCAGTATGGCACCTGGACTGTACAACTCGAACATAATACCATAAAAGCCAAGCAGCAGTAAGATATAAGCAATATTGGGATCGCTTAAAATGCTCAGCAGGTTTTCAATAAAACCCATTTCATAGGTTTTGACAGTTGCCCCGCTGGTATGCAGTGTCACAGTACCTGAAACGGTTTGTAGTTTTCTTCCATCCAGCAACTTCAGTAGCTCCTGCTCATTAGCAGCAACAAAGTCAATGATGTTTTGGTTGAGCGCCTCAGTAGCCGTTATGGAAACGCTTTTTCGAACGGCTTCCTCCGCCCACTCAGCATTACGGTTGCGCTTCTCGGCAATAGTACGTATAAAGGCGGCGGCATCATTTGTGGACTTTTCATTCAAAATGGTATCACCCCCGCCCTGCATGCCTACAGGATGTGCCGCGCCCATATTGGTTCCGGGCGTCATGGCTGCTACATGGGCTGCCAGTGTAATAAAAACACCAGCCGATCCTGCATGAGCGCCGGATGGCGATACATAAACCACCACTGGCAGGGGTGAATCCATTATATCACCTACAATGACGCGGGTTGACTTCAGTAGACCACCAGGCGTGTTCAAATGGATAAGCAGGCATTGCGCATGCTCTTGGGCTGCTTTTCGGATGCTGCGCTGAATAAACTCCGCAGATGCAGGATTGATGCTGCCATCAATTTTTATAGAAGCCACATGCTGCGCGGAGAGCAGCACTGGCCACGCAGCAAAAAAATACAGGTATAATAAAATGCGACGCATAGAAGATAGCTATTGCAAGCCGCTGATTTTCAGTTCTCAGGTATCTCCCTGTAATTTACTGAAATTTGCTTCCATGTACGAATCACTAGAACAATATTTCCAGGATAAAATTGATTTTAGTAAGGACCAATTAGAACAGATAAAAAATATTTTCACGCCGAAAACAGTACAACGCAGAGAGATCCTGCTACGGCCGGGAGAGGCTTGCCGACAGACCTATTTTGTTTGCAGTGGATGCCTCAGAAGCTATGTAATAGACAAGAAGGGAAAAGAGTTCGTGATACAATTTGCGCCTAAAGATTGGTGGGTATCAGACTTGAATAGTTTTTTTTCCCAGGAACCTTCCATGTTCTTTATTGATGCTATCGAACCTTCAGAAATATTGGTTGGAGAAAGAGGTTATCAGCAGAAGCTGGAAGCTATTCATCCAGATTTTCTCTCTCTATTCAATAAGTTGATCCGCAACAGCTACCGATCCCTGCAAAAGAGGTTGGTCAATCAATTCATAGCCACAGCCGAAGACAGGTATCTGGACTTTCTGAATACCTATCCAGACCTGGCCCGCCGTGTACCGCAACGGATGATCGCCTCTTATATTGGCGTCATGCCCGAATCGCTCAGCAGGATCCGGAAAGAACTGGCAAAAAATAAGTAAGGAACACCAACATTTGTTTTAACAAATATTTACTAACATACATCAATGGTCAGATGGAGTAAGGAGGCGAATTTTGCCTCATCAAAAATAAAAACCAAATGAAGAAAATCGTTATCGCAACTTTTGCTCTTGTAGCTTCTTTTGCCGGCCTTGCACAAAGCTGGACACTGGACAAATCCCACTCTAAACTGAACTTTAGTGTTGCCCACCTGCTGATCTCTGATGTAGATGGTTCTTTTAAAAATATTAATTCAAAGTTCACAGCTTCCAAGGCCGACTTTACTGATGCCAATATTGAGCTGACTGCTGATGTGAACACAATCAATACAGACGATGAAAACAGAGACAAACATTTAAAAAGTCCCGACTTTTTTGATGCAGCCAAATACAACACCCTGACTTTCAAAAGCAAATCTTTTCAAAAAGTAAGTGAAAATAAATATAAGCTGGCCGGAGACCTGACTATGCACGGCGTAACAAAACCAGTGGTACTGGATGTAGTGTATAAAGGCTCTGCTGTTCATCCTTATTCCAAGAAAACAGTAGCTGGTTTTAAAATTACAGGCTCTTTAAAACGTTCTGACTTTGGTATCGGAGCTTCTACTCCTTCTGCTATTGTAGGTGACGAAGTAGCAATAGTAGCGAACACTGAGTTTATAAAAGACTAAATTGGTAATGGTTGATAAATGGGCCAGTGCCTCCAGACCGGAGCACTGGCTTTCTTATTTGAGGCCACTTTCCCTCACCTTTCAGAACCTGGTTTCCCCATATTTACCATTCACATTTACGAACTTACCTTTCCTCCAACGTCTCCAAACTCCTTCGTACATTTAATATCATTGCATGATTCTTAAATGAAGAAGGCCCACCTTGAAGAAGTCATTAAAAAGCATTTGCAGCACATGGAAAAACTGTGTGGGCAAATTCCTGCGACTTTCGACATTGAAGACATACATGATCTAAGGGTAGAATATAAAAAATTAAGGGCTTTTATACGGCTGCTCCAGGAAGAAGATGATAATTCAAAATTGAAGATACCCGGCAAAGTGAAAGCTGTTTATACATCTGCAGGCCCCGTACGGGACCTGCAATTATTTTTTCCACTTGTAGAGCCTCATTTCAGTCAACTATCATCGCGTCAATACTTAGAGAGGCTGAACAAAAAATTGGAAGTTGGAAAGAATGATCTGCAGCAGGCCATTAAGTATACAAGTTTTGAAAAAACAGAAGAAGCACTCCTCAGCCAATTACCCAAAAACCTGCATACGAAAACAGTAAGAAAGTTTGCATTAGATAAAATTGCAGCTATACAAACCGGCCTGCACTCCATTCACCATGATGAAGATCTTCATACCATCCGCAAAGAATTAAAGGACCTCATTTATAACATCAAAATGTACCGCAACGACTTTAACCAGCCCTTCCCGGTGAACTTAGGCAATACAGAAGAAGATCTCAACCATGCTGCTACACTCTTGGGAAATTATAACGACCTGTGCTTTGCCTTGATGTTTTTACAAACTCATAAAGAGGAGGGCTTGCCATCAGAAGAAACCCAACTCCTGAAACAACTGGAAAACGACTGGACAATAGAAAAAGAAACCAGGCAGGTGGAAGTGATCCAAAAACTCATGGCTTTACAATTTGTGCCTATGCACATGAGCGGTACAAAATAAAAAAGCAGTTATGAAATCGCTCATAACTGCTTTTTTTGATGTGGACCCTGCTGGGATCGAACCAGCGACCCTCTGATTATGAGTCAGATGCTCTAACCGTCTGAGCTAAGGGTCCTTAACTGTATTCCTACAATTAACGAGTTTGCAAAGGTAGCTAATAGTTTGCAAATGACAGGGATAAATTTTTCTTCTCAAAGCTAACCTCTAATGCAACGAATCGGACAGAATAATTGCCTTTAATTTTTACCAAAAGTTTATAAAAATCAATGGCATAAAAGTTATATAAGTATAGGATTGTTGTTGATAAAAACTACCAACAACTACAAAACCCATTAACCAACGATTAAAAACCCTTTCGCTATATGAATGCCAGATTCAGACTTACCGAGCCTACTTGGCTTCGGACTGCTCTATGCACTTTTAGCTTATTTGCAATTTTGCTTTTCTTCATACCTTTTTTAACAACCTCTGCTTTTGCAGGAAAGTACTTTCAGCAACAAAGATCCTTAACGGGCAGGGTAACTTCTGCGGACGGGCGGGGACTTGCCGGTGCCTCGGTCAGTGTTAAGAACACTAATATTGGCACTACTACTGATACGGCTGGAAACTTTGCACTCATGACCGCTCCTACTGCCACAATAGTCATAAGCTTTGTAGGTTATGCCAATCAGGAACTAACAGTGGGGCCTAATCAAAATAATGTGGAGATCACATTGCAGCCGGGGGGCGCTCAATTGGGCGAAGTAGTAGTAATAGGCTATGGCACAGCCAACAAAAGAGATCTTACCGGCTCCATTGTGACTGTAAAAGCTAAAGATATTGCTGATAAGCCGGCAGCGAATCCCCTTTCTTTGTTACAAGGTAAAGTTTCTGGTTTATCTGTGGTAAATTCTGGTAGACCTGGAGAGGAACCAGATGTCCGTATTCGTGGAACGAACTCCGTGAATGGAGCCAAACCAATTTATATTGTTGATGGAATTTTTACAGATAATATCAATTTCTTGAACCCTGCCGATATCGAGTCAATGGAGGTTTTAAAAGACCCATCCTCTCTTGCCATCTTTGGTGTTCGAGGCGCTAATGGCGCTATTGCCATAACTACAAAAAAGGCCAAAGCAGGGCAATTGCTCGTAAATTTCAATGCTTCTGCCGGTTTTAAAAGAGTACAGGACAGAATCGAACTTACTAACGCGGAGCAGTTTAAAGAGTTATATGCTGAACAATTGAGCAACATGGGTTCCGCTCCATTTGACTTTACATTGTGGAATGCCAACACAGACTGGCAGGACGAAATTTTTCAAAATGGTTTTTTAAGCTATAATAATATAAGCATAACAGGAGCCACTGAAAAAAACCGTTTCTATATGGGTTTGGGTTATATCTATGAAGAAGGTGTTATTAAGAATGAAGTTTATAAGAAATATACCTTGAATCTAAGCGATGAGCTCCGGGTAAACAGGAACCTGAAGTTTGGATTTACATTGAATGCTTTAAGAGCTGAATTGCCCGATGCAGACAAAGGTGTAGGCTCAGCAATAAGGGCTGCACCCATTGCACCAGTTATGGATCCTACCACTGGGCTATTCCATACACTTCCAGCCTTCCAGAGAGCCCAGGTTTTCAATCCCCTGGTAGGGATTGAGCTTGAGAAAAATGTCCGTATTCAAAGAGAATACAGAGCAGTAGGAAGTATTTATGGGGAAATCGACTTTTTAAAAAACTTTAATTTCCGGGCCCAGCTATATGCCGATTATGGGTTCAACACAGAAAGAAGATATTTTCCTATACTAAGCGTTTACAATCCTGAAATAGTGGGAAATGATAAACGGGATACATCCCGCAGAGCCACTTCCGTATCTCAAAAGCAGAATCTATTCCCTAAAACGCAGATGGATTATCTTTTGACCTATAAAAAGAGATTTGGCGATCATGATCTTACCGCATTAGGAGGTTTTACAGCTTATTATAATGCCTTTGAAGAAACAAATGCTTCTGTACAGCAAGGAAGTGCTGATCCCATTCCAAACGATCCTATTTTCTGGTATGTAGATCAGGTGGGTACACCTGCTACCAGGGTTGGATCAGGAAGTGCATGGGATGATGCTTCTCTCTCCTATCTTGCAAGAGCACTCTATAGTTTCCAAAACAAATACCTGATCAATGCCTCTTTCCGAAGAGATGGCAGCAGCCAGTTTGAACGGCATGGAAACGAGTGGAAAAACTTCGGAGCTGTTGGCGCTGGCTGGGTAGTAAGCAGGGAAAACTTCTTTGAAGGCCAGAAATACCTTGATTATTTGAAGCTAAAAGGCTCATGGGGTGTTTTGGGTAGCAAAAATATTGATCCCAGGTTCCGGTATCCCGCCTATCCGACATTAACAAGTGCCAATTCAGGGGTTTTCGGAGAGAACGTAGTTGCCGCTTTGCAAAGAGAATACATTCCTTCAGAAGATCTCAACTGGGAGACAGTTCATTCCTTTGAGATCGGTTTAGAACTGAGAACGCTTCAAAACAAACTCTTTTTTGAAGCCAACTATTATAATAAAAACACAAAAGACATACTTACCATTGTGGAAGGCCCGTCCGGTACTATTCCCGGGCTTGATAACCTTGGAGAAGTAAAAAATAATGGCTTTGAATTTACAGCCACCTGGAACCAGGAATTAGCCAGGGACCTGAATCTTTCAGTATCCGGTAATTTAACGACCATTAAAAACAAAGTTATTCAACTGAATAAAGAAGGATTTGCCATCATAAACGGTGCAGCAAGAACAACAGCAGGCTTCCCAATCGGCTATTTTTACGGGTATATACATGATGGCATTTACCAGTCAAATGCAGATATTCAGAGAAGCCCAGAAAGTACTATAGGGGCTGTTCAGCCCGGCGACATCAAATTTAGAGATGTGGATGGTGATGGAAGAATAACTGTTGACGACCGCACTGTTATCGGCAATCCAACTCCCAATTTCATATATGGTGGAGCTATAAATGTTTCTTATAAAGGATTGGACTTAGGTGTTGACCTGCAGGGTGTGTATGGCAATGAAATATTTAGGGCCTGGAACCAGGGCACTTTTGCTGATTTTAATTACCTGGCAGAAAGATTGGGTAGATGGAATGGCCCCGGCACGTCGAATTGGGAACCTATTCTCAGCACCAGCAGGGCAATCAATTATCAAAATTCATCGTATTGGATAGAAGACGGCAGCTTCTTTAGAATAAGAAACCTGCAGTTAGGCTACACATTCGGACAAAACTTTTTAAGCCGGGCCAGAATCAAATCATTCCGTGTTTACATAAACGCCCAGAATCTGGCCACTTTTGCCAATAACACCGGATATACTCCTGAGATTGGCGGTACCGCTACAGCATTCGGCATTGATAATGGAACCTACCCGGTTCCCGCTGTTTACACATTTGGCCTGAACTTAAACTTTTAAACCTCATTGTTATATGAAAAAAAAGAGTGCACTTATAAGATGGAGATTATTGCCGGTGCTTATGGTACTATTGGTAATATCTTCCTGTAAGGAAGACTTTCTCGACAGGCGGCCATTGGGAAGATTCACCGATGAAGACATTCCTGCAGGCTCTTTCGACAGTAAAGTATTTGCAGCCTATGCTCAATTAAGAAAGAATGGGTTTAATCATCATCTTTACCTGGCCATACACAGCTTCAGATCAGATGAGGCAGATAAAGGTAGCACCCAGGCTGACGGAGCCAATCATGGCCTGATGTATGATGACTTTCAATATGACAAAAGTAATGGAGGTATACAGGAATACTGGACGGATCACTACGCTTTGATCATTGCTGCCAATGAAATCATATCGGATATTGATTCACTTCAATTAAACGATCCTAACACTTTGATCAATAGAGCTGAGGCAAAGTTCCTGAGGGCTTTTGCCTATTTCAACCTGGTACGTGCTTTCGGGCAGGTTCCAAAAGTTGATTTCAAGATCTATGAGGCTTCACAGGTAAACGTTCCCAAAGCTTCGGTTGCCGAGCTGTTTACACTGATAGATGCAGATCTGCAAGAAGCCGCTACAGTTCTGCCGGAGTCCTGGGAACCTCAATTTATTGGCCGGCTAACTAAAGGGGCTGCTTTGGCTCTTCAGGCAAGAACGTTTTTATGGCGGAGTGACTGGGGAGCAGCATTGAACGCCGCCAAGAGTGTCATTGCATTAAACCGCTATAGCCTTGTGCCTAATTATGGCAGCCAATTCAGACGTGAAGGAGAAAATGGCCCGGAATCCATCTTTGAGATCCAGGCTTTTTATAGTCCTTCACAAACCAATCAAGGTATTATCTATGCCAATGTGCAAGGTGTAAGAGGTGCAGGCGCATGGGATTTGGGATGGGGATGGAATACGCCTAACCAGATACTGGTAGACGAATTTGAAGCCGGTGATCCCAGAAGAATTGAAACTATCTTATATTCCGGCCAGACAGACCCTTTGTATGGAGAAACTGTACCGTCTTTTCCTTCTGTACTTGCCAGACCCTACTGGAATAAAAAGATCTATACCAACCCTGCAGACCGTTTGATAAATAACAACCGCTTTGGTCCATGGATGAACCATAGAATTATTCGCTACGCGGATGTGCTTCTAATGGCTGCTGAAGCGGCTAATGAGTTGGGCGGAGCACAAAATATGGCAGATGCTTTAGCTTGGCTTGAAATGGTTCGTGCCCGCGCCAGGGGAAATAACGCTGCTATATTACCAAGGATTACCACCACGGATCAAAATGCATTACGTCAAGCCATACGCCATGAGCGCTTCGTAGAGCTGGGAATGGAAGAACAGCGTTTCTGGGATATTGTAAGATGGGGTATTGATGTGCAGGTATTACATGCAGCAGGCAAAACCAACTATGCTCCAAAACACAGATTATTACCCATACCCCAGGGTGAAATAGATAAATCGGGTGGTGTATTAGTACAAAACCCAGACTACTAATAATGTAACCCTAATGTGTTTGAGTTGCTCATTAACGTTAGGTGAAATTCATTTATTAAAAGAACATGCTTGGTTATGAAAAATAAGATATTCCTTGTTGGCATCACTTCAATTATTGCTTTTGGTTTTGGATTAAGCTCTTGCCAAAAGCTGGAAAGACCAGAATTAGGGGAGTTGATCCTCGATCCCCCACCTCCGCCTTTAACCCTTTTAAACAGTAAAAGCTACTGGCATTTTAATGAAAGTGCAAGAGATACCGGTGAATTCAGATTAATAACTACAGCAAAAAACGTATCTTATGTACAAGGTGTTACAGAAGGTCATGCAGCACAAATAGGCCCAGACGGCTATCTTTTGGTAACGAATGTGAACGATGGCCTGAAATCACCCGGCAGCTTAACTGTAGCTTTCTGGATGAATGGTGTAGGACCGGTTCAGGGCGGAGCGCAGGGATTATTTGCCATATCGAACAGTACCCAGTTTTGGGGCAACTTTGAAATGTTCCTGGAAAATTTGGACAACGGGGCTGAAGCATTCCTTAAACTTCACATGCTCAATTCTGGAGCACCAAATGGTGTAGGTGAAGAATGGACAGAAGTGAAAATACCGAATGCATTGAATAAGTGGACACACATAGCTGTAACTTATAATGCTGCCAATTCACAGCTTACCATTTATGCTGATGGACAACCCACGGGAATTAATCAGAAAGTGTTATCCGGCGGCAATTATGGACCGCTTCAATTTGCGAATGTTACTGGATTGGTGTTAGGTAGTTTTGCTTTCCAAACCACTCCAAGTCTTACGAATCACGGACCAGAGACCTGGGCAAAATCTTTTAATGGAGCCTTTGACCAATTCCGCATTTTCACTACAGCTTTAACACCGGCTGAAGTAAACAATTTATATACTAATAAATTATAAAAATATACTGTACTTTTAAAAGGGCGGCGATTATGTGCAGCCCTTTTAAAAGTCATTTATGGTAAAGTCCATTTCTAAAGCAGTTTGATAAAAAAACTCCTCATATCCATTGTTTGCTTTATTACTTTAATACAGTCATGTATACTGATCTCCTGCAATAGATCAGATCGCCTTTTTACCAGCTTATCACCATCTCAAACAAACATCAACTTTCAAAACAAATTGCCTGAGCGCCCGGGCTTTGGCATTTTGTATTACATCTATTTTTACAACGGTGCAGGCGTAGCCACAGGTGATATAAATAACGATGGCCTGCCTGATATTTATTTCACTGCCAATTCAAAGGGGACTAATAAACTGTACATCAACAGGGGTGGCTTTCAATTTGAAGATATTACTGATAAAGCAGGTGTAGGGGGAAAAGCTGATTGGTGCAGTGGTGTTACTATGGCCGATGTAAACAGTGATGGCTTTCTGGATATATACGTTTCAACTGTAAGCAGCGTACACGGATTAGCTGGCCACAACGAACTATATATCAACAACAGAAATGGAACATTCACTGAAAGTGCAGAAATATATGGCCTAGCCTTCTCCGGACTTTCCACCCAGGCTGCTTTTTTTGATTATGACCACGATGGAGACCTGGACTGTTATCTTTTAAACCATTCGCAAAGGCCTCATGCCAATATTGTGGATACCAGCAACCGAAGGAAATATGACGCTTTATCAGGCGACAGGCTTTATAGGAATGACGATACCACCTTTTCAGATGTTTCTACCCAGGCAGGCATTTATCAAAGCAGCCTGGGATACGGGCTCGGCATTTCTGTTGCAGATCTAAATAATGATGGCTGGGAAGACATTTATATAGGTAATGACTTTCACGAAAACGACTATTATTACGTGAACAATGGCAACGGTACATTCATCGAAAAGGGTGCAACTGTTTTCAATCATTATTCCCGCTTTAGCATGGGCAACGATGTGGCAGATTTTAACAACGATGGCCAATTGGATGTAATCACTGCAGATATGCTGCCTGCCGATGAGAAAATATTAAAAACCTATGGCAGTGACGAAAACCCGGACATCTACAAGTTGAAACTGATGCAAAACGGGTTTCAGCATCAATACTCAAAGAATTGCCTGCAACGGAATAACGGAGATGGAAGCAGCTTTAGTGAAATAGCTTTGATAAGTGGAGTATCATCAACAGACTGGAGCTGGGCTCCGCTATTTGCTGACTTTGATAATGACGGGGCCAAAGACTTGTTTATATCGAGCGGCATTGTAAAACGGCCGGTTGATTTGGACTTTATAAAATATGCTTCCGACTTGTATGTGCAGGCATCAAAAAGCAGCACAGATAAATATGATGAAATGGCATTGGAAAAAATGCCTGATGGCAGCTCGCATCCATACATTTTTAAGGGCGGTGGTCAACTGAATTTCCAGGATGTAAGTAAAGAATGGGGCACAAGCAGTATGAAAGGATTTTTTACTGGTACATCTTATGCCGATCTTGACAATGACGGCAACCTGGACCTGGTTATCAATGCCATCAATGCTCCTGCTGTTATATTAAAGAACAATGCTCCTCAAAAGAACTTCATTTCCATTTCATTCAAAGGCGACAGCCTGAACACCTTTGGTGTTGGATGTAAAGCATACTTGTTCCAGAAAGGCAGGATGCAATACCAGCAATTAATGCTCACCAGGGGTTTTCAGTCTTCCACAGACGCACGTTTGCATTTTGGCTTAGATTCAGCCTCAAACATTGACAGCATTTTAATTGTCTGGCCAGATGCTAGTTACCAGACTTTAATAAATGTTTCTGTAAACCAGCAGCTAAAGTGTTTCAAACAGAACGCCGGAGGAAAGTTTGATCACAAGATGTATTTTCCAAAGCCAGTTCCTCTCCTTACTGATTTGACAGGACAGACAGATATACAGTGGAAACATCAGGAAAACAATTTTATTGATTTTAATACGCAGTACTTGATTCCACATGCCCAGTCAACAAGAGGACCGAAAATAGCAGTAGCAGACATAAATAAAGATGGCCTGGATGATCTTTTTGCCTGTGGCGCCAGCGGGCAATCGGGTGCCCTGATGCTACAACAAAAGAACGGCACTTTTTTACCTGCAAGTACTGATGTTTTTAAAGCCGATTCTGGATGCGAAGATGTGGATGCAACTTTCTTTGATGCCAATGGAGATAACTACCTGGATTTGTATGTGGTGAGTGGTGGAAATGAATTTTCTGGCAAGCATCCTTATTTACTTGACAGATTGTACCTGAATGATAGAAAAGGGCATTTTGTAAAATCACCAACTGCATTGCCGCCAATTCATCACAACAAATCCTGTGTCTCGGTCGCTGATATTGATCATGATGGCGACAACGATCTGTTTGTAGGAACCCTGGCAGATGCCAATGCTTATGGCATTCCACAAACTTCCTATTTGTTGCTCAACGACGGAAAAGGTACATTTAGAACAGCTGCTGAAAGTGTGATATCTCTTTCTGGCATTGGCATCGTTACATCCGCCGCATTTACGGATGTAAACAACGATGGGTGGCAGGATCTTGCTGTTGCCGGTGAATGGATGCCTGTCACTATTTACATGAATAATAAAGGTAAATTCCGGCAAACAGTCATTTCAAATTCTACAGGCTTATGGCAAACCATTTTTGCCGATGATGTAAACGGTGATGGCAACATTGATCTGCTAGCTGGTAATTGGGGCAGGAATAATAAATTCCAGAGCGGCAAGGATGGACCTTTGAAATTGTATGTATCGGACTTTGACAACAATGGCAAAATTGAACAATTAATGTCCTATACAGTTAACGGAACAGAATACCCCTGGCTGGCAAAAGACGAAGTGGAAAGGCCTTTACCGCTGCTAAAAAAACACTACCTGCTATATGCAGACTATGCTGGTGTGCCTATGAAAGATGTATTCTATGGCTGGATAGATACCGTTAAACCTTTAACGGCAGAAAGACTGGGATCTGCTGTGTTTTACGGTGATGGCAAAGGAAATTTTATGGTCAACGATCTACCCGCAAGCATGCAGTTGTCTCCTGTTTTCGCATTTCATAGAATGAGCGATGTTGATGCAAAAGAAAAGATATATGTAACTGGCGGCAATTTTTTTGATGTAATTCCTTATGAGGGTAGGTATGATGCGCAGGCTTTGGCAATAATCAAGACCAATGGCAAAAACAATATCCATTTCATGCTGCAACCTGAAGTAGCTGCCCTAAAAGGTCAGGTAAGAGATATCAAATGGTTGAATACAACTGCAGGTGGAATATTAGCAGTAGCAAGAAACAATGAAAGGCTTTTGCTACTGAAGCTTCACAAATAAAGCAAAGCAACTGCTTATGATGCCATTTCACATTTAAAAGATGTTATGATGACCAACAGGCTTATCCTTTGCATATTGATAGGCGCATTCATTTGCAGTTGCGGTAAAAATTCTTCTGACTCGACGCCAGCACCCCAGAACTTTAGAACAAATTCAATTAGCGTTGATGGTGTAACGAATGCCTCCGAATACAAAAATGCATCCGTTACACCATCTATCCGCATCGCTTTTTCAGAACCGCTGAAAAGCGGCTCTGCTGCTCCGGCTGTCTCCTTTAAAAACAAAGCAGGTATCGCTGTTGCATTTAACACCAGTTTTCAGAATGGTGACAGCACCCTTGTGATTACACCAGCGCAGCCATTAAGCTTTTTAACACGCTATACCGTTACCGTCACAACTTCTTTACAATCGAGAAGCGAAGGGCAATTGCTCGCGCCGGTTAATGTTTCACTCTATACCCAATTGGACCCTTCGGATAAGTTTCCCCGCATTTCCGATGACCAGCTCTTAACCCTTATTCAACAACAAACTTTTAAATACTTCTGGGACTTCGCACACCCGGCAAGTGGTTTGGCAAGAGAAAGGAATACTTCCGGAGACCTGGTGACTTCCGGTGGTTCTGGCTTTGGCATCATGGCCATTGTAACCTGCATACACCGCAATTTTATTTCTCGTGCCGAAGGACTGGCACGAATGCAAATGATTGTTGACTTTCTGAAGAACAAAGCAGATAAATTCCATGGCGCTTTCCCGCACTGGCTAAATGGAGCAACTGGCAAGGTGATTCCTTTTAGTGCAAAAGACAATGGCGCAGACCTTGTGGAAACAGCGTTCCTGATGCAAGGTCTGATAACTGCCCGCCAGTATTTTAACACCGCTGATGCGGCAGAAACAGCCTTACGTAATGACATTACTGCTTTGTACAACGCGGTGGAATGGAGCTGGTTCAGAAGGGGCAATGAAAATGTTTTGTACTGGCACTGGAGCCCGGATTACCAATGGGAAATGAACCATCCTATACGAGGCTGGAATGAAGCACTCATCGTCTATGTGTTAGCAGCATCTTCGCCTGCTTATGCCATCTCTAAAACCATATATGATGCCGGCTGGGCACAAAATGGCAACATCAGGAATGGCAATTCCTATTATGGCATTCAACTACCTTTAGGGCCTTCTAATGGAGGACCATTGTTCTTTTCCCACTATTCCTTTCTTGGATTAAACCCAACTGGATTTACGGATGCCTATGCCAATTATTGGACACAGAATGTAGCCCATTCGAAGATCAATCATAGCTATTCCATATCCAACCCCAAGGGCTTTTATGGCTATAGTGATAGTTGCTGGGGACTTACCGCCAGTGATGATCCCGGCGGATACCTGGCACATGAACCCAATAACGACAATGGTACGATTTCACCAACGGCTGCTTTATCGTCTTTTCCTTATACGCCAACAGAGTCCATGAAGGCATTGAAATTCTTTTATTACAAATTGGGTGATAAGATCTGGAAAGAATACGGCTTTGTGGATGCCTTCAATCTGGAAATCCCATGGCTTGCAGATTCGTTTCTTGCTATTGATCAGGGACCCATCATCGTCATGATCGAAAACTATCGCAGCGGCTTGTTGTGGAATCTGTTTATGAGCGCACCAGAGATAAAAAAGGGCTTGAGAGACCTTGGTTTTCAAAGTCCGTACTTATAGTATATAGTTTATTCGATTATTTTCTAACCATAGAAATACGAAAAGAATGTTTGCCAGAAATCTAACCATTCTATTTCTCCTGCTCCCCTACAGCCTGCTGCATGCGCAAAAGGTAAATCTGAAAGATGGCTACCCAAATGCAATCAAACCTGTTGGCATCATTAAAGACCTTCCTGATTCAGTTCTGTTGGAAGTAATACAACGGCAAACCTTTCGCTATTTCTGGCATTTTGCGCATCCGGTAAGTGGACTAGCAAGAGAAAGAAGCAATACCATACGCGGTGAATATTTCTGGGATTATGCCGATGAAGCTTATGGTTCACCCAACCTAAGCACAGGAACATATGGCCCTGAGGCCTGTGCCATTGGCGGTACCGGCTTTGGTGTAATGGCCACTATTGTAGCTGTAGAGCGTGGATGGATCGGCAGGGATACAGCAGTAAAGCGTTTGAAGAAAATGGTGGATTTCCTGCTGCATGCAGACAGTTATCACGGCATTTTTCCGCACTTCATGAACGGAGCTACAGGCAAAACCATTCCTTTTGGCCGCCTGGATGATGGAGCCGATATTGTAGAGACCTCTTACCTGCTCATGGGGCTTTTATGCGCCCGCGAGTATTTCAATGCCGATACAGACCTGGAAAAATACTTCCGCAACCGGGTGAACCAACTATGGTCAACTGCTAACTGGAACTGGCACACTAAAGGTGAAAACAATATGTTGTACTGGCATTGGAGCCCCTGGAACGACTGGGATATGAACTTCCCTATCCGCGGATTTAATGAATGCCTGATCACCTATATCATTGCAGCTTCTTCTCCCAATAAGGGGATCCCAAGAGAAGTGTATAACAATGGCTGGGTCAATAGTGCTACTTACTTCAACGGCAAAACATACTACAGTATAAAACTGCCGCTTGGTTTTGACTATGGGGGTCCCTTATTCTTTGCACATTACACATTTATGGGCATAGACCCCAAAGGACTGAAAGATTGGGCTACAGACTATTGGGAACAGAACAGGGCCCACACCCTTATCAACCGCCAACATTGCATTGAAAACCCTAAAAAATACAAAGGCTATGGCGCCAATTGCTGGGGACTAACTGCCGGTGATAGTTATAAAGGATATGTTGCCCATAGCCCTACAGAAGATTTTGGTGTCATACAACCTACAGCAGCCTTATCATCTTTTCCATATACGCCTGAATACAGCATGGAAGCCCTGAAACATTTTTATTATGATCATGGAGACAAAATATGGAGTGAATATGGTTTTGTGGATGGTTTCAGCGAAACACACAACTGGTATGCAAAATCTCACTTAGCCATCGACCAGGGCCCCATCATTGTCATGATCGAAAATTACCGTACCGGCCTTTTATGGAAGCTGTTTATGAATATTCCCGATATACAAAACGGATTAAAAAAGCTAGGCTTCAAAAGCCCTTACATACCATAAATAAAACAACATCTATGAACACCATTTCCCGCCAGAAATTCTTACAACAAACAGCCATGGCCGGTGCCGCTTTATTGTTGTCATCAATAGAAGGTTTTGCCAAAACACAGCAAAGAAAAATGAAGCTGGGAGTTATAGGTTGTGGCAGCGTCTCCGGCCAATACCTGCCGCACCTTTTCAAATCACCTTACGTTGAATTTGTCAGCGCCTGTGATATCATTTATGAACGGGCAAAAAAGCAGGCAGCAACGTATAATATCCCGAATCACTATCCTCATATAGACCAGATGCTGGCAGGACCAAAGTTTGATCTGTTTGTAAACCTAACAGATATGCAGGAGCATGGCCGGCTGAACAAACAAGCCTTAGAGGCAGGAAGACATGTATGGAGCGAAAAACCAATGGCCAATACCTACAAAGAAGGTAAAGAATTGCTGGACCAGGCTAAAGACAAAAAGCTGCGCATATGGGGTGCACCGGCTGTGGTTAATAGTCCGCAATTTGCCTTTATGTCCAAGACCATACAGGAAGGCAAGTTGGGCAAGGTTTCCAGTGCACATGCACACTACGGCCACTTAGGTCCCACATGGTCTGCATTCTTCTATGAGGAAGGCGGAGGTAGTCTGCCAGACCTTGGGGTATATAACCTGGCTACATTAACAGGCCTGCTGGGCCCGGCTAAATCGGTAATGGCCATGACCAGTATTATCACACCGGAACGCACTGTTGACAATAAAGGAAAAATAAAAGTAGAAGCAGAAGACAATGCTATGGTATTGATGGACCATGGTGAAGGCGTATTCTCTCATGTTCAATGTGGATTTAATTATTTTGATCCTTATGGACATGAAGGCAAAGGGCAGGAAAAGCATACCATTATGATTTGGGGCACACAGGGCAATATGGGACTCGTAGGCTACGACTGGGCGCCTGCTGGCGTTGACCTCGCCACCCACGATCATGAAGAGCCGCAACGTTTTATACCAGACCCTGATACATATGTATGGCAACAAGGGGCAACAGTGGTTACCGAGTCGTTGATTTTCAACAAAGAACCGCGAATAGCAGTCGAGCACGCCCTCCATGTACTGGAGATCATTGAAGCCGCCCGTGCATCCAGTAAAAGCGGTCAGAAGATCAATTTGCAATCCACCTTTAAATGGCCTATGGTGTAAAAACTATGAACAAATTCCTCTCTCCCGCCCCTCTTTGGCAACAACAGGGACTTGCCATTATCCGCATTATCGTTGGTCTGTTCATGATTTACCATGGCCTTGAAATATTTGACAAAGCCAAAATGAATGAATATACCAAATGGCTGGTGGACATGCGCTTGCCAGCTCCGGCCTTCATGGCTTATCTCGGCAAGGGAGCTGAATTGGTGAGTGGAATTTTACTTGCCATAGGTCTATTTACGAGGCCCGCAGCCATTCTTTTATCCATCACCATGACCTTTATCTCTTTTGGTATAGGCCATGGTAAGATCTATATGGAAGACCAGCATCCTTTCTTATTTGTATTGTTGGCACTTGTGTTCATTTTTACAGGTCCGGGCAAATGGAGCTTGGACAAATTGTTAATAGGAAGACAAATAGTTAAAGATTGATGCATTTTCTCACTACATTAGTGCCTGCCAAAAAATTGTTTTATTTATTTCTAAAATACGCATGTCTTCCACCGCTACTGCTTATTACAACAAGCCACACCAGGCAACTGCAACAGCTAAGGCTTCCCGTATAGAACTTATAGACGCACTTCGTGGCTTTGCCATCTTTGCCATCATGCTACTCCACAATTTGGAGCACTTTGATTTTTATTATTTCCCAAAAGATCTGCCGGCATGGATAAAAACAATGGACGGCAAGGTATGGGATACCCTTTTCTTTTTATTTGCAGGTAAAGCATATGCCATATTTGCCCTTCTGTTTGGCTTTACTTTTTATATACAAATGAATAACCAGCAGAAAAAAGGTGCAGATTTCCGGCTTAGGTTCTTATGGCGTCTGTTTCTGTTGCTGGTATTTGCCTTCTTCAATTCCCTTTTTTATGAAGGAGACATTCTTAGTTTCTATGCCGTATTAGGTGTTGCGCTGGTACCAGTAAGTAAATGGAGCAATAAAGCAGTGCTGATTACCGCAATCATTCTGATGCTGCAACCTGTAGAATGGATCAATGTCATCCACATATTGAACACACCAGGTTATGTAACGCCGCCCGATATGTCAGGTCCATACTTTGCTAAAGCCGGAGAATACATTACAGATAACTCTTTATGGAACACGATAAAAGGCAACATACTGAACGGAAAACCGGCAGTGTTTTTCTGGTATTGGGAATCAGGCCGCTTTTTCCAGACGCCATCACTTTTCATGCTGGGTATGTTGCTGGGCAGGCAAAGCCGGTTACAGAATATACAACAAAATGCACCATTCTGGAGAAAAACACTCTTGATTGCAGCGGTTTCCTTTGCGGTCTTATTCTACCTGAAAGGATCTGTACATGAATGGTTCTCATCCAAACCACTAGCTGGAAAGTTAAGCATGATCATTACCACCTGGTCAAACTTTGCCTTTATGCTGATATTGGTATCTCTGTTTGTGTTTCTATATGCGAAAAAAGGTCCGCAACGCGTATTGAATACTTTTTCCCCTTTAGGCCGTATGAGCCTGACCAATTATATTGCTCAATCCATTATGGGAACTTTTGTATATTACGGTTATGGACTTGGATTGTACCAATATACAGGGGCTACCTATTGTTTATTGATAGGCTTAGTACTGTTTACGATCCAGTTGATCTTCTGCCGCTGGTGGCTTAAGCGTTACAAGCAAGGCCCACTGGAAAAGTTATGGCATCGTGCTACCTGGATCTAGCTGATTGCTTAGCGGTTATTCTTCCGGTTAAGCAACAAAATTGCTGCAGAAGCAACCGCTATACCCATAACTGCTTTTTTGATCAGTCCCTGGCGGTTATATTTCCAATCTGCCTTCCAGCCGCGTTCAGCGATCATATTGGGTATATATCCACGCTTCAGGTCATCTATAATACCTTCAATTACAGCTATCCGGTCTGCGATGATTAAAGGCAGCCAATGGCCATAACTGGATTCACTATACCCGAAGGCAAACCTGCGTATAGCACCACTTAACCCGGCAGGTGGCGTAGACGTTCCAAAAACAGCCGTTACACCCGGACGTTCATTGGAATGAAGGATTTCTATATTTACAGGTTGCTGGGTTGGCTTTTCATAATGAATGCGTTGGTGATCATCCCCGGTATATTTTTTTATTGGGTAAGTAGGTTCATTTTCTGGATCAGCATCTATGCCCCAGCCATTGATATGGGAATACTTGTTTTCCAGATTTTCCATAATAGTATTGATTTAAGCCCTCGCAGAGGGAGGTATTAAAATAGGTTTGATACAATGATCGAGTTTAGCAGAATAGATGTGATAGGCCTCAGATACTTCTTCTAAAGGAACACGGTGTGTAATAATTTCCTTAGGATTGATACGGCCTGCCTGCACATGATCGATCAGTTTGGGCAGAAGGCGTTTTACCGATGCCTGGTTGGCACGTATGGTAAGTCCTTTATTGACAACATTACCTATAGGAACCAGCGTGTCAATAGGACCATACACACCTACTATAGAAATAATGCCGCCTTTTTTCACAGAATTAATAGCCCAATGCAGAGCAGTGGCAGAACCTCCCTGCATCAGCATTTTTCTACCCAAAAGAGTTTGCATTGTATTACCGGCAGCCTCGCATCCTACGGCATCTATACACACGTCGGCACCAAGCCAGTCAGTTGTTCTTTTGGCAAACAATACGGGGTCGCCCAGTGATTTGAAATTATAGGCTTCACACTGTGCATAGTTCTTCACAAACTCAAGACGGTAATCCAGGTGATCGATTACAATCACTCGTCCGGCACCAAAGATGATTACCGTATCACCTTTTTTAATCCCACCCATTTCTGCAGCTTGATAACCAGTGGGAACCACATCGGTTAGCAAAACAGCATCATCCAGATCCATTCCTTACGGTATAATGGTAGGACTTGCATCTGCATAAGGCACACGCACATACTCGGCTTGTCCGCCCTCATATCCACCTGCCGTATGCGAATAACCAAAGATACCCCCAACCGCTGTAGCTTCCGGGTTCGACTCATGACAGTTGCCATACAATTCCTGTTTACAAAAAACGCAAGTGCCACAGGAAATATTGAATGGTACCAATATGTGATCACCAACCTTAAGCTTTTGAACACCGGAGCCAACCTCTTCAACCACACCAGTAAATTCATGCCCAAAGGTCGTTCCCACCCTCGTATCTGGCACTAAGCCATGATATAAATGCAGATCGGAACCGCAAATACAGGAACGGGTCACTCGTACAATAACATCATTAGGGTGTAATATTTCCGGATATGGCTTTTGATCTACACGGACTCTGAAAGGCCCGCGGTAATTCATTGCTAACATAAGGATTGATGTTTCATTAAAGATGATTCTTACTCACTAATGGCCTTAAAAAACATGCCATCAAAACAGAAGAAATATTCAATTCGGTTAACTAGTTTAAATCATTTCTGCAGACCAGCTTTGAAACCTTTATGAATGTATCTACCTTAGAAGATCAGTATTTCTATACCGCTCCCTTCCTAAGCTGTACACTACCCTCTGTAACTCTTCCTGCTCCCCTTGGAATTACCGTACAGCCTGCAAAGCAATTCTTCACTCTTAAAGCTCTAACCATGAGAAAACATTTATTTGCATTGGTAGCTCTGGCTACTTCTTTGTTGGGCGTGCAGCATTTAAAAGCCCAGAACACTTCTCCATACTGGAGTTTGGCTGGTAACTCCAATGCCTCTGCCACCACTTCCAAACTGGGTACCACCAATGCCATTCCCTTACGGCTGTATACCAACAATGCAGTGCGGGTCTATGTCCACCCTACTACAGGCAACGTGGGTATTGCTACAACCGCTCCTGCTCAGAAACTACACGTGGTGGGCAATACCTATATTTCAAGTAATTTGGGTGTTGGAGCTTCCTCCCCTGCCCAAAAGCTGCATGTAGCGGGTAATACCTACATCACAGGCAGTGTGGGTATCGGCACCAATACGCTAAGCTATAAACTGAATGTACAAAATTCGAGCACAGCTATTTATGGTAACAGCACCAGCGGAGGCTATGGTGTTTGGGGAAACAGCAGTACTTATGGGGTTTATGGCACCGGTGGTCAGGTTGGCGTTGGCGTATACGGACTGGGAAGTACTGGCCTTGCAGGAACCGCTACTACTAGTAACGGTTACGGCCTTTATGCTCAGGGTGGTACTACAGGAGCTTATGGCAGTGGTACCACATATGGCGTTTATGGCGCGAGCGGTAATTATGGCGTTTATGGCAAGGGTACTGACGGTGTATATGGAGAAACTAGCATCGCTTATGGTGATGGCGTTCAAGCAAATGCTACTGGCACTGGTAGTTCTTGGGGCGTGAATGCTTATTCACAAAATTCTTATGGCATCTGGGCCAGAACAGGCAATGCCAGCTCCTATGCAGGTTATTTTGCTGGTAGTATCTGGGTTACAGGAACTTATGGAGGGTCTGACAGCAAGCTCAAACAAAACATTACTGACATTGGCAGTGCTATCGATGTGATCAACAAACTGCAGCCCAAAGCCTATGAGTACCGGCAGGATGGAAACTTCAAACTGATGAACCTGCCCAAGGGCAAGCACTATGGTCTGATTGCCCAAGACCTGGAAGAGGTGCTTCCTGACCTGGTAAAGGAAACTGAGTTCCATACAGCAAAAGCGAGACCTGTTGAAGCTGCTGTGCCTGTAGATGGTCAGTCCAATGCTGGAGGATCTGTACCTGCTCCTGTGATGGGTAATGAAACAAATGGGGAAATCATCAACTTTAAAGCTGTTAACTATACGGAACTCATTCCGCTCATGGTGAAAGCTATGCAGGAACAACAGCAAATGATTGAAAAGTTAGAGCAACACAATTATGAACTACAGCAGCAGATCGATAACATAAAGACAATAGTTAATAAGCTTTCCATTGGTCAGGGCTTCAATGCTTTTTTAAGCAGTGCCCAACTAGGTGAGGTGAATCCCAATCCGGTTAAGAGTACTGCCTCTATTCAGTACGCTATACCTGAAGGAAGCAGCAGGGCACAACTGCTCATTACGGATGTATTAGGCAGAAGCATTCGCCAGATTACCTTGAGTACATCCGGAGTAATCAACGTGGATGTTACTTCCCTTGCCAGTGGCGTTTACAACTACTCTCTGATTGTAGATAATAAAACAGTAGCCACTAAGAAAATGACCGTGGTACGCTAAAGGCATTAACCTATACAGAAAACCAAAGCCGTAAGGTTAGGCTGCCCACCAGCTTTGAATCGTTTATAAATGTATCTATCTTAGAGGAACAATTCTTCAATACCATCCTTACCTAAGCGCTGCAACTTCTTCTATCCCCTGTGGAATGGCCGTACAGCCTAAGAAGCAATTCATCACTTTAAACATACAACCATGAGAACACATCTATTCTCTTTGCTGTTGGGCACAGCCTGCATGGGCATAGCTGAACTCAGTGCCCAAGGGTGGGTGATTGGAGGCAACAACGTTGCTGCCAATTCAAGCCTGGGTACCAATACCAATTATTCTTTGATCTTTGAGACCAACAATACCGAGCGGGCACGCATCACCAATGGAGGCAACTTGCTCATTGGCACCTCTACGGCTCCTTCCAAATTAGCGGTGAACAGTGTATCAGGGGTTAGTCCCTTCCGGGCCCAGATTGCAGGGGTCAACAAACTTGTTGTCAACAGCAATGGAGGTACATCCATAGGCAGCAGCACGGCTGGTCCAGCTAATGGACTGTATGTAGCCGGCAGTGTAGGCATTGGCACAGCTTTCCCTTCCAATAAATTGCATGTTATTGGTACTATATACGGCGCGAGTTCTTCACCCACAGCTGGTGTTTTCGGTTTTAGTAGTTATTCAGGAGGAGAAGGTGTTAGGGGCCAAAGTAGTAATATTGGAGTTTATGGATATGGGGGTAATTATGGTGTTTATGCTGTTGCTTTTAACAGTACAGGGTGGGGTGTTTTTGGCAGCGGCCAACGTGGTGTTTATGGCATTGGACTCAATGGCGTTTATGGAATTAGTAACGTAGGCGGTGGCAATGCCCTGTATGGCACAACTTCTCAGGCATCTGCTTATGGAGTATTTGGCGCCTCCACGCAATCCTTTGGTGTGTATGGGTATACAGGCAATACCAGTTCATATGCCGGTTATTTTGCAGGAAAGGTCAATGCTACGGGCGGATATTTTTCGGTATCGGATGGCAAATTCAAGCAAAATGTTACCGGCTTAGATAATGCCTTAGCCATTATTAGTAAGTTGCAGCCAAAGCAGTATGAGTACAAGCAAGAAGGCGATTACAGACTGATGAACTTTCCGGGTGGCAAACACTTTGGACTGGTTGCGCAGGAATTGGAGGAGGTGCTGCCCAATTTGGTTCATAAATCGCAATTCAATATAACAAAAGCAAAACTCGGAGAAGTCTCTTTAAAAAATCCGGGAACACCATCTGCTTCTGAAAAAATTGAGGCAGCAACGGAAGAGCTCATAGATTTCAAGGCCGTTAATTATACGGAACTCATTCCCATTATGGTCAAAGCTATGCAAGAGCAGCAACAACATATCGAGAAACAACAGCAGGAAAATATTGAACTGTTAAAACGGATTGAAAAGCTGGAGCAACTGGTTACCAAGCTTTCAGGTGTACAGGGCTTTAATGCTTTTTTAAGCAGTGCAGAGCTAGGAGAGGTAAGTCCAAATCCGGTAAAAGGAGCAGCCTCCATTCAGTATTTTATACCAGAGGGGAGCACAAGGGCACAATTACTCATTACAGATGTTTTGGGCAGGCAGATCAAAACCATTAAACTAACCACATCCGGAGTGATCAATGTAGATGTTACCTCCCTTGCCAGTGGGGTGTATAATTACTCCCTCATTATTGACAATAAAACCTTAGTTACACGAAAAATGACAGTAGTAAAATAACCTTCTTTATAAGAAGGTTATAGATTTAAAGCAGCGTTCCCTTTGCTACACAAGTAAAGTTTTAGTTGTCATTAGCTTTTTAATTCGGTAACTTCCTGATAAACTCATTTTTATGAGTAAGTCACCAAATTATGTCGACCGCAGACGCTTTATCAAAACCGCAACCACAGTTACCGCAGGGCTCGCTGGCATGGGACTATTTCCTCAAACAGCCTGTGGTATGGACGAGGATGAGGAAGAAGACATTAACATCATTGGCCCCAAAAAAGGCTTCTC
>CBKWHA010000028.1:0-32397 GCA_966674115.1 uncultured Chitinophagaceae bacterium
CCACAAATTGCCCTTTGCCCTGGATATCCGTGATCAGGTAGTTGCGCGCCCCAGTTTTATTGATACTTTGCTTTTGAAGCACGCCCCATTCATTCTCCCTTTCCAACGAATCTGTTTCAGTTACCTGGTTGTTGAACCAGGCATGAAACCGCCCCATATCTGCCGGCAGTTGCGCCAACTCATAATAATCCACATAGTAATAAAAGTTATCGATGTCGCGCTCATTCTGATTCTCTATTTCTATGCGTGCACCCTTGGCAAAAGGCATGGCGAAATAACTCACCAAAGCATTGGCTTCAGCAGGCGCCACACTGAGTGGTCTCGAATAATAGGGATAAACTTCATTCCATCCCTGCCCGAAAAAAGAGCCCAGCGGTGCTTCTACGGAAGGAAAATCATTGCCATCCCAATACATGCGCAGAATAATATCATCGCGCTGAATAGTGGGCGGACTGGGTGCAATAGTGATCCAGATATGATTGATAATACCCGCCCCCTTCACATCAAACAATATCCTCCTTTGCCCCGGTTGAATTTTGGTGAGGTGATCCCTGTTGCCACCTGTCGTATCATAACTGCTCACCCTTTTCGACTTGATCCCTTTCTTCATTTGCGCCAATCCCATCATTTCATTACCGGCCATCTGCGCACCTGCAGAGAAAACAAAAAGGCTCCAGGTCAATACATGTATAAGCTTTTTCATGATCGTTTTTAGTTAGGTGATTAAGAATGCTTAGTCCTAACCAAAAACAAAAAGATAATGCCAGCATTATCTACTCCATCCTGGGCAACTCCTGGTCGCTGCCATTCATATGTAGCTTGAACTTATTGACTTTCCCATTTTCATCTTTGATAAAAGTGGCCTTGGCATTGATTTCTTTAAAGACAAATTCAGTGTTTGAAACCGGGAACATTTCAAGCTTCCCCTGCCCTGTCGCCTGGGCAAATAGCTTGTCTTTTTCTTTGAATATGGTAACGGTCATTTGGTCATTAAACTTGTATTTGCCAATATATGGATCCAGCAATGCCGGGTCTATGGTTATAATACTGTCTTCTTTCAATTTCTTTACAGCCAACTGCCGCCCGTTTTGTGTAAACTCAGCATGGCTCACAGCCCCGGATCCGTCTTGAACAAATTTGATCCTTGCATCAACTATCTTCCAGAAAAATTCATTCTGCGAGGAAGGATATATCTGGGTTTTTCTCTGGCCGGATAGTTGCGCAAATAATTGATTGCCTTCCAGTGTTATCTGCATCACAGCGCTGTTCATAAAATCATACCTGCCGGTATAGCGTTGTAAAACTTCTGCGGGCACACTAACAACCTGACTGGCAGCCTGCTTTTCCATATCCTTCCATAAGTACGCTTCTGCAATTTTATGTGGATCAAAGTTTACTTCAGGATTATTGGTATTGGAAAACATAACAATGCCCAACTTTTGCTTTGGATAGTATATAAGTTCAGTTACAAATCCATGCAACCCGCCGCCATGTTCAACATAATCTATGCCACGATACGTTCCCATTGTGAGGCCATATCCGTAATTCATGGCTGGCTTTTCTCCATTCTGTAATCTCACTGGCGTAAGCGCTGCTTTCAAACTGGCCTCACTCAGCACTTTACCTGAATGCAAAGCGATATTCCATGTATCAAGATCTTGTAATGTTGAATACAAAGCTCCGGCAGCACCTGCCCACGACATATCCCAGTTGATGGCAGTATCATATTTGCCATTATTGCCACCATAACCCTTTGCCTCTTCTTCCAGCTTGATCCCTGCATAATGCACACCTGTATGCTTCATCTGTAGCGGCTCAAAGAATGTTTGCTTCAGGTATTCACCATATGGCTTACCCGATACATTTCCAATGATGTACCCCAACAGGAAATAACCTGAATTATTATACAGGAATCTTTCTCCCGGGTTAAAATCATAAGGATCGTTCTTGAAGGAATAGATCAAACTATCCTCAGAAATGGTTTTGATTACCTTACTGATAAAATCCTGTTTACTGGTATAGCTATGGATACCCGAAGTATGGGTCAGCAAATGATGAATGGTCACTTCATCTCCCTTGGGATAATCAGGTATATATTTGGATAGCTTATCATTCACACTAAGTAAGCCCTGCTCTTGCAACTTCAAAATAGCTGCAGCAGTAAACTGCTTGGTAACAGAACCGATCCTGAACTTGGTATTGGGCGTCACTACTTTTTTGCCTTTGATATCCGCATAACCAAAACCTTTCTCGTACAACACCTTTCCATCCTTAGATACCAGCACAGCGATACCTGGCGCCTCTTTATCCTTAAGGGAAGCATAATAGTTATCCACCAGCTTTTCAGCAGAAGGTACTTCCTCTTCTTTCGCACCCTTTTCAATCAAATATTTTACAACATCTTCCCTTCCTGAAATTTTCGCTGCAACCAAAGGGGCAATGCCATTTTTATTTTTGGCATTGATGTCTGCACCGCTTTCTAAAAGCAGTTTGATCTTATCCATATCACCTCTGCTTGCTGCAACCCCTAATTGTTCTCCTAATGCAGCTTTATCCAGCAGGCGCACAACAAATCCCCAACCGCCCTGCATTTCCTGTACCTTAAGCAATAGCTGGTTACTACCCTTTACCAATTGCAGCGGAACAACATCATTGTCTTTTTGTACAGCCCTTGGTATCCAGTTCTCATGCACCAGCTTTCCGTTGAGCCATACTTTAACAGCATCATCACTGCCCAATCCCATCATTACTGTTCCTGCTTTTTCTGCCTTGATCTCAGCCAACGCGTAGGCGTAAACGAAATCCTGTTCCTTTTCACCAAAAGTCTTATCCAGCATCACCTCATCTCCTTCAGAAGAAACATTCTTCCATTGCAAAGTATTTTGTTGTACCTGTACCGGCATCACAGGCTTTCCTGCTACGACATGCACAGCCGAAATAATATCCTCTTTAAATACCTTCTCTTGCACCTCGTTATCAGGCATAGAGTCAGTGCCCACCCGCAAAGGGCCGGCTACAAGCCAGTGCTTCATGAACTTCCCTGTAGGTACGGCACTATAAGTAGCCTTTCCATAACCCTTAATGGTAGCTATAGTTCCCTGTGCTAAAACAGGGTGAGAGATAAACACAGTAATAAATAAAAAAGAAGCTGAAATAACCAACCTGCAGATTGAGGAGAAGTGATTTGGTTTCATTTGCTGGAGTTTAAGTAAGGAGATAATAACATAAAACTAATTGTTATTATATTAGGTCCGCTAACTTTTATGATGACCGGTATACCCCAAGCATGATTTTTTGTAAACTTTTAACCATTGATCCAAATGAACCTCATCCTTACCGACCTGCCTTTAATTCATCAAGTATTATATTTCACATACAAGTAAGCCTCACTTACATGCTTACCTGCTTTTTATACCAGACCGGTTCAGAAGCAATAACAATTGAACCTGATGCCAAAACTTTTTCTACAGTATACTCCTGTGCTTCCTTATCCGTAAGCTCATTTGACCAACCAACCCTGCCCGATCGTACAGCGCCAGGCCCAGTACATTTATATTCCGCATAATAAGCTGTTTTCTCGTTTTCTGCATTGCCCCAGTTTTCCCAACCTGCAGGCACAATATGAGCCCCCAACTGACTGCGAATGAAAACAGTTCTGGCATGTGCCCTCCAGGGCCTCCCCAGGTAAACCTTATCCACTCCAGGAGCAGCCGTAAGTTTACAATCAATAAATACATAACCATACTTCTTACCTGGTGTGGTGCTGGCCGCTGTAATATAAGAGTTGGATTTACTGTGGATAGTGCAGGCTTCAAAAACGGCAGTGGAGGGACCGAAGATAAAATCGGTAGTACCTTCTATATAACAATTATAAAAGTATTGACGGGAATTCTCTCCTGATGCATAAATAGTATCCTGGTTACCCAGGAAACGACAGTTGACAAAAACAGCCCTGTCCGATTCTACATGAAGTGCCACAGCCTGCCCAACAGGACCAGCACTGTTCACAAAAGTGATGTTCTCAGCCCTAAAACGGTTGCCGACGATTTTTGCTGTAAACGAAGTGAACGTATGTATCTTGCCCCGTCCTGTATGATCGTTAAAAGTAATGATAGTACTATCCACACTCTGCCCAATGAAAGTAACATCCGTATTGCTGGCCGGCAATTCTATCTTTTCATTGTACACACCATTTTTGATGTATAAGGTAATTGGCTTCAGGGGATACACCCGCATCGCATCGATCGCATCCTGAATAAATTTATAATCCCCTGTTCCGTCTTTTGCAACGGTAAAAACATATTTATACTGGTCCGGGTTACCTGTTTGACTGAAAACACTACCGCTTACTGAAAGCAAAAGCAATACAATGAACAAATATTTCTTCACTTAAACTATTTTGAATGATGATAAAATACTTTCTGCAAAAAATTATCTATAAACCTTACCGTCCGATCAAACCAGGGCTCGAACAATGGAAAAGAGTGAGGTGCATCAATAAAGGTTTGCACTTCAGAATAAATACCATATTGATACAATACGGTCCGGTAATCATCCCTTCCTGCATGCATCCAGGGTACAGAACTGTTGATAAACAAAGTGGGAGGTGTTGTTTTGCCTACGTGCGTTAAAGGAGAGGCATCCTTCCATAACGCTGGATTTTCTCTCTTGGGATAGCCAAACCAATAAGTAGCTGCAGAAGTGGAACGGCTATCATCACCTTCTTTTGATTCCGGATGAACAAAAGAGAGCGTGCCATCTAGATCTACAATGGCTTGCACTATGCTGGAGTGGTCCAAATGGCAACCTTCGCCTTCGAAGCGTGGATTGCCACCTGTAGTGCCCAGAAAAGCAGCCAGTTCACCACCGGCAGAAAAACCCAAAACGGCAATTTTTGTAGTGTCTATATTGTATTGTATAGCGTTAGCCCGCATCCATCTTAAAGCAGATTTCAGGTCATGTACAGCGGCAGGATACAAGGCTTCTGTAGAAAGTCTATATTCAGGCGTAAAACAAACATAACCCAAAGCAGAAAGCCGTTGTGCCAATGGATAGTGCTGCGTACGGTTTCCTGTACGCCAGCCTCCTCCGTGTATAATGAGAATCGCTGGCCTCACTTTTTTACCCTTTTTTTTGGGGTAAAAGGCATCTAGCAATAAGCTGCGCTCTCCTATTTTACAATAAGTGATATTTCTATTCTCTGCTACAGACGAGGATTTAAATTCAGGTACTATTTTAATATTCGGATGTGTTTTCCGTGTATTAATATAGGCACTATAGGTGGAATAGGAAGTATCTACCTTTCCTGTAATACCGGTTGTTGACTGGGATCGGACAACAAAACAAAAACTGATAAAATATAAAGCAATCAGGTATCTGCGCATAAAGGGTTTATTTGTTTACTATCAAATTCTAATAAGCCAATGTTGCTTGTAATTTATTGTAGTGTTAAAAATATTCAATGAATCATAAATGAAAATAAAAAGTCCTGTAAGACTTTCCGTTGTTCGAAAAATTTACAGGACTTCTAAAAATATACTCTTAATAACCCTGATTTTGCACCAGATTTGGATTAGCAGTAATTTGTTCAGCAGGAATTGGATATATTCCCCTCCACTTCTCTGTTTGTGTTGTTTTGAACTTCCATGTTCCGGTAAAGTAAGAATCAAAACGGATCATGTCTCTTCTGCGGTGTCCTTCCCAAATGAACTCTCTTGCTCTCTCGTCTTCAATATTTTTCAATGTTAAATTGCTTAATGGTGAGGCATTACTCCTTTCTCTAACCTGATTTACCAGAACAAGCGCTTCAGATGTTTTTCCGGTTCTGAATAAGGCTTCGGCTTTCATTAACAAAATATCCGAATATCTGATCAGAACAAGATCATTATCTCCGTTGAATCCGGACCAGGCAGAGCCTACTGGCGTATATTTTAATACTTTATATCCCTCATCGTCTTCTGCACTGATCAAGTCCCTTACAGGCACCAATACCAATTGTTTGCCATCGCTATACCGCAAAGGATTGCCATTCAAATCAGTTTGAGGCCCATATTCCAGTAAGCCTTTCCTGTGGTCGCGATCCTCATATCTATCTAATGCCTCTTGTGTAGTGCTATAACCATGAGCTGGTATAAATGGCAGGTTATACTTTTGTTTATCCAACGCATGTTGCGTGTACAGAATAAACTGGTTTCCACCTGCATTTTTAGTGGGATCTACAGAAAAAGAAGAGATGAGCTCTGTAGAGTTCTTCTCATTTGTGGATTTGAAATTATCAACTACAGCCTTTTCCAATGAATACTTACCAGTATTGATCACTTGATCACACATGGCTATCGTCTTATCCCACTGTGCAGAGCCGGTATATACTTCTGCATTCAGGTACAAGGTGGCCAATGCCGCATAAATAGCTTCTTTTGTAAACCTTGGATAGTAAGCGGCTTTATTCACTTGCGTAATAGATGGAAGGTCCTCTAGCGCTTTTTGCATTTCTGATTCTATAAAATGAAACACCTCTGCTCTCGGATTATTTTTAGGGAGATTGTTGGGATCTATCCTTGCCACAGTTACAATAGGCACATTACCCCAAAAATCCATAGCATAAAAATATCCGTAAGCCCTCAACGCCCTTGTTTCAGCAATCACTCCTTTGAGGTTATCCTTATTGGCAGAACTTTCCAGGCTCTCTAATACCGCATTCGCAGTACCGATCTCCTGGAAGATGTTTTTCCATGCCCTGCCGGATGTAGCGTTAACAGGCGTTACCTTATGTTGTATAATGTCAATGTTACTCTGATCAAACCACCCTCCACTGGCCCTTCCAGGCACCAGGAATTCATCAGTTCCAAATTCAGCAATGCGCCAGGGATCACCAATATGTACTACCTGGGATAACAATTGATAGACACCTACTACAGAAGACAAGGCCTCTTTTTCAGATTTATAATAGGTATCAGGGGAGAGACTGCCAAACTGTTCTTCTTCCAGCTTGGTACACGCACCAATAGAAAGTGCTGTAATGATTACAAATGCAAGTCTTATTAAATAGTTGTTCATAATAGTAGTCATTAAATTTTGATTAGAAAGAAAGATTGACACCTAGGCTGACACTCTTAGCCCTTGGATAGCTTAAATAGTCAATACCAAGAGGCGCTATACCAATTCCGGAAACTTCAGCATTCACTTCTGGATCCAAGCCGGAATACCCTGTGATCAGCAATAAGTTCTGACCGGTCAAAAACAAACGGGCATTGGAAAGGAATGTATTTTTAACATTGAAATTGTAACCCAGCGTCAGATTGTCTAACCGAACATAAGAACCATCTTCTATCCAGCGGGAAGAATATTTTTTAGGTTGGTCTCTGCCTACTCCACTTTCTACTGCAGATACAAATACATTTCTGCCTGGCAGATTACTCATGTATCCTAGGTTATTTGCAGTTAAGTTAAATACGTCATTACCAACAGAGCCTCTGAAATTGAAGGATAAAGACCAATTCTTATAAGCAAATGAGTTATTGAATCCGAATGTAAAATCTGGTTGAGCAGAGCCGATAATGGTATCTTTCGCACTCAGTTGTTCTACACCACTTTTGATACCATAAAACTCTTTACCATAAAATGTTCCCAAAGGTTGTCCGGGTGTAATTAACTGGGCGTAAATACCCGACAAACCAGCTCCCTGTAGGGGTGCGATCTGTATGTCCTTACCTTGATACTTATCGTTGGAAAGGCTCAATACCTTATTCCGGTTCCTGCTAAAATTAATATCAGATTCCCATGTAAAATGATCCCTGTCTATGATTTTGGCACCTAGTTCCAGCTCTACGCCTCTGTTTTCAACGCTTCCCACATTAGCCAGTTGCGTACTTACAGCAGTTGGAGAAGGTACGGCCAGGCGTAACAAAAGATCAGATGTCTTTTTGATATAATAATCAATACTTCCATGTATTCTTCCTTTAAGCAGACCATAATCCAGGCCAGCATTCAATTGTGAAGTCTGCTCCCACTTTAGATCAGGATTGGCGTATTGTTGAGGAAGCACGGTGGTTATTCTCTGCCCTCCTACCATATATCCAGTATTGGTAGCACCAAGTGTGGTAATAGAGTTCAGGTTACCTATTTCCTGGTTACCGGTTATACCATAACTCACGCGAAGCTTCAGATCGGAAATCGCTTCCGGTGTAAAGAACTTCTCTTTTGATATTCTCCAGGCAACAGAGCCAGAAGGGAAAACACCCCATTTATTGCCAGCACCAAACCTGCTGGAACCATCCCTTCTTACAGTTGCCGTAACCAGGAACCTGTCATCAAAATTGTAATTGACCCTGCCATACATGGAGATCAATGTATTGCTTTGTTTAAAGGTAGATACACCAGTAATAGAACTTGCAGCTTGCAAACTGTACCATTTGAAGTCATCAGATAAGAATCCATTGGCAGTGGATCTGTCCCCTTCTTCTACAAAATATTGATAAGAATAACCAGCTATGGCATCAATAGTATGCATACCGTACTTCTCGTTATATCTCAACACTGTTTCTAACAGCTTACTATAATCCTCCAGCTTTTGAACACTTGCATAACCACCCAATCCTTCTCCCAAAGGATTCGATTGTTTGATATATGAGTTCCGGTTGGTTCTCTGATTGGTATATCCTACATTGACATTGACACTTAACGGTTTCAGGATTTTATAAGTTGTTGACAAATTACCAATGAACCTGTTGTTGGTCTTTTCATCCATAATATCAGTTGAAAAGGAAACAGGATTAATTCTGTAGGGAAGAACGTGGTTGTATTTACCATTTTCATCATAAACCGAATAGGTAGGATTGAACACGTAAGACTCGTAATTCATACTGGTTCCTGCTTCACTTCCCACAGTATTTGATACTGGTGCTGCGTTACTAAAGGTTTGTCCATAATTGACACGCATATCAAAAGTCAACTTGTCTTTGAGGGCAGAATGGTTGATATTGATCCTTGCATTGGCGCGTTTTAGTTCAGAACCCAGCATAACACCTTCCTGATCGCCATATCCCAATGAGGCACGGTATGTTGTTTTATCGGAACCACCAAAAAGTGAGAGATAATAATCCTGCGAAACTGCTGTTCTATAGATCTCATCCTGCCAATTGGTATTCGCTCCTTTATCATTTAATGTAAGTCCCAGATCATTGACTACTTTCCTGTATTGGTCAGCTGATAAAACATCCAGGGTATTGGCAACTTTTGATACACCTGTGGTAGCACCAAAAGCCACTTTCGCTTTGCCAGCAGTCCCTTTTTTTGTGGTGATCACGATAACGCCATTGGCACCCCTTGAACCATAAATAGCTGCAGCAGATGCATCTTTAAGTACTGTAATCGACTCAATATCGTTTGGATTCAGTGTCATCAGGGGGTTGGTTGGCTCCTGGTCAAAAACATCGGTACCATTTCCCCTGATATTGGCTTGGCCTACACCGGCGGTAGTAGAGATGGGAACACCATCAATTACATAGAGCGGATCACTGGAACCAGTAAGTGATGTTCCGCCACGTACCCGCACCGTATTTGATGCACCAGGCTTACCACTGTTTTGTGAAATATTTACACCGGCAATCTTCCCCTGCATAGCCTGTTGTGGACTCAAAATGGGTCCCTGGTTAAAATCCTTGGCACTTAAGGAGGCAACCGACCCGGTTACATCCTTTTGCCGTTGCGTTCCATAACCAACAACTACCACTTCATTCAGCTTTGTGTTGGCAGCTACCATTTTAATATCAATAACTGATTTGTTGTTCACAGGAATTTCCTGTGTGGCAAATCCAACGTAGGAAACAATCAATACACTATTAGGTGTTGATACATTAATAGAGTATGCGCCATTATTGTCTGAAGAAACTCCAACTTTAGTTAGTTTCTCCTGCACACTAACACCCGGCATAGGACTCCCGTCCTCATGAGTGATTTTACCTTTCACAGTCGTTCTTTGTGCCATAGCACGATGGACAAACAGAAATGTGATGGTAAAGCAAATGGAAAGTGCCAATAGCTTTTTGCTCATAAATTGTAAAGTTTAAAGGGATTAAAAAAAGGACGTAATCTGTCCACCTGCCTATACTTCTGAAGTAAAGACAATAGATTGCTGGTTTGCAAAGAGTAGTTAATTTCTATTGCAAATCAGGAATAAGGATATGTTGATTAATTTATTTCTTAATTATACCCAGGATTTTGCGTAAACTCGCTCTTGTTGGTTACTGCATCCAATTGCGATTGTGGAATAGGTCTCAACATATGGTAAGGCTGAATGTTCTTTGAGGCCTCAGGATTATACTTCCTGACGTATTCAATTAGTTTATTGGTTCGTTTCAAATCAAACCAGCGCAATTGTTCTCCTACCAGCTCCCTTGCACGTTCATCAAGTATAAAGTCAATGTTCATGTCAGCCGCTGTTATTTGCATCAGGTTTTCCATACCAGGTTTCGCTCTCTTAGTCCTCAGGATGTTCAGGTAAGTAACTGCTTCCTGAATGTTACCGTTTTGCATTTCTGCTTCTGCTACTATTAAATACATTTCAGAAATGCGTAGTACAAAAGCATCTCGCTTGCTTCTCCATATGAATATTCCGGGTCGAGTGGGATCTGCAAACTTGTGCATTTCAATGAAATTGCGGTTATCTTTTAAAGACTGATCCGGATTGAACAGGTCGTTAATATCCTGTATTTCGAACCTTTTAGCGCGGGCTTGCTTATATGCCGGAGATAATGCATTATTACTCCAGTAAATAGCAGTATCTCCAACCTTCATTTCTGTATATTTAATGTTATCACGAACATCATTAGCATACCAAACTTCCTTGAAGGAGCCGGCATATCGCTGATCAATCGTATCATTGAATAAGGTTAACAGGCGTATTGAAGAAGCATAACGTTGAAAGCCTACATCATCTGCCGCATTTAATTTTACACCTTCATGAAAATCATAGCGGGGTGTAAACGTCATGTGCAGTTGGTGCCCACCTTCTGATAAAAAAGAGGCAGCTTCCTGAGAATAACCATTGATCGATTCAATGTCTTTGTTAATTAAATCATTAGCAGTATAATTTACAAACCAGATTACCTCAAAATTTGTAGAGCCATTGCTGTTATCCATTTTCCATAGATCTGCATAGTTATCAAACAATTTAAAATTATAATCACTGATCACCTTCTTGGCTAGTGTTGCCGCTTCCTGGTATTTGCCCCTGGTTAGTAACATCCTTGCTTTAAAAGCTTCTGCGGCAGGTTTGGTGACGCGGCCACCTTCCGAAGACTTTCTTGCATCTAGATTAGCAATAGCAACATCCAGGTCGGTGAAGATCAATTCATAAAATTTCTCTACGGGAGTTCTATTGGCTGTTAGGATAGCACCTTTTGACTCTTCTGTTATTAAATGCACACCACCCCATGTTTCTACGATCAGCCAGTAATACATGGCTCTTAAGAAATGTACTTCTCCTTTACGCAACTTTTTCACATCTGCGGCCAATGGAGATGCGTCCAAACGGGCAATTGCAGTATTACAATCGTTAACGGCTGCATAAAAACGTTCCCAGTATAATTTGAGCGCGTCGTTCTGACTGTTGAAACTAATAGGGTCGTAAGTTGCAATTTGAGGGTGATGGTTATCGCCACCTCTTAAAAAAAGATCTGTACCAGATTCTGTTAAAGAAGCACCTCCTTCTTTACCAAACCAAAAACGAAGTGGAGTGTAACAGGTATTGACAAGTGCTTCCATACCGGTTGTAGTAGAATAAAATGGATCAGCCGTAATGCCACTCCGGTTTTCTTCTTTCAGAAAATCCTTTTCACAGGACACCAATGATATAGTGGATATTATTAAGATGGCTATATATACGCTTTTCATAATTTTTTGTTTTCTTGATTATTTAAATGAAACATTCAAACCAAAAACAACTTGCTTTGTCATGGGGAAGGAGATAGAGCCACCTCTTTCAGGATCATAAGGCCGCATATCACTAAACGTAAAGAAGTTCTTCAAAGTAGTATAGAAACGGAGCCTTGTTAACCTGATTTTTTGAATGGCGGTTTCCGGAACAGCATATCCCAGGGTAATATCCCTGATCTTAACAAAAGATCCATCCACATAATACAACGTGCTCATAAAGGCACTATTGGAAGTCTTGTCCTTATCTGGCCTGGGATGAGAATTGGTAGGATGTTCTGGTGTCCAGTAATCAATCACAGGACCATTTTCCAGGCCACTTATTTTATAGTTTCCACTTGCCTCACTTATTATGGTTTGACCCATTCTGCCATAAACAAATACCGTAAGATCAAAATTGTTATACTGTAAATTGTTGTTGATGCCAAATGTATAATTTGGTCTTTCACTTCCTACAATCACTCTGTCGTCTACAGCCGTAATTTTTCCATCGTTATTAATATCCTTAACGCGGATATCACCAGGCCCTTGTCCATATACTGCAGCCGCCGCTGCGTCTTTAGTTTGCCAGATACCTAGCTTCTGGTAATCATAATAAACCTGTGTTGGTTCGCCGACAAACCAGCTATTAGCGATGTCACGCGTTACACCACCTGCCAGTTCTACAATTTCTTCCTTGTTTCTGAAATATGTCCAATCAGTAGCCCATTTAAATCCTTTTGGACTAGCAGAAGTAATGTTTACAGTACTTAATGTAATTTCCAGTCCTCTATTCTTTGTCTTACCTACATTTTCTAAAATGCTGGAGAATCCGGAAGTAGTAGGTAGGATTCTTTGCATCAATAAATCGCTTGTTTTGCTTTGGTATACTTCAATAGAACCGCTAATCCGGTTGTTGAACAATCCAAAGTCAAGACCGGCATTAGCTGTTACAGTTTTTTCCCATTTTAAATCTGGGTTGGAAATGTCTTTTGGATAATAGCCGTAGGCCGCGGTTTCGTCAAAAGCATACACACTCCTGCCTAAACTACCCAGTGTTTGATAAGGAAGAACGGAACTATTACCGGAAATACCCCAACTGGCACGGAGTTTAAGGTTTGATATAAACTCCATGTTTTGCATAAAACCTTCATCACTGATCCTCCAGCCGGCTGCTATGGAAGGGAAATAAGCCCACTTGTTTCCTTCAGCCAGCACGGATGCACCATCAGCCCTGATAGAGCCGGTCAATAAGTAACGGCCTAAAAACCTGTAATTGATACGGCCAAAATAAGATTGCAGGTTACTTTCAACCAAACTGCTGCTAATAGCAACAGAACTTGCATTTGATGCCAGATTATAATAGGTATTAAAATCTGTTACCTGGTCGTTTCCAGATGCGCTTACTGATTCCAGGGAATTTTTGATATAACTGTTACCAAGCAAAAAGTTTAGATCATGATCGCCCAATATTTTGCTGTAGTTGAATGTATTTTCCCAGGTATAATTGGTAGCAGTATTCGTTTCAATACCTGATGCAGAAAGTCCACCGTTCTGTTGAATAGTATTTTTAGCCCTGAAATAGCCCCTACGGTCGTTTTGCAGATCCAATCCGAAAGTAGACCTGAAAAGGAGGTCTTTGACAATTTTCCAATCCAGGAAAGAAGTAGCAAACAAACGCTTACCAATGCGATTGTCAACATAAGCTCCATCTACTTCGTCGGCTAATGGACTGATGGCAAAGGTTTGACCCAGCACAGGATATAGAGCAATGTTACCAGCAGAGTCATAAGGTCTGCCAAAAGGTAATATTTTGTTTGCCTGATTTAAAGGATCAAATCTTTTGTTATTATCCCGGTAAGTATAAATGGCATTTGCGCCTACTTTTATATGATTAGTCAATTTGAATGTTATACCAAGGGAGCCATTGTATCGCTTGAAATCGTCATTGCGCAATAGGCCTTTTTCATCAAAACGCCCAAATGACACATTATAAGTACTTTGCTCGTTTCCTCCTGAAATATTCAGTTCATGATTATGAAGTGAACCATTTTCAAGAATTTCTCGCATCCAGTCAACATATACTTTATCTTTTATAGCAGCCAGTTCACCGGGGTTGAATATTTTGTCATCGTCTGTAATTCCGGCAGTTCTGAAAGCTTCTCTTTTAAAGGCTATGTACTGGTCACCATTTTGAATTTCTGGTAGACCCGCAGGGCTTTGAACGCCATAATAAGAAGACAGAGATACTATAGGTTTTCCTGACCTGCCTTTCTTGGTAGTGATCAGAATAACACCATTGGCACCACGGGAACCGTAAATAGCTGTGGAAGAAGCATCTTTGAGCACTTCCATGGATTCAATATCAGATGTATTCAAATCAAGTATGGAACCATATGGAATACCATCCACTAAAATCAATGGGTCATTAGATGCAGTTAAGGAACGGTTTCCTCTTAAGTTCACTCTTACAGGAGCACCAGCTTCGCCTGTGCTTTTTGTAATATCCATACCGGATATTTTCCCTTGCAACGCTTCCAGTGCATTTCTAACTGGAATGGCTGTAATATCCTTTGCTTTAATGGAACTTACAGAACCGGTTAGATCTCTTCTTCTTACCGTACCATAGCCAATAACCACTACTTCATCCAGTTTTGCATCCACTTGTTGTAAGGCTACAGCTAATTGTGTCTGGCTGCCAACAACCACCTGCCTGGTAGAATAGCCTATGGAAGAAAATATCAAGGTCGATTGCCTGTCAGCCACTGAAATAATAAAGCTACCATCGACACCGGTAATGGTTGAATTCTTTGTTCCGGCTTCAGTTACAGTTACATTAGCAATGCCCCTGTTAAGGCTGTCTGTTACAATTCCATTGATTTTTATTCTTGCAGTATTAGTAATATTTACTGGAGCATCCTCAACCGGAGCATTAGTGCGTGGTTGATTTTCGCCCAACTTGTCTTTAGCAACAATGGTATAGTAGTTGGATCTTACATACAAGAATACTAGGTTGTGGGGATATAGAATACCTTTTAAAACTTCTTCGGTGGTTTTCTTTGAAATGTCTTCTAAATTGTAAGATGTGGTTTTGCCGGCAATCAATTGGCGGTCATAGACGAATTGGGTCCCGAAAGTTTTCGTTACTTTCTTTAATGCATCACGAAGTGAAACAGATTTGTTTTGTGCATAAAGCTGGCTGCTGAATAGCAATAGAATGACCAGCACCTTTTTTAGATGGCAAGCAAGCATAAATTAAATTTTCGTCAGTGAATAAATAAGGATACGATCTATATATAACTATATATAAAACATCAAACGTGAAACGTGAATAGTCAGCTATGAATGTTCGATTGAGTCAAAATATCCTATAAATAGGCGCTACCCGTTCCACGTTTGATTTGTTTTATCGGCCTCGTATGATAAGGGTGCTACTGTCTTTACGAACAACTTCTGCGCTCAGCACAGTAGATAAAATAAATAATGCATCATCCAGGTTTGTCAACAATATCGGCCCATCTATTTTTCGTTCTCCCAATTTTTCATCTTGCAATAAGATCCTCTGACCGAAATTATCTTCCAGGTAGGCTACAATTTCATGTACGGTCGGATTGGTTAATAGAAGTTTCTTTTCCTTCCATGCCGTGTAATTTTCCGGATCAGCAATTGTACGGTTGATATCGTTCACTTCAGAATCGTAGGTTACCACCTCACCAGGCTTCATGATAATTTCCTCTCGGCTATCATCTTTAAATGACACTTTAATTCTGCCCGTTTGTAACACTACCTCTGTTTTTCCTCTTCTTTGCCGGATATTAAAAGAAGTACCAAGCACTTCTACATCCAGATCCTCTGTGTGCACAACGAATTGATCTTGAGCTGTTACATGCATTGTATCCCGGTTTAAATGCTGTACATCAAAGAAGGCTTCGCCTTCCAGCCATACTTCCCGTTTCCCACCTTTATTCCAATCTTTATTGTATTCAATTTTTGAATTAGCATTCAGGATAATACTGGAACTGTCGGGCAGTAAAACCTGCTTCAACTTTCCATACTCTGTTTGCACAGCCAGTTTATCTTCTCTATTATTGATGAAGAACTGGAATGCTAAAAACAAGGCCAGTACTACACCACCAAAAAGCGCTGCCACCCTCATTAATGTTCTAAACCTGCTGGTGAATGGCTTCATACTGACCACTTGTCTTCTCCCGTTTTGTATGGTTACAAGGTGCTGTGACAAAGAACTTTTTACCAGATCGTCATCTGGCAAGTGTTCTACAAAAGTTATATTCAACAATACTGCCCGTGCTTTTTCTACCGCTTGATTTTTGTCTGGATGGTTGATTAAAAAATCTTTCCAGAAGCTATCCTTCTCTTCATCGGGTGCCATAACCCAGTCCTGGAAAAAAGGATCACAGATAAAGTCTTCCGCTCCAAAATCTGAATATCTGTAAATAGAATTGTTCATTGATATTATTTAGTGTCAGAAAAGAAAGATTTTACCCCACCGTTTTAGAAATATTTTTAAAAATCTTTTGGAAAGAGTATTACAAACCTTTTTTTACACCTTGCCGAGCCGTAACAAAAGAATAATAAGAATCAGCGGAAGCATCATCTTTTCTTTTAAAGTCAACAGGCTTCGCGCCATGATTTTATAGGTCGCCTTTACAGAAATATTTAAAATGGCAGCGACTTCCTCATAGGAAAGTCCTTCATAAAACCGCAAAAAGACGGCTTCCCGCTGCCTGGGTGTAAGTTCGCTTAAAGCATGCTGAAGAGATTGTTGCAATTCCCTATCCGACTCTTTTTTAATAAGGAGGTATTCCGAAGAAAATTCAGGCTCGTCCTCAAATTCATTGCTCTGGACTGTTTTTCCGACGTTTTTTATTTTTCTAAAGAGTATAAAACGGAAAGAAGAAAAGAAATAGCTGTTAAAGGAATCCACTTCTAGCATTTTTTCCTTTTTGCGCCAGATGTCGAGAAACATTTCCTGAATAGAGTCCTCTATCAGCGTCTCATCAGTAGTGAACTTCCTGCCGTAATTGAAGAGTTTTTTAAAATAATCAGTGTAAATGCTGGCATAGGCTTCTGTATCACCATCAATAATATTTTGCCAGGTTTGTTTATCCATTTTTATTTTAACAAGCGACTTCCAAAAGTATTGTTATTTGGTAGTAGTTCCTTAACTGTACAATTTAATATATATGGAGAAGTATAACAAGCACCTGGCAAAATAGTGGAAAGCTTAATACATAATCATTATTTTATACCTGTAAAAAAAACAATAGTTTTATTCACCACCTGCTGCATAGCATCAGGTAACACAGGTTTTGTCCAGGGATGCTTGCGGCCAAACACATGATCTGAATCAACCAGGAAAAGTTCTGAATTGTGGCTGGCCTGGTTCAGTTCGCGGGCTTTTGCAACAGGTACGGCTTCGTCATGTATGCCATGACAGATAAGAATGGGAACTTTTAAACGCCTTACAGCATCTAAAATATTAAGCCTGTTTTTATGATTCTGGTAATCTTCATACAATTGGAAATATAGAGGCATTTGTTGTTTTGTGCGACTATTTGCTATATATCCCACACCACTATTCTTCCATTTTTCTATTTTCTCTTCGTCCCAACCACCCCAGGGCGTTTTGCATTCACTAACTGATGCCCATGTGGTCACACCCTTCACGCGCTCTTCTTCTGCAGCTTTTAACAGCACAATACCTCCTCCCCTGCTATGACCAATCAGGAATAAGCGGTTGGTATCAATCGCATGGGCATGAGGATTATGATGATCTATAACCCAGTCAATAACAACCTGGAGATCATGCAGCTCTTTGGTATAGTTATTCATTCCAAAAGCTTCCGGGTCAACGAAGGTTTCGGGTTCGTTTGGTGTAGTACCGTTATGCGAGAAATTGAACTTTACAAATGTAAATCCTGCTTCAGCGAATTGCCAGGCAATCAGGTCAAAGTTGCCCCAGTCCTTAAAACCATTAAACCCATGCGCGTAAATGACTACAGAGTTAGACCTTGCTTCCTTGTAAAAAATATCAACTGCAATGGGCTTGTTGTCTGAACCTGAAAGTAGAATGTTTTTGGAGATGGTCATAATAAATAAACCCCATTAAAAGCTTTCCCTGGAGGCAGCGTATAGTTCATACCAATCCTGCTTATCCAGGTCTATGTTGAAGGCATTTGCAATATTCCTGATGCGTTGCTCACTTTTTGTACCTATAAGCGGCAGGGCACCCAACTTCACCAGCCAGGCAACAGCGATCGATTCAATGTCAACACCATACTTTGGACTGATTTCTTCCAGTTTCGCACGGACTCTTACTGCAGCACTGTCAGTTCCATTGGCAATTCTTCCTCCAGCCAAGGGAGCAGAAGCTAATGGGCGCATGTAACGTTGCTTAATGTAATCTATCTGCCCATTGTCAAGCGCAGAAGTGTTCAGCAAATTAAGCTCAATGTGATTGGTCACAATGGGCGTGTTTAGATAGGAGGCTAATAACTGATGCTGGAAAACGGAGAAATTGGCTACACCTATATTTTTAATTTTTCCAGATTCTTTTAGCTTCCGTAATGTAAGTGCAGTTTCTTCCAGGTTGGCAACAGGGTCAAAGTGATGCAAAAGAAAAATATCGATGTAATCTGTTCGCAACTTGCGTAAAGAGGCCTCGACACTTTTACGTATATGCTCACTCGATGTATCAATATGCTTTACGCGAACGTCTGGTTCAGCGGGATTGGGAACCCTGAGACCACATTTGGTAAATAAAACGACCTCTTCCCTTTTAACAGAGCCCTGGCTTATTAACTGACCAAATAGCTCTTCACATTGATAGCCTCCATAAATATCTGCATGATCAAAAGTATTAATACCCAGATCAAGACAAAGTTTTACAATCCTTTCCATAGTAGCCAGTGTATTGTCTGCCTGATCTTCCCACCTGTAAAATCCATATATTGCTGGAGAAACTTTCGGACCGGCATCGCTGAGGTAAATCTTATTCATTGTTTTTTTTAGTTATAAACCACAATTATCGGGATTAATAAGATTAAAGGTCGAAAATCTTATTCATTCTTTACATATGGTAAAAATTAAAAACTCAGGTCTTTAAATGAAAAGGGCAGTATAGAAATACCACCCCTTGCGTTTATTTGCCAAATTGAAAAAGACGTCACGGACGGATTCGAACCGCCGTAAAAGGTTTTGCAGACCCCTGCCTATCCCCTCGGCCACGTGACTATTTATGGTAAGTTATGAGTGAATTAAATTGTACATTTAAATCCAAAGTTTTATAGCCAATCCAATAAGGGCAGCTACAAGAATCACCAAGGGCTCCTGAAGCTTTTTAAATTTCAATAAGGCTATAGCAGTTAAAACTCCGATCAAAATTGATGGAAAATCCATAAACTGCCTTTTTGCCAATACAAGTACAGCGCCTGCTATAGCGCCAATGGCAGCAGCCGTCACACCATCGACAAATGCTTTAATAGCAGGGTGCTTTCCATATTTTTTAAAATATGGAGCTGGAAGGATGGTGAACAAATAGCAAGGCAAGAAAGTAGCCAGAGCCGCTACACAAGCTCCAGGTATCCCTGCTACCAAATAGCCGATAAAACCTACTGTTATTACTACCGGACCAGGAGTGATCATGGCAACGGCTACTGCGTCTAAGAACTGTTGTTCATTGAGCCAGCCATAATCTTTTACCACGCCTCCGTACAAAAAAGGCACAATCGCCAATCCGCTGCCAAAAACAAATGCACCTGCTTTGAAAAAGAATAAGGCAATTTGGGTCAGCTTACCATCCAGCCCTAATGTGCTGATGCCTAACAAAACAGGTGACAAAAAGAAAGAGCTGGCTTGTGTACTCAGCTTAGGACGGGCTTTATACAACCAAAAAATAAACCCGGCTAATAAGATCAGCCAGATATTTTCATTTTCTGTTATAAAAGTTGTTACCGCCAGTCCTAGAAAGATAGCCCACAAAAGCCATTCTTTGCCTAGACTTTTACGGGTAAGCTTATAGCTTCCTATTGCTATAATACCAATGACGGCAGCACCAATTCCATAAAAGACGGCCTGCATCCAGGGCAACCCGCCTAATTGCGTATAAGCAACTCCCAGGCCTAGGACCATTATAAATGATGGTAAAACAAAGGCAAGCCCGGCCAGGGTAGCACCAATTATTTTATAATGAACATAACCGATATAAATGCTGAGTTGCGCAGCTAGGGGACCCGGAGCCAACTGTGACAACGCCAAACCTTCTTTATAATCTTCCTCCGTTATCCATTTCCGCTTTTCCACAAGGTCCCTGTGCATATAACCTACCAATGCCACCGGTCCACCAAAGCCAATAGTACCCAGCTTTAAAAAATAAAGTATTAACTGACGCAAAGAATAACTGTATTCACCTTCCGTTGCAGGCTGATCAACTTGAACATTTTCTACTTGTACTTCCTTAAACTGTTGCATTCCAGGTATGTTTTTCGTGAGGTACATATTTTGCCCAGCTATACAAAGCGTCATATAGTTTCATCCCTATTTCCAGCTGGTCATAATCATCAGCATAATTATAAGAGAGCCCTGCAGAAATAGCCCATAAGCCAGCTGCCTGGGGCGCTAAATCAAAGCGATCAGTATCAGCACCGCGGACGATTGCTGCCAACCGGGATAATGCTGGATCATCTAGTTGGTGTTTCTTTATGAAATAATCAAATGAGCACTGGTCGCCGTAATGAGAGTACTCTGCTCCAGGAATGTCATAAGGGATAGCACCTGTTCTTTCCGCTTCATTAAATACGATCTCCTTAGGAACATATATAAATTCTGCATCTGGATCAATAAAGCGCTTGATCAGCCAGGGGCAGGCAATGCGGTCTATCTTGGGCCGCTCCCGTGTTATCCATTTCATGCATTTATTTTTATGCAAGGTTAGAAAATATGCCTGCCTTAAAATAGAAGGAAATTAACCTTTTGTATCCTCTTTACCTTTTGTCAAACTTTTTTTATAAGAGGATGGGTTTTGGCCAATCTGGGCTTTGAAGATCCTTGTAAAGTGGCTTTGGTCTGAAAAGCCAGTTAAATAGGCAATTTCGGTAAGCGAATAGTTTGAAGACTGCAACAGTTCAATAGCCTTTTCAATGCGTAGCTTGCGAAGATAATCGCCAAAAGAAAGGTTATCAAAATACTTCGAGAACTCACGCGATAAATACGCCGGATGAATATCAAGGTCTTTTGAAAGTCCTTTCAAGGTTATATTGGTATCGATCTGATCCTGTATCATCTCTTTCAACTCTTTGGCCCAAGCAGGTACTTTTTTACCCGTTGACTTCTGATGGATAAACTTGTGAAACACATCAATGAGCAGATGTTCAACAGGGTTTTGAGTGTGCTTTTCTTTTTGAAGGTGCTTCGCCCAACTGTATAACGCATCATAAAGCATCATGCCTTTCTGCAAAAGCTCTTGGTCGTCCTGAGTATTAAAAGAAAGTCCTGCTGAAATAGCCCAAAGTCCAGAGCATTGTGCAGCCAGATCATGCCTGTCAGTATCAGCGCCTCTTACGATCACAGCTAAAGTATGAATGGCCGGATCAGTAATCTTATATTTTGCTACGAAATAATCAAATGTGCATTGATCCTTATAATGAGTGAACTCGACATCAGGAATATCAAACGGAATTGCATTTAATTCTTCCGCTTTCCTCTTTACTTCATCAAATGGCACGTAAATAATTTCAGCCTCCTGATCAATAAATCGCTTGATCAACCAAGGACAGGCTATTCTGTCAATTTTAGGCCGTTCCCGTGTAATCCATTTCATGAATGCTAAACTCTTACCAATAAAATTTGCTTTTAAAGTAGGGACAGCAATGTAGTATTGCCATCCCTACATAAAGTTAATGTTACATAAAGTTAACGTTTCAGCAATCCATCCACGGTGATGGATGCATAATACAAAGCACCAATTGTTGGCCCGGCTGCAAACTGGATGTAACGCTTATTATAAATATTGCTTCCACCTACTTTAACAGTTGACTTTAATTTAGGTACCCTTACATTTACCTGGGCATCAATTGTGGAATAAGCAGGCACTTCACCATTGGCTAATGTGCTTTCCCAAACCACTCTATCCTGCCAACGCCATACCACATTGAAACCTACATTCTTAACGATCTCACGGTTACCGAAGGATACATTGGCAATCCACTCAGGTGTATTAAAGCTGGTTAAGAAGATGTCTGGATTTGGATTTTTAGACAGCTTGTTGTAATTAACATTTCCCGTTACAATGTACTTTTTATAGAAGTTGTAGGTAACTCCAAGCGAAGAGCCATAACTGTTGTATTTGTTCTTTGCATTGGTATACACCCGGTATCGGTTTTGCTTGGCACGAACGGTCATATCCTGAACAGCCGCATCAGAACCTACTTTACCTGAGGTTGGTACAGACACTTCAACCTGTCCTAAAAATCCCTGATAGGAATTATGATAAGCATCAAAATCCAGACTTAACTTATTATCAAGTAATACAGTTTTATAACCCACCTCGAAGGAATTAATGCTTTCAGGCTTCATTACCGGTAGGTTGGCCACTTTCAACAGATCACGGTTCTTTAAAGCAGCATCATTGGTGCTCATACCATTTCGAACATCTGCATTCACGGCAGCGTTGAAGATATCCAGTGAAGCCAGTGTATATGAATTTTCCAGGAACCCAATGCCTTCATTTACCCTGGCCAAACCACCTACACGGCGCACACTGGCATTATTCAGGAAGGACAAGGCTTCGAATAACGCTGGGAAACGGTATCCGTTTTGAAAAGAAGCTCTGAAGTTGTGCTTTTTCGCTGCTGTATAAACCAGCGCTATACGTGGGTTGAACTTCGTACTGAATTCTGGGTTACGATCAACTCTTGCAGAGGCAGAAATCTTTAATTTGTCATAGAAGAACAGCTTTGTGATCTGACCAAAAGCACCATACTTCTGATAATGTTGCCTTTTACCAAAAGAACCATTTTTATCAGCTACTGTTCTTTCAGCCAGAGGTCTGGAGAAATCTACGAAAGTATTACCATCCGGAATGACTTCGAACAAACGATAATCTGCTCCTACTAATATATTTGCCCATTTGATCTTGCTAAAGCTATATTGAAAATCGGCATGATACGTATTGCTGAACTGCCAAACGGCAGCACCTCCGTTCGGAGCTCCATTGGGTAAACTGGCGGATTTCACATCCCAGTTATTGGAATTGACTATAACATTCTTCAGGTTTTCAAATTCCGGAGTGCCGGGCTCAGCACGACCTTGATCGGCTACAGCTCTTGCTGCCTGCATGGCAGTAGCAAGGTCCACATTATTATCCAATTGTTTTTGCAATTCATTTTTGAAGCGCGCTCCCCAAACAGCATTAGAAGCATTGCTTAAATCAAGACTATAAGCTAATGGGTTCAGGTTATAAGAATTACCCGTATTTTCTTTTAAAGCATATGCTCTGAACAAAAGATCGGCACCACGCAGTTCTACTTTATGATTCTGAACTGTTACATCTTTCAATTGGATACGGTTACCACGCTGGAACACGCCATCCATGATCCCATAACGGTAACTATAAGAGGCTTCCAGTTTATCATTTACCTTATAATATAATCCACCATCAAATTTTAAATTGCGTACCTCAGAATTAACCAAGTCCTTCTCTAAATAACCAGTTCTGGCTACGTTGAAAGTTTCTGTCTGGCCCTTATAATTAACAGTAATTGTCTGACGGGCTTGCCTGTCGTCGCCATAGCGACTCCACTGATCCCTTGCAGGATTATTTTCTCCTGATAGTTCAGGAAAACGAGGGTTGGCTGTTTTCAAATTTTGAGGGTTCTGATCTGTCAATCCGTTTGCTACCCAGTCAGTTCCTTTGAGCGTGCTAAAGTTCAATTTAAAAGCAAAACGGTTATTGAATGCTTTTGCAAAGCGCACTGCAGTTTCCGTGAGCAGGCTTGGATCCCTGTCTTTACCGTCAACATGATTGATGCCAACTTTTTGGTAAATACTTAATCCTGGATATTTGAAAGGGCTCTTGGTTTGCAAATTGGCAATACCATTAATGGCATTCATTCCATAGAGTGCAGAAGCGGCACCCGGCGTAATTTCCACAGCTTCAATATCTAATTCAGTGGCACCAATAGCATTTCCTAGTGGAACTCCTAAAGTTGCAGCTTGCATATCCACACCATCAATTAATTGTAAGAACCGGAAGTTGTTGGGCACGTTAAAACCGCGTGTATTTGGTACTTTAAAGGTGAGGCTTGAAGTCAGCATCTGCACACCTTTCACATTTTCCAGGGCATCATAGAAACTGGGAGCTGCTGCTTCTTTGATCGCCTTGATATCGAGCTTTTCAATAGCTACAGGTGATTTCTGACGGCCCTCTTCTACCCTGGAGGCGGTTACCACTACTTCATTTCCCAAAACAGTTTGAGTAGTCATGGAAATATTGAGCTTAGAACCTGAATTGTGCACCACAAACTCCTGTTGCTGGAATCCTATAGAAGAAAATACCAGTATAAAGGGAAACCTCAGTTTTGTTTTTAATGCAAAATATCCCGAGTCATTCGTAATAGTTCCGGAAACAGAACCCTTGATACCCACACTAACTCCTGCCAAAGGAGTCTTTGTATCTCCATCCGTTACCTGGCCGGATATTTCAATTAAGCTGCTTTCTTGAGTCTCTGCCTGTTGAAACACAAAAAGGCTAATCAACAATACTACATAACTGAGTACATTAAAATTTAAGTTGTAATATTTTGGATGTAATATTCTTATCTTTTTATAGAGCATCTTTGATTGGTTTTAATTCGTGAGCAGACAATTATTATCTATGGAATAAACAAAATGAAGTAGGTATCCTGAACAACAGCCGGCCTATAGACATATAACCAACCGCCGGTTTCTGCCTAAAACAGCCGGGCTGTTGGTCAGGTACAACAATAGTTTATGCGCGGCAGCAAGTCATAGCATACAGCATGAACCTAACCGCGCCTGAGTATGTAGTATGTTACTTATTGAATGTTACAATAGAAGTTAATCGAGGAACGAAAAGAAAATTCCACCGCCCTGATGGTATACATCATTGACATGCTGTTATACATTGCCTTAATAATTTTTGAGTTAACAAATCAGTACTATTGGCGGTTAACAGTACTTCTTTTATCATTCGGGATATTTAGTCCACCAAATTTGTAGACAAATATAAAAGCATTATTTGCGAACAAAAAAATATTTCTGTAGTTATTTGTTGAAAAATGTTTTCTATTAGTATGAATAGGAATGATATTCCTATTTTATTAAACTATTCTTTATTGAACCACGGCAGTACTCTATCACCAAACTCCTAAGTAAACAACACATATTGTTTACTTAGATTATGTAGTATAATACGCTCAACCCAGCTCAGCTCCATCTCTTATTTAATCTGTTCATACACTGCAATGCTAACAGGTGCTAACATTATGTTGTTGTCACTATTTAGATTACCAGGAGCACTTGATCCTGTTTTTTGCGTTTGTGTCATCCACATGTTATCTTTTGAATAGAGCAACTTACGCCAGCTTCTCTCTGGGTTAGGAAACTGGTAAGCAATTTCCTGCTCTGAAAAATTAAATAAGCAAATAAGGTGCTGTTCACCGGAAGCACTCTGCCTGTACATGATCAACAGGTCCTGTCCTATTGTCTCTACCTGCACATCTGCCTTATTATAATTTTGTAAAGCTGGTTGTTTTTGTCGCATGGCTATCAATGACTGATGCCACTGAAGTAAAAGCGCGTGTTTCTCTTCTTTTCGTTTATTCCATTTCAGTTTACATGCATTAAAGGTAGATTCCTTCTGCGGGTCGGGAGGATCCACATCATACCCGAAAGCTGAAAACTCTTCACGACGGCCTTTTTGTATGGCCTTGATTAGTTCCGGATCTGAATGGGAAACAAAATAAAGGAAGGGCGATTCGTCACCATATTCTTCACCCATGAACAACAGAGGAACATAAGGAGCCAGGAGGATACTTGCAGCAACTACTTTGAGTCGTTCAAAATCTACCAGCATACATAACCGCTCTCCCCTCACCCGGTTGCCAATCTGGTCATGGTTTTGGTTAAATACAATGAAATTATCTCCGGGTATTCCCGCCGAGGACCTGCCAAACCGGCGCTTGCGAAACTTCACCCATTCGCCACTATGTACAAACCCATCGGTATATCCTTTTGCTAATTGTTGCAGATCACCAAAGTCCTCGTACCGTTCTTTTCCCTTTTTATCAATTATTGTGTAAATGGCATGGTGAAAATCGTCCAGCCACTGTGCATCAAAGCCATAACCGCCATATTCAGGTTGCTTCACTACTCTGGGACTGTTTAAATCACTTTCTGCAACCAGATAATAAGAACGTCCTGTCTTCTGCTTCAGTTCTTTTACCTTTTGATGCAGATACTCCCAAAAATGCACAGCACTGTTATCAAATACTGAATGGATGGCATCACAGCGTAGGCCGTCTATATGATAATGCTCAAACCAATGGAGTGCATTACCTGCAAAATAGTCACGCACGCCATCACACCATTCACCATCAAAATTGATGGCATCGCCCCACGGTGTGCTATATTTTTTGGTAAAATAAGGACCAAATTGTGAGAGGTAATTTCCTTCAGGCCCTAAATGATTATACACAACATCCAGGAAAACAGCCGTACCTTTTCTGTGGCAGGCATCTACTAAATCCTTTAAACCTTCCGGGCCACCATAAGAGTTTTGAACAGCATAAGGCAATACACCATCATAACCCCAGTTACGGCTTCCCGGAAACTGGGCTACCGGCATGAGTTCAATCGCATTTATACCTAATGAAATCAGATCATCCAGTCTTCCGATGATGGCCTCAAATGTACCTTCTTCCGTGAAGGTACCTACATGCAATTCATAAAATATCAGATCCCGAAAGGACTTTAACTGCCAGTCTGCATCAGCCCAAATAAAATCATTATGGTCAATTACTTCAGAAGGCCCATGAACACCTTCCGGCTGGTAATGAGAAACAGGATCTGGGAAGTCATGTTCACCTTCCGGTCTGAAAAAATAGCGGGTTCCGGGATGTAAACCTTCGACAGTATATTGAAAATATCCTTTCTCATCTTTCTGCATCGGCATTACTTTGTTCTCAGGGTGCACTATGTGCAACTGCATGCTCTTTTTTAATGGTGCCCAAACCACAAAGCTACAGTTGCCGTCTGCTGAATATGTTGCACCCCCCCTTTTCACTAAATGCCTCTTACTTATTTATAAACATTTTCAAACAAATCCTATACTTCATTCTGTTTAACCAAAAGTATCCAATTGCACAATAACACCTTCATCACCACTCAAATTAATGGTATCTGCAACTGTAATGCCCTCTAATTCCGGGGTTGTTGCCAGTGCTATAGTACCGCTGAATGAAATATTCTCTGGTTTAAAATAACAGGGTCTATGTGTGAGATTAAGTACGATCAAAAATTGCGGAGAATTTTCTGCACTGCGCTTAAAGGCAATCACCTGATGATCTGAATAGACAGGAGCGTAATTGCCATACATTAAAGACGGTTCACTCTGCCGTAGTTGAATCAGGCGCCTGTGAAAAGAAAGCATAGAATAAGGATCATCTTTCTGTAGCTGTACGTTTTGTCTGGTAAAGGCTTTATCCAAACGCAACCAGGGTTTGCCCTCAGTAAAGCCTGCATGCAGCTCATTACTCCATTGCATGGGAGTACGTGCAGGATCTCGGCTCAGGTTTTTATCAGGCATGTTGAGGCCCTGTGGATCCTGCACTTCATCGAAAGGAATGGGCACATCACGCATACCAATTTCATCGCCATAATAGATTGTAGGTGTACCCCGGAGTGTAAGCAAAAGCATGGCGGCTACTTTAGCTTGCTGTATACCCACCCTGCTGGTAATACGGGGCTGGTCGTGATTACCAAGAACCCAATTGGGCCAACCACCGTTTGGCAGTGCACCTTCATACTCATCTATTGCAGCAGAAACTAAGCGTGCATCCCAGGGTATTGAAATGAGCATGAAATTAAAGGGCAGATGTGCGCCTGAATTTTCCACTCCATAATATGAAACCAGCTTATGGATAGGCAGGTATATTTCACCAATCATCATGCGTTCAGGATATTTATTCAACAAATGGCGCATTTTTCTAACAATATTATGTACCTCGGGCTGGTCTGTAGAGTAAACTGGCAATAATTGCTCATAAGTAGCCATATGCTGCTGATAATCCGGATTGACAGGATTATCACGGAACTGTTCATCTTTGATCATATGCCACATTACGTCTACTCTGAAGCCATCAACACCTTTGTCCAGCCAAAAGCGCATTATATTCAACATAGCTTCCTGTACTTCAGGATTGCGCCAATTAAGGTCAGGCTGCTCTTTCAGGAAGGCATGGTAATAATACTGCCCGGTTATTTCATCCCACTCCCAGGCGGGCCCGCCAAATACGGAGAGCCAGTTGTTAGGTAGAGATCCATCTTCTTTGGCATCCTTCCATATATACCAGTCGCGCTTGGGATTATTTCTTGAAGACTTTGATTCTAGGAACCAAGGGTGCTGGTCTGATGTATGATTGGGCACCAGGTCCAGTATCAGCATCATTCCTCTTGCGTGGACTTCCTGCAACAGCCCGTCGAAGTCATCCATATTGCCAAACAAGGGATGAATGCCCTGGTAGTCTGTAATATCATAGCCAAAATCGGCCATTGGTGAGGGATATATCGGAGAAAGCCAAATTGCGTTTACGCCAAGCCACTTTAAATAATCCAATCGTTTGACAATACCTTTCAAGTCACCGATACCATCACCATTGCTATCTTGGAAAGAGCGTGGGTAGATTTGGTAAATAACCTCGGTTTGCCACCAAAGATGTCTCATGAGTTTATATTAATATTTCATAGTAGATCAGAGTATTGCTGTTACAGAAAAAATAGGGCCAAGGAAGGGAATGGGCAATGGGCAATGGGTAACTTGGCACAATTTCTTAGATAGCCATTGTAAAAAAGATGGTTGAAGATCTTTGGTATAAAAATGCGGTTATTTATAGCCTGGACCTGGAAACGTTTATGGATGCTGACGGTGATGGCATAGGTGACTTTGAGGGACTCTCTGGCCGGCTGGACTATTTGCATGCCCTGGGTGTGGACACGATCTGGCTGGCTCCTTTTCAACCTACACCGAATAAAGATAATGGGTATGATATTTACGACTTTTATGGTGTTGACCAGAGGCATGGGTCTAGTGGGGATTTTGTAGTCTTTATGCACAAAGCCAAAAAACTGGGTATTAAAGTCATTATTGACCTCGTTGTGAACCACACTTCAGATCAGCATCCGTGGTTTCAGGATGCAAGGAGCAGTAAAGATTCAAAATACCGGGATTGGTATGTGTGGTCTGATAAAAGGCCATCTAACTGGAATGAAGGAATGGTATTTCCGGGTGTGCAGAAATCTACATGGACATTGGATAAAAAGTCTAAGTCTTATTATTTTCACCGGTTTTATGATTTTCAGCCAGACCTCAATACTGATAATCCCAGAGTACGCAAAGAGATTCTTAAAATTATGGGGTATTGGTTGCAATTAGGAGTGGCTGGCTTTCGTGTGGATGCCGTGCCTTTTATACTAGAATCCCCTGTACCGGGCAAAAAGAAAACCAAACTGCATTTTGAATACCTGATGGAGATGCGCCGTTTTTTACAATGGCGCAGCGGAGATGCCATTCTTTTAGGAGAAGCCAATGTATTACCAGAAGAAACCAAACAATATTTTGGGGAACGGGGCGACGGTATACACCTCATGTTCAACTTTTATGTGAACCAGCATGCTTTTTACACATTGGCCACCGGCGATACTGAACCATTGATCAAAGCATTAGAAGACACAAGGATACATTTTCCTACCAACCAGTGGGCACAATTTCTACGAAACCATGATGAATTGGACCTGGGCCGACTTACAGAAGAAGACCGTCAAAAAGTCTTTGACCGTTTTGGACCAGATCCGGATATGCAGCTTTATCATCGTGGTATACGACGCAGGCTCTCTCCTATGCTTGGCAGCAGGCAGCAAATTGAGCAAGCCTATAGCCTGATGTTTTCACTGCCAGGCACACCTGTGATGAGGTATGGTGATGAAATAGGGATGGGTGATAACCTTGATTTGAAAGAAAGGGATGCCGTGCGAACACCAATGCAGTGGACAGCCGAAAAAGGAGCAGGCTTTTCCAGAGCTGATAAACTGATACACCCTTTAATAGATGAGGGCTTTTATTCCTACACACATGTGAATGTAGAGAATCAGCGCCGCGATCCCTCATCGCTTCTTAACTGGATGACAGCACTCATCAGGTTGCGTAAGGAATGTCCAGAGATTGGTATAGGTGACTGGCAGATCATCAAGAGCGGTTTTAAACAAGTTTTGATCATGTGCTATTGGCTGGAAGGACACTCATTATGGGTGCTGCACAATTTTGATGAAAAGCCTTTGGAATTAGTATTGACTGTAAAGCAAACAGGTGAGGAAAGATTGATTGATCTGATGAAAAATATAGAAAGTGTAGCGGATGAAAAGGGAAGGCATACTATTATACTGGAGGCATATGGATACAGGTGGTTCCGGGCGGGGAATCTGGAACATTTGTTTGTGAATGAGGGATGAGAGGTCACTCATCCCTCATCATTCATCATTTGCGATTTCTATCGCTGTTTACGTCTCTTATGACTTCATTGGTAGTGCCTGATTTTCTGCCGATACCGCCGGCTTCGTCGGTAAAGCCAGTATAGTCTCTATCGTATCTGCTATAGGTATCATGGTCATATGCTCTTGGATTCACCTTGAGGTGGTTCTCTACGTTGCGAACGCCAGAGATAGATTCTGCGATGTCCTCAGCCCTATGTTTCTCTTCCCTGCTGTTTACCGTACCGTTTAAGATCACTTCTGATCCTTGCACATTAATGTCAATATCAGATGCATCTACATAAGCATCGTCACTCAGCCGTTCGCAAACATCTTCTTTAATACGCTCATCTGATCGGGAATAGCCGCGTGGACCTTTACCTCTGTGCATGCCAGCCATTCTTTTATCCATTTCCCGCCGGCGCTCTGCTTCATCATCTCCTACCCATGATTTTACTTCATCTTTCGTACGGTCCCACCAGTCGCGGCCTTCTCTTCTTTGACGCATATCATCGTAATCACGACCTTCTCTTCCATAATAACCTGATCTGTAAGCTGATCCATAACCGCTGCCATATTCATTGCCATACCTGCTTGCGTCACTCATTCCCCTATTGGCATAGCGGCCACCCTGGGCCTGGTTAGTTTCCCATTCGCGCCTTTCTACATTTCCATGATACATATCACCATAACTTACATTCCTCATATCGCTATATGGTTCACCTTCATATTCCCGCCTCCAGTTCTTCTCCTCTCTATACGGCGTATATCCTATATTTCCATAACCGCCATAGTTTTCACGATTATACTCATCTTCCCGTCTATATCGCCTGCGGTTCATATCCCAATCCCGGTCATCGTCATAAGATCGGTAACCACGGTTTTGATCATAATTTGCCATAGTTTATAATTTTAAAAAATGAACAATTATCTCAATTATATGCAGCAAATATTTTTCCACAATTGAGCAATTCTTCATTTGAAAAAGTGTGCCACGGTCCTGAGTAGCTGAAGCTCAACTTTATCCTATTTTCATCAATCAGCTACTTTTTTGAGCGAAAAAAAGTTAAAATCCTTAACATATAATTATAATGCGCTAAAACCTTATTCAATAATTTTACTAAACTTAACAATGAAGACTAAGCCGCTGAAATATATTTTAAAACAGCTTGTTTGTTGGATACTGCTCCTTCAAATGATCAATATTTCTATTGACGTGCCGGATGTAGCAACTTCATTCAAAAGTACTTCCCGTATCAGTAAAGACTTAGCCATTAATGATATAGAGAGTGTTTATGAGCTCTTATCCGAAAATGTTTTTCACATAGAAGTTCCTGATAATGATGAACCCGATATTGAGAAAGATATCAATTCTGTAGAACTTTTTTATTTCCATCCCGATATTTATCATTTTGGATTTACTGATTTTCCTTTAAGTCATCAATCCTATTATACTGAAAGTTTTACTGTACTTTTTTCTGAGCCTAACTCCCCTCCTCCCAAGCAAGTTTAATCATCTTCAATTCACTGCTTCATTAAACAGTAAATGGTAAACAGCATCAACAGGTGGAATGTTTTGCCAAATGCTTAAGAGTAGCCTGTCATTCGGTTTGAACAGTGTATTTTAAATAAAATATGTATGCTCCATATGAGCATTTACCAATTAAAAAAATGGTCTATGAATCGATTTCAAATGGTGAGCTTTGA
>CBKWHA010000029.1:0-32172 GCA_966674115.1 uncultured Chitinophagaceae bacterium
GTTGGGCTTTAGATGATTTCTGATATTCATCCAGAAATTCCCATCCGCTCATCAAGGGCATGTTGATATCAAGAAAAACCAAATCGGGTAAGGGGTGGGCTTCTCCACTGGAATGATCTTTCGCAGTCAGGTAATCCAACGCTGTACCGGCACTTTCCATTACTTCAATGTGCTCAGCTATACCTGATTCCTCTACAAGCAATGTATTTAAATAATTAGTTGCCTCATCATCATCTACTAACCATACAGTGTTCAATTTTTTCCTAACTGCCATGTATTTATTCTTTTATTGTAAAATAAAAGGTACTTCCCCTGCCAGGACTGGAAGTGACCCATATTTTACCACTGTGAATTTCTACAATTTTTTTGCAGAAGGCAAGACCAATCCCTGCTCCATTATAGTCTTTTCGATTGTGAAGTCGTTTGAAAATCATGAAAATTCTTTCGTGATAGCGGGGGTCAATGCCTATTCCGTTGTCAGAAACTGAAAATTTCCATTCGCCGTCTTCCTTTTTTGCTGCAATTCTTATTTGCGGTGGTACGTCTTTTTTTCTGAACTTGATGGCATTACTGATCAGATTTTGGAAGAGCAGTCTGAGTTCTACCGGATAAGCATACAAGACAGGCAGATCTTCTGATTGAATTTGAGCATTGTTTTTCGTGATCGTGGCATTTAGATCTACAATAACCGCTTTCAGGATACTATTGCAATTGACCCTTTCCTTTTCGTCTTGCTTTCCAATTCTGGAATATTCCAGTAATCCAGTGATTAATGCTTGCATTCGTTCAGTAGCTTCTACAATAAAGTGCATACACAGGGATGCCTTTTCGTCAAAAATATTTTGATACCGGGTACGCAGCAGTTCAACAAAGCTTAAAATTGTTTGCAGAGGCTCCTGTAAATCGTGCGAGGCCACATATGCAAATTGTTCGAGTTCGTCGATTTTACGGTTTAATTGTTCTGTATATTGGGAAAGTTGTGCTGTTCTTTCCTTAACCTTGCCTTCCAGTTCGCTATTTAATTGTTCTAACTTTTTGTCCAATTCATTACGTTTCTCAGTATTTACCAGGAGCGTTCTGATTCGAGTTAACAATTCTTCAGGATGAAAGGGTTTGTAAAGATATTCGTCTGCACCTGCTTTCCAGCCTCTCAAAAGTGAATCGCGGTCGGTAAGGGCGGTAAGCAAAACAACAGGTATTTTAGCCGTTTTTTGATCGGATTTTATATCGCTGCATAAACTCAGTCCGTCCTTTTGCGGCATCATTACATCTGAAAGTATCAAATCAGGTTCCCACTCCCTAGCCAATGCTAATCCTTCTTCTCCATTGGCAGCAACTTTTACAATGCCAATACTTTGCAACAAACCGGCTATGTAGGCAGCGAGTTCAGGATTATCTTCTGCTATCAGCAATTTGGGTTTGCTGGTTTGCAACAGAAAGTTATCGTTTATATCAACACTCAATTCATCATATTGGGGGACAAACGTGCTGATCGCTTTTGTCTTTTCAGCCTGTTGCACATCAACGGCTGGCGCTTCAATTTCTATTGTAAAGGTAGAACCCTCTCCTGGCTCGCTTTCCACAGTTACTTTCCCATTCAAGAGTTCGACAAAATCTTTAACAATAGCCAAGCCCAAACCAGTTCCTTCAAACCTGCGGGTGGAAGAGCTTTCTAACTGCGTAAATTTTTTGAAAAGATCCTTTTGTTTTTCCAGAGGAATACCAATGCCAGTGTCTTTCACTTTAATCTGCAGCCTGTCGTTTATAGCGTTCACATAAACGTTTACACTTCCGCCGGCATTTGTAAATTTTACAGCATTAGATAAAAGATTGAATAATATTTTTTCGTAGAAGTAGCGATCAATAGACGCGTATATTTTTGTTGGCTGTAATGTTAAACAGCCAATGATATTTTTTTGTTTCAGCCGGGGCCTGAAGTCAGAAAAAATGGATTCTGATAATAACCCTACATCTGTAGGTTCCCGGTGAACGATCATTTTGCCTGCTTCCAGCTTTGAATAATCTAATAATGCATTTACCATTTGCAAAAGGCGTATGGCATTATTATGTATCACTTTCAAACCTTCTGTCTGCTTTGAAGATAAAGGTCCGAAACCTTTTGCCAGTATAGATTCAAGGGGCGCCAGTATTAAAGTGAGTGGGGTACGAAGCTCATGAGAGACATTGGCAAAAAATTCATCCTTCATCCGTTCTGCTTCACGAAGCTTCTGATTGGCTTCCTGTAATTGCCTGGCCCGAAGGATAATCTCATTTTCCATTTGCCCGGCTCGGGTTTTTAATTCTTCCGTGACTTTTTGCTGCTCTGTGCCTTTTTGTTTCAGTTTGATGAAATCGGTAACATCCTCAACCTTGTGGATAATATATTTCACCTCCTGATCCGGCCCTAGTACTGGCGTATTTAAAGGACTCCAGAATCGTTCTTCAAATCCCCCTCCTTCAGACTCAGGGCGAGGAATATCATACTTCTGAACAGCCATTGCATCCGGAGCTTTTGTTTTCAGCACTCTTTTTAAGGAGCTATATAGATTGCTAACCCCGGAAGCGGCTGGATCATTAGGGTTGTCGGGAAAAACTTCGAAAATGCCTCTACCCATAATTTCATTCCGCCTGGTCATCGTTGCTTTCAGATAGGTATCGGTAACTGCCACTATTTTGAGATCTGGTGACAGAACCAAGTACAGGCCAGGTGCCGATTCGAATAAGACGCGAAAATCGGGAAGCATCAAATCAGCAGATGATTGTTTCATCTATCTTAATTAAATGGTTAACGTAGCATTTCCAAACTATCGAAATGAGAAGTCACTATAACTATAACCATAAAAACCCTAAACCAAAGACCTATCAATTTTTAGTCGGCGCTTACTTCGTATGAAAAGGATCGCATTAGCTCAAATATACGGTTACTTAATTGCTTTCTAAACAACTATTGCCCTAATTACTTCCTGAATCTTTTATTTTTAAAAAAAGGGGTTCCCTTATAGCATTTAGGGAGCCCCTCTTCTTATAAAATAAAAGAAATAGGTTTTCGTTTCTTATTTAAACTTCAGCTTTACAACTAATTGAGCATTGAGTTGTTTGGTAGTGACACGCCGGGCTTTACCTGTTGCCTCATATGTTATTGAAGAAGCTTTTAAAAAATTCAACAACTGCTTTGATTTGTCAACAGTCAGGCTTACTGTTGTTGCATAGGTATCAGGATTTGCCAATGACGCAATAAAAGTGGGATTGCCACTGCCTTGTGCACTGATCTTAACATTCAGGCTTTCAAAGTTTGCCAGGTTGTTTAGGGGATCAGGATTGAGTAAAGTCAAGGTAATTTCTTCCGGATTTACTTGTTTCACGACACCAACTCCAAACACTCCACCTGTAGCTGCTTTAATTGCACTATCGAGGTTAAAGTTTATACTATAAGTTCCAATGGCTGTTTCAGTTGATGTACTTGTTATCACAGGGATAGTAAACTTAAAGTCGGCTCCAGTTGCAGTAAAAGATTCAAAAACGGCCTCCTTTACTTTCTCACAGGAGGAAAAAGTAAAAGCACAAACTATACTCAAAAATGTCAGGGACAGGAAGACTTTTCTCATAAGAGGTAATTTTTGCATGCAAAAATAGTCGCAGAGAAATCAAATCCAAATTTTTGAGATATAAAGATTGCTCTTCGCTTATTGGTTCCTGTTCAACAAATTGATACATCCAATTTAATAAAAAACCACTTCTCTTAAGGAAGTGGTTTTCACAAACACTCATATAATAAAAGAGGATCCGTTATAAGCCTTTCTTCGTGTCTGCTTTTTGCATAGGATTGATGCCGGTGGATTGCCCCCGGGATGCTCCTTGCTTTTGCTTGAACAACTGGAAGCGTGAAGGTTCCGGTGTGATCTGCCCCCATGTGTTGTTGCCTTCGTTTATATCTGCAGTTTCCCTCATCGGGTCTAATTTAATAGCAACAACTTCTTTATCTTTCATAAAGAACTTTACCACTTTGTTTTCATTATAACGCCATATCTGTGCGGGTATACGCTCTAATTCTTTAGCGCCATCCTTATAAGTCCATTCAATAATAATTGGCATAACAAGCCCGCCCTTATTGCTAAACGTTAGTTCATAAAAAAACTTGTTTTTATATTTCTGACTTGGCGCCTCATCAAGAACATCAAGATTTGATGAAATAGCTACACCATACAAGCTTGTATCATAGGGCTCCAGGCCGCGTGCATAGCGCCAGTAAAAATCACGAAGGCTGGTATCCTCATCTGTTAAGAACTTAATAGAAGTATCCATGCGGTTACGCACTTTTGAAAGGTCGTCAAAAGCCGGCACCATTGGCTTAGGCAGGTTTTGCAAAACCATTGTGTCTTTAGGAGGCTGGGCACTAACATCTGCCCGGGCAAATTTTACAGAATCCAGCGAAATATCCACAACATCTGTACTGTAGAACCAGCCTCTCCAAAACCAGTCAAGGTCCTCTGCACTTGCATCTTCCATGGTACGGAAAAAATCAGCAGGTGTAGGGTGTTTGAAAGCCCAGCGACGGGCATATTCCTTAAAGGCATAATCAAATAATTCGCGCCCCATAATGGTCTCTCTCAAAATATTCAAGCCAGTGGCGGGTTTGGCATAAGCATTAGGACCAAAGCCAATAATGTTTTCAGAATTGGTCATAATAGGCTCCAACTGGTCTTTTGGCAGCTTCATATAGTCTGTGATCAACCAAGCCGGGCCACGACGGGATGGGAATTTGTTATCCCATAGCTCCTCGGTCAGGTATTCCACAAACGTATTCAGCCCCTCATCCATCCACGTCCACTGCCGTTCGTCGCTATTGATGATCATAGGAAAGAAATTATGTCCAACTTCATGAATGATCACACCGATCATACCATATTTGGTTGCTTCGCTGTAGGTGCCATCTTTATCTGTACGACCATAGTTAAAGCAGATCATTGGATACTCCATTCCGTTGGCAGCTTCCACGCTCTGCGCCACGGGATAGGGATAAGGAATTGTGAATTTTGAGTACGTTTTAATAGTATGGGCAACAGCCTTGGTAGAAAATTTACGGTACAGACCATAGGCCTCTTTACCATAAAAGCTCATGCACATCACCTTTTTGCCTTCAACCAAAGCCGGCATGGCATCCCAAACAAATTTGCGACTGGAGGTCCAGGCAAAATCCCGCACATTATTAGCATGGAATATCCAGGTCTTTTTGTCTTTGGCCTTTTCCTTTTCATTTTCCATTGCCTCTGCAAGTGTAACTATTTCAACAGGCTCTTTGGCGGTTTGTGCAGTTTTCCAACGGGTCAATTGGGCGGGGGAAAGTACCTGAGTATAATTTTGACATTCACCAGTAGAACCCACGATATGGTCTGCCGGAACGGTCATTTGTACTTTAAAGTTTCCAAAAGTAAGGGCGAACTCGCCCCGGCCGGCAAACTGGTGGTTCTGCCAACCCTGGAAATCACTGTATACACATAATCTAGGATACCATTGCGAAATTGTAAACAAGTAGTTATCATCTACCGGAAAGTATTCGTACCCACCACGGCCACCTTTTGACATGCGATCTGAAATCTTATAGTTCCAGTTCACATTAAAAGAAAACTTTTGTCCCGGTTTTAAAGGCAAAGGCAATTCTACCCGCATCATTGTTTTGTTAATGGTGTAGGTCAAGGACTTGCCCTGAGCATCGGTAAGTTTGGTAATATTGATACCATAACCGTTGTCTTTCCTGCTTTCTTCCATCGCGTCTAAAGCTTCAACAGTTGTCTGCTTTGGCATACTGCTGCTGGTCTGGTAATTAGCATTTCTTATAGAGCTATGCTGATTTTCATCCAATTGCAGCCATAAATAGGTAAGTGTATTTGGCGAATTGTTATGGTAAGTCACAGTTTCACTGCCTGTAAGTTTCAGGGCCTGCTCGTCCAGTTCTGCTTTAATATCGTAATCACAACGCTGCTGCCAATATTTTGGACCCGGTGCGCCACTTGCCGTACGGTATTCATTAGGTGTAGGCAAAATAGAACCCAACTGCTCAAACTTGTTGGCATGATTAGACCCAGGATTGTTTTGAATATTCTGCGCCATCACAAAACCGCCAGTCAAAATCTGCAAAATGCAAACAAATAAGACTCTCCTCATATTTTGATGTTTATATAATTTACTAAAAGTCAACTTCTTTCAATTGCCATTTTTAATGCCAGGCTAAAAACGCCAGCAGAGATAAAAAGTACCCAATCACGGCGTGGGACTTTAAAAAATTTCATCAGTAAATGTGCTAGCAAAAGTATAAGGACTACTATAACAATTTGCCCCGCTTCCAAACCAACATTGAATCCAAATAGTGCCCAACCCAGGTTCTGGTCGCGGGCAAGCATAAAACGCAGAGTGTTGGCAAAGCCCAGGCCATGGATAAGCCCAAAGAATAACGCTAGTAAGTAATTGATCCGTATGGCTTTATGTGTAAAACTTTTCTGAAAAATATTAGTAATTGCTGTAAAAACAATCGTGCACGGAATCAAGAACTCTACCAACTCTGTTTTTATTTTAACGATGTTGAGCGTACTCAGAACCAGGGTAATCGAATGGCCAATGGTAAATGCTGTAACCAGTACCAGCACCTGTTTCCAGTCATTAAGTACATAAATAGCAGCCAATACCAGTACGAATAATATATGATCGAGGGCATCCGTACTCATGATGTGCTCCCACCCCAGTCCAAAATAAAATCCAAATTCACTCATTCTTTTAACCTTTCATAAAAACTTGCGTTCAAAATAAACCAGACTTTTGTAATCATACAAATTTATGGATCGATGGCCTTCTTGCTTTATAAATGGTTGATTTCATTGTCTTTGTTCATGGGGATAAAAGAAATGTACCATCCCTTTTATGTAAGCGTTACAGAAATAGCCCACAACAAAGAGGAAAGATCGGTAGAAATTAGCAGTAAAATATTTATCGATGATCTCGAAAACATCTTAAAGCAGAATTATCAAAAGCCCATTAATCTTTCAGATGAAAAAAAGAAGGCTGAAAATGGCAAATTCATTAATGATTATATTAACAAACACCTGAAATTAATAGCAGACGGCAAAGCTTTACACCTGAATTATGTGGGTTTTGAAAAAGACAGCGAAGCAGTATTTTGCTATTTTGAAGTTGCTCCCATTATATCTATTAAAAATCTTGATATTGAGAATTCCATTTTACAAGATTTGACTGATCAACAAATCAATATCATGCATGTAACAGTAAATGGGAAACGCCAAAGCTATAAACTTGATTTCCCTAATAAAAAGGCAAGTTTCCTGTTCTAAATCAGGAACTTTTGCAGGCACTGTACTAATACAGGACGGGAAAATGGTTTGGCTTGATAATCATTAGCACCAATTTCCAGGCAACGTTCTTTTTCATCTCTAAGCACAGAGGCTGTTAACACTATAATTGGTATTGGCAGTTTTAATTTTTGCCTTATCCATGACAGGGCCTGGAAACCATCCATAACCGGCATACGCAAATCGAGCAATAATAAGTCGTACTGCGGATCAAGCTCCAGCAACTCAATTGCCTGCTTACCATTTGCAACGATGGTTACTTCAACACCATAATCGTTTAGCAAATGCTGTATCACCTGCTGGTTTACTTCATTATCCTCTGCCACTAACACCCGCTTACCGGTAAAATCAGGTTTTTCATCTTCTGCCAGCGTAATTACGGGCCCTGTCTTTTTTACAATTTTATTTTCATCAGCCAGTTGATAAGGGAGGCTTACTTCAAAACGGCTGCCCTTACCCTTAGTACTGGTAACGGCAATAGAGCCGCCCTGCAATTCAACCAACCGCTTAGTGATGGCGAGGCCAAGCCCGGTGCCGCCGAATTTTCGTGCCGTATCGCTACCTTCCTGGGCAAAGCTTTCAAAAATATGTTCTAACAGTTGTTCATCTATTCCAATACCACTATCGCTAACAGTGAAATTCAAAATCATATGACTCATAGTTTTTTCGACCAGTTCTGCTTCCAGTTTAACAGTGCCTTTTTCGGTAAACTTGATTGCATTACTTAACAGGTTGTTGAGCACCTGTACCAAACGGTTCGGATCACCTAAAACAGTTCTGGGAATCAATGGATCCATCATTACTGAAAAGCGAATACTTTTTTCCTGTGCCTTTATTTTAAAGGGAACTACCAAATCCTCTAATACATCGTAAATATCCATTGGGATCTTTTCAATGCGGACCTTGCCAGCCTTAATTTTTGAAAGATCAAGTATATCATTGATCAGGAAAAGAAGGCTATCTGAACAATGTAAAATGCTTTGTAAAAACTCTTTCTGCTGGTCATTTACAGGTGTATTCAACAGCAGGTTGCTCATCCCAACAATACCATTGAGTGGGGTCCGTATTTCGTGACTCATATTGGCCAGGAATTGCTCTTGCAGCCGTTCACTTTGTTCGGCCCTCTGGCGGGCAGTTACCAAGCTTTCACGAGAGTGCACTAGTTCAGTAACATCTCTTGCCACGATGCAAATCCCAATAACGGTATCCTTTTCTTTTACAGGGTTATAAGTTAAATGCAGCCAAAGTGAACCATCTTTGGAAGGTATGTTCCGCTCAATATCATATGGGTGGCCTTCAAGTACTTTCTGCAATATTTTCTCCACGCTTTCAATCTCGTCTTCTCTTGTAAATTCAGAAACATGTTGGCCAATAACTGGCTTTTCACCTGATCTCATTTCGGCGAACTTCTCTCCCTGCTCGTTCACGAGGATCAGCTTCAAGCTGGTATCATATAGATAAATACCTTCTCTTGTGCTTTGCAAAAGCGCATTCATTTTACGGCCAGCCTTCAAAAGCGCTTCTCTTGCCCTTAGTACGTCTGAATTGTCCCAGGTTTCACTTCTTACCAATTTTCTTTCAATACAAGATATACAGGCAATATTGCCGCTTTCATCTCTGACAGGTGAGAAAGATGTAGAAACCTTTAATACGTTTTTCTCAGAAGTTATCCTTTCAGATTCGAATGGCTCAACATATTTGGCCGATAGGATCTTATTAAGAACATCTTTATACTCGTTAAGGCGCTCATTGGGTAAAAGAAATGAAAATGGCTTCCCTATTAAATAGCGATCGTTGTAGCCATACAAATTCTCAGCGGCACTATTACAATCAACGATTAAACCGTCCAGGTTTATTATAAAAATGGCATCATTAGCGGTTTCAATTATATCAAAGGTGGCTTGTTTCATAAAATATGGTTCGTACTTCACTTTTAATCCAGGTGGCCTGCAAAACTAGAAAATATCTATGATTTGCGGATTTAGTAAGGATTATAGAAGATTTAGGATACCTGGATCTGTCAAAAACTCAATCCCTGATACCTGTATCTATCTGTGCAAAGGGGACAACACCTGCCCGTTTGGCCCAGGAATCATAAAGAGTCGCTAATTCAGCAACTTTTTCCGGATATTTGGTACTAAGGTCTGTGAGTTCTGACCGGTCGGTTTTAATGTTATACAACTGCCACTTGTTAGTGGGGTATTCAGAAACCAATTTCCAATCACCCTGGCGCACTGCCCTGTTGCCTTCGTGCTCAAAGAAAATAGCATCATGGCGTTTCCATTTTTTTCCCTGGAACAAGGGTTTCAGGCTCGTACCTTCTGCCGGAGTTACGGTGTGCCCCTTATAAGAATTAGGATAGGGTATCCCAGCCAGATCCAGGCAAGTAGCCATAATATCTGTAATATGAGCAGGCTGGCTACTGGTGCGCCCCGCTTTTACCACACCAGGAAAATAAGCCACAAAAGGAGTAGCAATACCACCTTCGTAAACATAACGCTTAAAATATCGGAAGGGAGTGTTACTGACATTAGCGCCTGGGTATTCATAAGCCGTGAAGGATGCCGGATCGCTAGCCGGCATTTTATTAGCAGCTTTAATTTCAGGTGTAAAGCCTTGACCACCAATCTGTTCATAGCTCCCTCCGTTGTCAGACAGGAACAGGATCATGGTATTCTTATCTTCACCCAATTCTTCCAATTTTCTGCGGAGGCGCCCTATGTTTTGATCCAAACGGTCGATCATAGCGGCATACACGGCCATTTTAACAGCCCAACTCTCTTTTTCTGTGTCAGATATAGATTCCCAGGCTGGTACCTTTTCATGTCTTTCAGAAAGTTTTGCGCTTTTGTCCAGGATGCCAAGTTTTTGCATGCGGTTAAAACGTTCTTCTCTAAGTTTATCCCAACCACCTTTATACCGGTCTTTATATTTGGCAATGTCGTCTTTCAGCGCGTGTAATGGCCAATGCGGTGCCTGGTAAGCCAGGTATAGAAAGAATGGTTTGCCGCTTCCCTTGTTTTCATCCAGAAACTTCATGGCGTAATCGGTATACGCATCAGTGGCATAATAACCTTCACCAGGCTGAAAAGGTTCATTGTCCAAAGCAATGGTCAGCTTTTGCTTTGGACGATAAGGACGGAGTTCAAAATAACTATTTGCACCATTGATCAATCCAAAGTAGTGGTCAAAGCCACGATCAAGCGGCCAGTGCGGGCGCTTTTCCCCTACATGCCATTTTCCGGCCATATAGGTTTGATAACCTCCTTCTTTCAATACTTCGGCAATTGTAACGCAGTTATCACTAAGGTAGCCCTGGTATGCTGGGATCGGCCTCTCATTTACCATATGACCAACACCCGCCTGATGCTGGTAAACACCTGTAAGGAGTGAAGCCCTGGTTGGGCAGCAACGAGCAGCATTGTAAAATTGTGTCATCCGAAGGCCTTCTTTGGCCAATACATCCAGATTTGGAGTCTGGATTTCAGAACCAAAACAGCCTATATCGGAATAACCCATATCATCGGCAAGGATAATTATAATGTTTGGTTTCTTCATTTGTAAAGGTGCCTGTCCCAAGCAGGTGCCTATAGCAAAAAGGAAAAGAAAGGTGAAAAGTAAACGAGACATTAGAACAATTTGAAAATTTGAAAATGTGAAAATGAAATGCGGATCTTAGCTATTTCATTGTCTTTAGCCAATCGGATAAACGGTCGGTCCAGGTTTCAAGGTAACCTCTACCTGTGGCAAGACCAAAGCCATGGCCGCCTTTAGGGTAAATGTGCATTTCGGCAGGGACGCCATTAGTCTTTAGTGCCTGGTAGAAGGATAAAGCATTTTCAACAGGGACGCCGCCATCGTCTGTAGCATGCACGATGAAAGTAGGAGGCGTTTCTTTGGTTACCTGCAGATCATTGGAATATAAATTCGCTAGTTCTTCAGTTGGGTTAGCACCAATGAGATTGTTTCTTGAGCCAACGTGCATATACGGCTTGCTCATGGTGATCACAGGATAAGCTAAAATCATAAAATCCGGACGGGAGCTATAACGCTCTACAGAATCTGCGGCAGACGGGTTACCAGCATCGAAATGGGTGCCAAGCGTTGAGGCCAGGTGTCCGCCGGCAGAGAAGCCAATGACCCCTACCTTATCTTTTTGAATGTTCCACATAGAAGCATTGGCTCTCACCAGGCGAATTGCCCTTTTGGCGTCCAGCAGGGGCGACTGATGTGGAACTATATTACTCCTGGAATTAGGTAACCTGTATTTAAGCACAATTGCAGCAATGCCTTTTGAATTGAGCCACTTGGCAAAATCAGTACCTTCCTTGTCATAAGCAAGAATGCCGTAACCGCCACCAGGGCAGATCACAACTGCCTGGCCTGTTGCAATTCCTCTTGTAGGTAAATAAACTGCAATGTCGGGTTGCTGCACGAGGCTGATGCGTAGAGTGCCTGTGGTATCCCGCTTTTCTACTTCTGAGGTTTTCTGATAATTGGGAATAGCATTAGCAGGATACAATGGCATTCTTACATCCTGAGTTTTGCCACCTAAATACATAAGGGAAAAAATTGAGAGCAAAATTGATATCCTTTTCATGAAGGTAAAAATAGGGCTTAAACTTCTTAATTTTAGCTACTGAAGTTCATTTCCAACTCCAAGCCTCATGAATGAAATCGACTTCTATAGTGATCTCACTCCATTAAGCATTTCTGTAACTGATGTTTTGCAACCAGAATGCTTCTCCGAAGTGCCTGATAGCTGGTATGTGATCATTGCCGATGTAAAGAATTCGACGGCCGCTGTCAATGCCGGCAGGCATAATGATGTAAACCTGGTTGCCGCAGGCAGTTTGATCGCAGCATTAAACATCGTCAAAAAGTATAAAGTTGAAATCCCCTTTTTCTTCGGAGGGGATGGCGGTACAGTATTAGTACCTGGACCAATATTTAGTGATGTCGTAGCAGCCTTAACTACCCACAATAAAAACAGTATAAAAAATTTTGGATTGGAAATGCATATCGGGAGCATATCTATAAAAGATATACTAGAAGCAGGACACTTTATAAAAATCGCCAAGCAGCAGATTGACAGCTATTTTAATAAGGCCATAATTATAGGTGATGGTCTGCGGTATGCGGAGCAAAGGATCAAACAATCTCTGACAAATGAAAATAATGAAAATGAAAACATAGGCGAACTGAATCTAACCGGACTGGAATGCAGATGGGATAAAATAAAGGCCCCCAGCGAAGAAAATGAAATTGTATGTTATTTAATTGAGGCTTTGCATCCTGAGAAACAGTTAAACATATATAGGGATGTATTGCATACAGTAGAGGACATATTTGGTAACCAAGTCCAGCGGCATCCTATATCACCAGACCGGCTAAAACTATTATTAAGTTTCGGCAAGCTTAAAAAGGAGATGCTTGCCAAGTACGGCAAATGGAAAATAGGTTACTTCATTTCCTCATTTGTATATACATTTTTGGGCAGGTACTACTTTAAGTATAATTGGGAACTTAATCATCTTAAAGGCCAAGACTATCTTACGCAGTTAGTTGCCCATGCAGATATACTTGTCATAGACGGACGGATCAATACAATCGTTTCTGGCAGGAGTGACAGACATGCGCAATTCATGGACTACCTGTCTGCCAGGGAAAAGGAAAACCTATTGGTATATGGCCATCATGCCAGCAAGGAGAGCATTATTACCTGCTATATTGAAAACCGCAACGCCAAGCATATACATTTTGTTGACGGATCTGATGGGGGGTATACCGAAGCCGCAAAAGGTTTTAAAACAAAACTGAAACAAATGCAATTACTTCCATAATCAATTTCCCTTAGAGGCAACAACACAAACCAATAAGCGCCTTTCAGACATATACAGGACTTTTATTATCTTCGGTACTTCTTCCTCTAACCATCAGAAGCACCAACTAACTATTTCCTCAATCCTTTGCGATGGATTTATGAAACAGTAGAAACATTTACACTAAGATGATGACCGATAAATAGTAATGGCTATTGTCATAACAGATGGCATTTAGGATTGTTTGACATTTATTGCAACGAAAACAGGGTAACAACTTATTTAAACAATGCACCAACTAACTACTGGAAACAGATATTGTAAAAGTGTCTTATTGTGCCTGGTTTTATTTGCCAGCAAAATTGCATCAGCACAATTAAAAGCAGATTTCACCATTGACAAAGCAAGCGGTTGCTCCCCCTTAACGGTATCTTTTACGAATACCAGTACTGGCACCTCTGGCAGCACTACCTATAAGTGGGATTTCGGGAATGGGAATTCATCCGTTTTACCTAGTGCTGGTGCCACTTATAAAGATGAAAAAACATATACTGTAACGTTAACCGTAAAAGATGGTGCTCAAACCGTCTCCAAATCAGCAACCATTACAGTCTATAAAAAGCCTACAGTTGCCTTTTCCGCTTCCATTGCAAAGGGCTGTATGCCGTTGCCAGTGAGTTTTAACAGTAGTTCAACAGCCGGTGATGGCACTATTTCTAATCACTTCTGGGATTTTGGAGATGGCAATACACAACAGAGCCAGAATCAAAACCAGATTTCCCATACATATAATTTTGCCCAGAAAGCTTCAGTAAGTTTAACAGTAACGAACAGCCACGGATGTGTCAACACCCTGGAAAAACCAAACATGGTGGATGTACTGCCGGCTCTTAAAGCAGAATTCTCTGCCAATAAAACAGTGCTTTGCAAGGAAACTGATGCTGTTAACTTTATCAATAAAACCACCGGACCAGGTAATATTAGCTATTCATGGGATTTTGGAGATGGGAAGACCTCTACTCAAGATAATCCTACCTATACTTATAATAAAAAAGGGGTTTATACAGTAAAGATTTCAGCCAAAAATGAAGATGGCTGCACTGCTAATGCCACACAAACGAATTATATAAACGTTGCCAACTTTACGACAGATTTCTCTGTACCACAACTGGTTTGTAAAGGTACTGCTGCAAACTTTATCAGTAACAGCACCCCCACACCTACATATGCTACCTGGAGTATCAGTGATGGTGGTTATCCTTATTCGACGAGTAACGCCGCCACTTACACATTTAATACGACAGGTACTTATAAAGTAAAACTTATCAACAACTTTGGCGGTTGTGAAGAAACTGTTGAAAAAACGGTAACAGTAAAGGACGCTCCAAATGTTCAGGACTTTATAGCGGACATGAACGGTGTATGCGGAGCTCCTGTAACCATTAAATTCAAAGAAAATACTACATCTGCCGTAAAATGGGAATGGGATTTCAATTATAATTACTACAGTTTTGATCCCGATTCTAAAGAGCAAGCGCCTTCTTATACCTATCAGTCAAATGGATATTATACTGCAGCATTGAGAGCCACCAATACTGAAGGTTGTAGTTCTCCTATATTTTTCAAATCATTGCATATTTACAAGCCAACTGCAAATATTTATTATCTAAGCTCCACCAGTCCATCAGGAAGTTCAGGTTGCCCCGGCTTTAAGATGAAATTTGCCGCCTCCAGCAGTGATGAAATAACAGAATATAAATGGGACTTTGGCAATGGCATCACTTCAACTGATAAAACCCCTGAGGTAACTTTTAATACGGAGGGAACCTTTACGGTCAAGTTGAATTTTACGACAAAAGATGGTTGTAAGGAAGTTGCTGAGTATTATTCCGTACAAGTGTATAAAAAGCCTAAAGCAGATTTTATTTCTTCTTCGGGCTACAATATTTGCGGTAACACGCCAGTAATATTCAACGATAAATCAACAGGACCCGTAACGAGCTGGATATGGAATTTTGGAGATGGGCGATATGACTATAATTTAAATCTTCAAAATCCTGCGCATCAGTACTATGATGAGGGAAACTTTACTGTAAAACTCATTGTGGCCAATGGTAGTTGTTATGATACCGTAGAAAAACAAAATTACATACAAGTTACACCTCCCTTCCCCAAGATATCTTATGCAAGCAATACTTGTGATGGCACACGTGGTGAGGTAACCTTTCAACAAACCTCTAAGAAGGCAACCAAATGGGTATGGGATTTTGGTGATGGAACTGGTGCGATGACCCTGAATGAAGAAAAGAGTGAAGTAAAGCACACGTATACCAAGACAGGAACATACAAAGTAGTGTTAACCACCAGCAATGGCCAGTGTTCTGTAAGAGATTCAACAACAGTCTATGTTTTGCTCAAACAAAGCCCTGACATCAGTTCTACCCTAAGCAGTGTATGCGGGAGCAGTAATCTTAATTTTACAATCTCTGGACTGGAAAACAACCCCTACCCTAATACCTATTATAGCCATTATTATTTTGAGAAATTTGAGTATGGTGATGGAACGGTTTTCAATGGAAATAATAGTTCTTCTTCCAACTATTACTGGACAACAACCTATAATGGCACATTAAGCGGATTGGAAAATGGAAAGGAAAATATGAGAGCTATATTGCGTTCTTATTATTTTGGCTGCACGGATACTACTGATTACCTGCCGCTAAAAATTAAAGGTCCAACAGCCGGATTCAAGGTTGAAGAGAATTCGCTATGTTTTAAAACACCGCTTACATTTATTGACACTTCAAAAGGTAGGAATGGTGTAGCCATTAAAAAGTGGGAATGGGATTTTGGCGATGGCAAAACAGAAACAGCAACAAAGGGAGGTTCTGTAAAGCACCAATATGTACAGCCCGGGGGCTATTACGTTGGATTGAAAGTGACTGATGATGAGGGTTGCACTGCATCCTTACCCTATTATACAAATTATGTTCAGGCCAGCGGTCCAAAAGCCGGTATTAGCACGTCAGCAACATCAGTACTCCCTAATACAACTGTAGATTTTTTTAATAACAGTAATAATTATAATAGTTATAATACTCAATATAAATGGCTCAATAGTGATGGCTCTTCCTCTACCAATTATTATAATATATCCAAGTATTATACAAATGTTGGTACAGATACAGTAAAACTCATTGCTACCAATGCCAGCAACACTTGCGCAGACACTGCCATGCAGGTGATTTATATAAGGAATGTAACAGCGGCCTTTACGTTTACTACCAGGTATATCAATAATAACAATTGCCCTCCATTGGTTGCATACTTTACCAGTGGTTCTACCAATGCAAACGCACTGGCCTGGGATTTTGGTGATGGAGGTAATGGGGGGGATCAAAGTGGTCCGAGCCGTACATACTACAAGCCCGGGGTTTACAGAGTAGTCTTGTATGCATATGGCGAGAATAATGCTATGGATTCTGCCATTGAATATTTAACGGTTAAAGGGCCATATGCCCGGTTAAAAGCAGATACCCTCTTCGGTTGCCATACATTGGATGTTACCTTAAGCGCAGAAGTTTTGAATGCTACCTCTTACACCTGGGATTTAGGTGATGGCACGTTAAAGCAAACCCAAGACACCTTTGCCATACATAAATATTTAACGCCGGGTATATACACACCTTCATTGATCATGAAAGACGCAAGCGGTTGCTCGGCAACATACGAGCTTGGAAATAAAGTAGTGATCGATAGTCTGAATATTGCCATTAAAGGAATTCCGATGCAGATCTGTGATTCGGCAGAAGTTTTCTTTGACTCCGACATCAAGAGTATAGCCGCCGAACAAATGCAGCAGACATTGTTGTATCATTGGGATTTTGGAACAGGGGTTGCCAAAGACAGTTCAGATATCCGTTTACCTTCTTTTAAATACCTATCAAAGGGTAAATATGAGGTTAAACTGAAAGTAGCATCGCCTTATGGATGTGAGGCAGAGCAAACAGAAACAGTGACCATTTTTGAAACCGTAAAAGGCAGTATTGGTGGTCCGAGCGGCATCTGTGAGGGTGGTTCAGCTCTTTTCAAAGGATCTGCATCCAGCAGTGACCCTTTAAAATGGGTATGGTACTTTGGCAACGGCTCAACGTCTTCCTCACAAAACCCTGAAGTGCAGGTGTACAAAGATCCAGGAAATTATCCGGTGCAATTAGTAGTGGAGCATGATGGGTGCAGGGATACTTCCAGCTTTCCGCTCTCTGTTCATGCCAAACCTTCTATTACCATTTTGCCTCAACAACCAGTAATCTGCCTTGGAAATTCCATCGAACTTGCAGCCTCTGGAGGTGTAGCCTATTCGTGGACGCCCGCTACAAAGTTGAGTAATTCGACTATTGCCAACCCAATTGCCTCACCAGAATACACCAGCAATTATTCAGTTACCGTAACCAATGAGCATGGCTGTGTAAACGCTGACTCAGTGACCGTAACAGTTGCACGGCCTTTTAAGATGAATGTTAACAACAGTACTTTTGTTTGTACAGGTAAGAGTGTGCAATTAAAAGCTTCCGGTGCAGCAGCCTATATGTGGACAGATGTAAACAGGGAATTAAGTGATACCACGATTGCCAATCCAGTTGCCACACCCAATGGATCTACCCGGTATACAGTTACAGGCTTTGATGCATACCAATGCTTTACAGATCAAGCAGAAGTAGAGGTAACCGTATATCCGAGACCAACCATAAATGCAGGTGCAGATATTGAAATGCTGACAGGTGATTCAAGGCGTTTACAACCTACGGTAAGCAATGATGTAAAGGAATGGAATTGGTCGCCGGGTGATTATTTAAGCTGTACCAGTTGTGCTACACCTACTGTTTTACCCAGGAAGCCAATGACTTATACGGTAAGTGTGAAAAATGAGTATGGCTGTGAAAATTTGGATACAGTTCAGATCAAGCTACTTTGTTCTGATGCTTACATTTTTATACCCAATGCTTTTACGCCTAATAATGACCAAAAGAATGCAGTGTTCTATATCAAAGGTAAAGGTGTTAGCATTGTAAAATCTATGCGCATATTTAACCGGTGGGGAGCATTGATGTTTGAGAAGAAGAACTTTTACATGGATGACCGTTCTTCTGCCTGGGATGGAAAGTATAATGGTAAGCTAGTGCCCGTTGGTTCATACGTTTATGTTACTGAATTGCAGTGTGACGGAGGGGACGTTTTCACAAGACAGGGGACAGTGACAGTGATATACTAGAAGATGGTATAATACCAGATGTAATTGAGTAGTATGGTAATTGGGTCGTGAATGGTCAATGGTGAATGGTCAATATCCCAAACAATATCCGTACTATTCAATTGATAATGGTATAAGAAAGAAAAAGGAATTTAAAAAGGAGAAAACTAACAGATCCATAAAGCGAAAGCCCCATAAAGTTTTACAATACTTGCCTCAAAAGACTGGCATCATTAAAACCTTATGGAGCTTTGTATACTGGTCTTGAAATATAAATCTTATAACCCTTTCCTACCATCGCTGGCCAGCCCGACGGGGGTTTGGTTGTCTTTTAAATTTTCCAGCAACCAGTCTGTCATTTTCCTATAAATGTGCATGGTGGAATTGCCTCCTACTATTCCATGAGCTTTGTTGGGATAATAGGCGCTTTCAAAATCGATATTCTTTTGAATCATGGCTTCTACCATGAGCACGCTGTTTTGAAAATGCACGTTATCATCGCCTGTACCGTGTATGATCAGGAATTTGCCTTTGATCTTATCTACATAGTTGAGTGGAGCGTTCTCATCATAACCTTTTGCATTTTCCTGCGGCGTACGCATGAAACGCTCGGTATAAATGTTATCGTATAACCGCCAGGAAGTAACAGGAGCGACGGCAATGGCTGCTTTAAAAACATCTGCACCCTTGGTAATGGCCAATGCACTCATAAAGCCACCATAACTCCAGCCCCAATGTCCAATTCGGTTTTTATCAATAAAAGGAAGTTTGCTTAGGTAGGCAGCAGCATCTATCTGGTCCTGTATTTCGAGCTCACCCAAGCGCAAGTAGGTTTTCTTTTTAAATTCTTCGCCACGGTAGCCCGTACCTGTATTATCTACGCTCACTACAATAAAGCCGTTTTGCGCCAATAACTGGTGCCAAAAGCTTGCTGCGCCAAAGCGATTGGCAACCTGTTGAGAGCCTGGACCACCATAATTACAGAACAAAACAGGATACTTCCTGGAAGTATCAAAACCAGCAGGCTTCAGTATCCAGCCATTCAAGATATCGCCTTTTGAATTGGGAATGCGGATGAATTCTGCAATACCCAGATCATATTGGGATAAGACAGTTTTTAATTTTGTATTCTCACTAACGGTCATATTCTTTTGGGCTGTCACACTGCTGCCTTTGCGATTTATATTATATAAGGTTATAGTTTGTGGCGTATTGATATTAGAATAATAGTCGTAGAACTGTGTAAACTTGTCATTCAACTCTATTCTATGCCAGCCATTGCCGGAAGTCAATTGCCTGGTGGTTTTGCCTTCAAAGTCTGAAACAAAGAGGTTCCGATCCATAGGGGTCGGATAGGCAAGGGTGTAATATACCAACCTGTTAGTCTCATCTACACCATTAACTTCTGCAATATCATATTTCATTTTGGAGATTTGTACCTTCTTTTTACCATCTATACTATGAAGGTACAATTGGTAGAAACCGTTCATTTCGCTGGCAAAAAGGAAGTGTCTGCCATCTTTCAGGAACCACCAGTCGTCGGTAATATCAATATAATATTTATTGGTCTCTTCATAAAGGGGACTAATAGTGCCTGTTGCAGCATCTGTCAGCCACAGTTTTAAATTGTTCTGCAGGCGGTTCATCCAGAATACAACGAGCTTAGTGTCGTTCTGCGCCCATTTGATGCGGGGAATATAGATGTCGCCTTGCTGGTACTGCGCCTTGACATCCTGCCCGGTGGCAACATTGTACATATGGATCTCCACCTTGGAGTTTTCTTCACCTGCTTTCGGGTATTTATAGCGGTAATCAACATTATAGTTATCGTTATACAAAGTCATGTTGTACTCCTTTACCTTGCTTTCATCGAACTTATAATAAGCCAGGTAATTACCTTTTGGGCTCCATTCAAAGGCTCGGGTAAAGGAAAACTCTTCTTCATATACCCAATCGCAATTACCATTAATAATATGGTTCCATTTGCCGTCGGTTGTAACGGCGGTGGTTTTGCCATTTGCAATGTCGTAGAGGTAAAGGTTGTTTTCGAATACATAAGCCAGTTTGGTCCCATCGGGGGAAAAGGTTGGGTGCAAGATCTTTCCCTGGTGAATCCTTACAGCTTTTTTGGTGGCCGCATCGTAGAGATAAACTGTTGATTTAGAGGAGCGCCGGTAGATATTTTCTCTTCCATTGAAGAAAAGGATGCGCTTTTTGTCGGCGCTTAATTCGAAATCTGAAGTTTCCAACTGCTTGCCGGTCTCATCAACCACGTTCATGGAATCGAAAAGGCTGTCAATTGATTGGCCTGTAAAGCCGCTAAAGGATTCACTCCGGAAGGTTCCTTTTTTATAAATGTCTTCCAGGGTGATTTGTTTCTTTTGGGCGAGGGTTAAAAAGGGTATAAAAAACAGTAAGAACAAGATATTCCTCATGTTTAGTTTTTTAGTAGTAAATGTAATGGAATATATAGAGTTTATGTGTTTGCGAGTTGGGAGTTGTAGGTTCAGAGCTCAAAGCTTTAAGCTCCCTTCAGGTACTCTTTAGCAACGAGGATGAACTTCTGAGGAGTGGTAAGGATTGTTTGATCTCTGCTTGCGCTTACGCTGCGGCGCCGCTTTTTTTGAGAAATTTTTCACGGATGATATCTTGTACGGCCACGTTGCGCAGTTTGCTCTCTAGCCATGAGATGATATCCAGATAGAGGAAGGCCCGGGTTTCGAAGCGACTGCGTTCCAAGCTTTTTAAACGATGCAACAGTTTTTCCAGTTCAGCTTTGATCTGGTATTTGGGAATATGGAAAGACTGGCGCAGGAATTTCATAATCTCCTCTTCTACCCTACTCATATTTTCCATTTTGGCCATGAAGCGGTAAACTGATTTGGCCAGGTATTCAAGAATGTCAAAATTCCCCAACTCGTAGTGTGCGATCAGGTGCAGCAAACGGGCATAGCATTGAAGGTCGCTACGCAGGTCGGTTTTCCAATTGATGATCTTTTGCAGGTAGTCGATCGACTTTTCGAAATGGCCTCCGCCAAAATAAAGAGAGGCAAATTTGTAATAAAAAACCAGGATGCGGTGCCGATCGAGGTAGAGGGTATATTCTGATAGTTTTTCTTCTATTTGGGGGACTAGTTGCAAGCCTTCCTCAAAGGTACCTTCCATGAAGTGCTTGTTGATACGCGCAATATTCAGGTAAACAAACACCTGGATCCGGTTGTTTTCATTACCGGTTACGACCTTGCTTTCTGCAAACTCTTCGAAACGTTGTAGTGCTTCCTCGAATTTCTGGTAATTCTGGAGATCGAAATGGGCACTGATCAGGTTGTGCATGCCTTTGATGTAATTGGCAGTGTCGATTTCGATCATGAATGGTTCTGCATGGAAAAGATCCACCCATTTCTGAGTGTAGCGGTAATACATTAAAAAATCATGACGGATGAAAGCATGCCAGCAATAGCTCTGGTAGAGGTACATGCGTTCGTAGAAGCCCGTTACCTGTTTAGCCCCTTCGGGCAGGTTTTGCTGGAAGTAATTGATCAGGTCTTCCTCGTCCTTTTCATTCCGGGCATGTCCATGTTGAATATACCAACTATACATTTGCAAAGCCAGGTTGGAAAGGCGGGTGATCATGATGAGCCTTTCATTTACCCCATTAGCCTCCGACGTTAGCTGGTCTGCGCGGTTCTGCATACTACGGGTAATATGCAGGGATTCGATCTTTTTTTCCAGAAAAATTACCTGTACCAGCAGGCTAACCTGATTGTGCGCCTTAGCTACTTCTTTTATTTTGTCCAGGAGCTTTAAACTCTGGTGGTACAGGCCTTTTTTATAGAGAATACGGGCATAGTCGAGTTGCTCATGTAATTGAATATCAATATCTGTCTCGTTTTCCAGCATCCGGAGGCTAGCCAGGATCTGTTTATATAAGTGCGCTTTTATATTTGATAGCTGTTGTTTAGTGATGGAGGGAGCCCTTTTTAACAAAACCGATTCGTCATACTCATTCATCTTGTCCAATGCATCAAAAAGTTGCAAGAATTTCAGCTCTTCGCTGGAAGATGTTCTCTTCACATAAAGCTTAAAATTGCGTTTTTCCCACTTTTGAAGCGAATGGACCAGTTGGAATAAAGCATCAGTGGAACGGTTAGGCATCGTAATTCTTTTTTCTTATAATCCTTGTCTGTAAAGGCTTTCAGCTATTTTACACCTAGTTTTACCACCGTAAAGTAATCCATATTTTGTTTTCAACATCTATTTTTATAAAACTACTTTAGAGCCTTTGCAGGCTGTTATTTCATAAATTAGCAGGCAATTGTTTTCTAACAGCCTGCTTTTTTGTGAAGGTATAAGGGTTGAGCAGAGTGAAAAAGGGAGTGTAATGAATAAGTTTACATAAGCTGAAACGACCCATAACCAGACAATGGCTTTTAGAAATTAGTAAATCATTAAAAGAATTTTGTAATATATGGCTGATAACAGAGTATTCATCTTTGACACAACACTTAGAGATGGCGAGCAGGTCCCTGGCTGTAAATTAAACACGACTGAAAAGATTGAACTGGCTTTGCAATTAGAAGAATTAGGGGTAGATATTATTGAAGCCGGTTTTCCCATTTCCAGTCCGGGTGATTTTGAATCAGTAAGCAAAATTGCCAGTATTATTAAGAATGCTACTGTTTGCGGTCTTAGCCGTGCAGTTCAAAAAGACATTGAAGTAGCCGGTGAAGCGCTTAAAAATGCCAAAAGAGCAAGGATTCATACTGGTATTGGCACCTCTGATTATCACATTAAAGGCAAATTCAACTCTACCAGGGAAGACATTCTGCAACGCGCCATTCAATGCGTAAAATGGGCAAAAAACTATACAGATGATGTTGAGTTCTATGCTGAAGATGCCGGCAGAACAGACAATGATTACCTGGCCAGGGTTGTTGAAGCGGTAATTGCGGCCGGAGCTACCACGGTAAATATACCGGATACTACAGGCTATTGCCTTCCCCACCAGTATGGAGAAAAAATTGCATACCTAGTTAATAATGTTCCCAATATTGATAAAGCTGTGATCTCCTGCCATTGTCATAATGATCTTGGTTTGGCTACTGCTAATTCCATTGCCGGTGTTATTAACGGTGCCCGCCAGATTGAGTGCACCATCAACGGCCTTGGTGAAAGAGCAGGTAATACATCTTTGGAAGAAGTCGTCATGATCCTGAAACAACACAAGTCGCTTGGCCTTTATACCAACGTGAACAGTAAAATGCTGAACCCCATCAGCCGCCTTGTTTCAGAAACCATGCGTATGCCGGTTCAGCCCAATAAAGCTATTGTGGGTGCCAATGCGTTTTCACACTCTTCGGGTATTCACCAGGACGGCTTTTTGAAAGATGCCATTACTTATGAAATCATTAATCCGGAAGAAGTAGGCGCGGAACAAAGCAAGATCGTGTTAACAGCCCGGAGCGGCCGCAGTGCTTTGGCTTACCGCCTGCAAAAGCTGGGTTACCAATTTAATCGCAATGATATTGACGTATTGTACGGCATGTTCCTGAAAGTGGCTGACTCTAAAAAAGAAGTGGTGGAAGAAGACCTGGTGGAAATGGTGAAGCAGTACCAGTTGGAGTCTGCGACGGCTTAATTGAGTTTAAAAGATACTAACCTGTGGTTAAAAATATAGCAGTCATATTAGGAGACGGAATTGGGCCGGAAGTGACACAGCAGTCGATAAGAGTTCTGAATGCTATTGCAGAACAGTTCAAGCATCAGTTCAATTACACTTATTGCCTGATGGGCGCCGGTGCCATTGACAAGACTGGTAATCCTTTACCCGATGAGACCATAGATATCTGCAAGAAAAGCGATGCAATTTTATTTGGAGCGATAGGGCATCCCCGTTTTGACAATGATCCTACGGCCGATGTGCGACCAGAACAAGGCTTAATGAAGTTGCGCAAAGAACTGCAGTTATTTGCCAATATCCGTCCTGTTAGTACGGACCCGGCACTTTTCCATTTATCGCCGTTGAAAAGTAAGCAGTTGGAGGACGTTGACTTCGTAGTTTACCGTGAACTGACAGGAGGTATTTATTTCGGAGAAAAAAAAATAGATGAAAATTATACTGAGGCTTCAGACCAGTGTATTTATCATAAAAGCGAGATCGAGCGCATTGCCCACCTGGCATTCCAGTCAGCGAAACAAAGGAAAAAGAAACTTACGTTAGTAGATAAGGCTAATGTATTGGCCACCTCCCGCTTATGGCGTAAGGTAGTGCAAGAGGTTTCGCGTCAGTATCAAGACGTGCGGGTGGAATATATGTATATTGATAATGCGGCTGTACAGATCATTATTAATCCCAAACAGTTTGATGTTATTTTAACAGAGAATCTGCTGGGTGACTTTATATCTGATGTTGCAGCCACGATTGGCGGATCTATTGGTCTATTGCCATCAGCATCTGTTGGCGTATCTACTTCCCTGTTTGAACCCATACATGGTTCTTACCCTCAGGCTGCCGGAAAGGATATTGCTAATCCAATAGGCTCAATACTTTCGACCGCGATGATGCTTGATCATTTCCAATTGAGCGAAGAAGCCTCCCTTATCCGTTCGGGTGTGGCCTGGGCTCTGGGAAATGGCTTTGTAACCAAGGACATTGACCCTGTTAATTATTATTTCACATCAACCATTGGTGAGCTGATCTCTGATTTCGTACAAAACAAGATCACTACAGATGTGAACAGGAATAATATTGAATTGAGGAAGTCGACCATTATCTAGATTGACAAACTGTTTTTGAGGGGTATTGCAGTGACAGGAGGAAACCACTTTAAGAATAAAAAAATTATAAAATAAATAAAAGGCGGATAGGAGTTATTTTATAGATCGTCTATACGCCAGAACAATAAAGGTTACATATCAATAAACTGAATTAAAGGAATGGAACTTAACAAGTACAGTAAAATATTAACGCAAGATGAAACGCAGCCGGCTGCACAAGCAATGTTATATGGTATTGGTTTGACTGATGAAGATCTAAAAAAAGCACAGGTAGGCGTTGTGAGCATGGGGTATGATGGTAATACCTGTAATATGCACCTCAACGACCTTGCAAAGATTGTAAAGCAAGGTATTTGGGATAACGACCTGGTTGGCCTGATCTTTAATACCATAGGTGTAAGCGATGGGATGAGTAATGGAACTGATGGTATGCGCTATTCGCTGGTGAGCCGTGATGTGATTGCGGATTCAATTGAAACTGTTTGTGGTGCCCAGTATTATGATGGATTGATCGCATTGCCCGGATGTGACAAAAACATGCCCGGATCATTGATAGCAATGGGTAGGCTTAACCGCCCTTCTATTATGGTTTATGGCGGCACCATTGCTCCCGGACATTATAACGGCCAGGATCTGAACATTGTTTCGGCATTTGAAGCTTTGGGACAAAAAATAGCCGGCACCATTACTGAAGAAGATTTCAGGTGTGTTGTTAAAAGTTCCTGCCCTGGCGCCGGTGCCTGCGGTGGTATGTATACAGCCAACACCATGGCTGCAGCTATTGAAGCATTGGGTATGAGCTTGCCTTATTCCTCATCCAATCCAGCTATCAGTGAAGAAAAGAAACAAGAGTGTCTGGATGCAGGTAAGGCGATCCGTGTTCTCCTTGAAAAAGATATTAAGCCCAGGGACATTATGACCCGCAAGGCGTTTGAAAATGCCATTGTAGTGATCATGGCTTTGGGTGGTTCTACCAATGCCGTATTACACCTGATAGCGATGGCGAAAAGCGTGGACATCAATCTTACTCAAGATGATTTCCAGGCCATCAGTAACAGAACACCAGTGTTGGCTGACTTTAAGCCCAGTGGGAAATATTTAATGCAGGACTTGCACAAATATGGCGGTATTCCTGCGGTAATGAAGTATCTTCTGCAAAACGGCCTGTTGCATGGCGATTGTTTGACAGTAACCGGCAAAACGCTAGCCGAAAATTTAGCGGATGTTCCAGCTCCAGACTTTGAAAGTCAAAACATTATTCATCCTTTAGAAAGACCGATTAAGAAAACAGGCCATTTGCAAATCCTTTACGGCAACCTGGCAGAAGAAGGCAGTGTTGCAAAAATCAGCGGCAAAGAAGGCGAACGCTTTGAAGGCCCAGCCCGCGTATTTGACGGTGAGTTTGAATTGATCGCTGGTATCAGTAGTGGTAAAGTGAAAGCAGGGGATGTCGTCGTCATCCGTTATGTGGGTCCTAAAGGTGGCCCCGGTATGCCGGAAATGCTGAAGCCAACCTCCGCTATCATCGGAGCAGGGTTAGGAAAGTCAGTTGCTTTGATCACTGACGGACGCTTTAGTGGTGGCACACACGGCTTCGTCGTCGGACACATTACGCCGGAAGCTTACGACGGTGGTTTGATTGCGCTGGTTCATGATGATGATGTAATTGAATTAGATGCGACCAAAAATACCATCACCCTTAAAGTAAGCGAAGAAGAAATAGCCCGGCGCAGAGCAGAATGGAAACAACCTCAATTAAAAGTTAACAAAGGAGTTCTTTACAAATATGCCAAATGCGTGCAAAATGCCGCGAATGGCTGCGTAACGGATGCTAACCCTTAAGGTAGAGCACTAAGCATCAGCTTGCAAGAAGTAAAGATCCTTTCATTAAAAAACATGAAACAATGAGCACGCGACATAATACTGATACGATAACAAAAAATCAGAACTCTACTGCGAAACCTATTTCTTCAAATACTGAGGGAGTAAGCGGAGAAGTAACAGGCTCAGTTGCTGTTTTAGAAGCTTTGATCGCAGAAGGAGTAGATACTATTTTTGGGTATCCTGGTGGTGCGATCATGCCTATTTATGATGCATTATACGACTATAATGATAAATTGAAACACATCCTTGTTCGTCATGAGCAAGGCGGTATACACGCTGCGCAAGGCTATGCCCGTGCCTCCGGCCGGGTAGGCGTTACATTTGCCACCAGCGGTCCAGGTGCTACCAACTTAGTTACCGGTTTGGCTGATGCCATGATAGACAGCACTCCTATTGTTGCCATTACTGGCCAGGTGTTTGCGCACTTGTTGGGTACCGATGCATTCCAGGAAACAGATGTGATCAACATTACCACACCTGTTACCAAATGGAATTACCAGGTAACAGATGCCACTGAAATACCAGATGTTCTTGCCAAAGCATTTTATATTGCCAGAAGCGGAAGACCAGGACCTGTGCTGATTGACATTACCAAGAACGCGCAGCTTCAGAAGTTTGGGTACAAAGGATATACCCGTTGCAACCATATACGCAGTTACCGGCCCAAGCCGATCGTGCGTAAGGAATATTTGGAAGAAGCTGCCCAATTAATCAATTCGGCTAAAAAGCCATTTGTTCTTTTTGGTCAGGGTGTTATACTGGGCAAGGCAGAAAAAGAATTTAAAAAGTTCATTGAAAAAGGCGGCCTGCCGGCAGCCTGGACCATTTTAGGCCTGAGTGCATTACCTACGGACCATCCATTAAATGTGGGGATGCTGGGCATGCACGGTAATTACGGTCCCAATGTATTAACCAACGATTGCGATGTGTTGATCGCGGTAGGTATGCGTTTTGACGATCGCGTTACGGGCAGGCTTGATAAATATGCCAAACAGGCACAAATTATACATCTAGATATCGATCCTGCAGAAATTGATAAGAATGTAAAATCAACTGTTCCGGTTTGGGGCGACTGTAAAGAAACGCTTCCTCTGCTTACTGAACTGATTGAACAAAAAGAGCGCCCGGAATGGCTGGCTGAGTTCAAAGAGTACCAAAAGAAAGAAGAAGAGTTGTGCATCTATCCGGAAATGCATCCCGATTCTGAAGTGATGTCGATGGCTGAAGTGATGAATGTATTGAATGAACTCACTGGCGGAGATGCTATTATTGTTACCGATGTTGGACAACACCAGATGGTAGCCTGCCGCTATGCACAGTTCAAACAATCCAAGAGCAATATTACTTCAGGAGGTTTGGGTACTATGGGATTTGGTTTGCCGGCAGCGATCGGTGCTAAGTTTGGAGCGCCCAACAGACCAGTCATTGCAATTATTGGCGATGGCGGCATTCAAATGACCATTCAGGAATTTGGCACCATCATGCAAAGTGAGGTGGATGTGAAGATACTGATCCTGAACAACCAGTTCTTAGGCATGGTGCGCCAGTGGCAGCAACTGTTTCACGACAAGCGCTATTCTTTTGTAGACATTGCCAGCCCGGACTATGTTATGGTAGCGAAGGGCTATAACATTGCAGGGAACAGCGTTTCCAAACGTGAGGATCTAAAAAGAGCTTTGGAAGCTATGCTGCAACATAACGGCCCATACTTACTGGAAGTGATGGTTGGAAAAGAGAACAATGTATTTCCAATGGTACCGCAGGGTTGCAGTGTGAGTGAGATCAGATTATCGTAACACCCCCGGGGCCCCTAAAGGGGAGCGTCGGCGCACGGTGGCCAGCGTTGTTTAGAAAAGTTCTTTATTTACAACTAATTAATAAAATCCTCCTGCTTTAAAGGGTCTGCAGCGTTGTTGCTCCCTTTAGGGGCCGGGGGTGCGATCAGACATGAAACAAGAATATACCATAACCGTTTATACTGAGAACCATATTGGTTTGCTGAACCGGATCGCCATTATGTTCTCGAGAAGGAAGATCAATATTGAGAGCCTCAATACTTCTCCTTCGGAAGTTGAAAGCATCCACCGCTTTACCATAGTGATCAATGAAAGTGAAGAAGTAGTGCGCAAACTGGTGCGGCAGATTGAAAAACAGGTGGAAGTTTTGAAGGCGTATTATAATACCAATGAAGAGATCATCTGGCAGGAGATGGCCTTGTATAAGGTTCCTACCCAGATCATAGCTGAAAAAGTAAAAGTTGAGCGACTTTTGCGTCAATATGGTGCAAGGGCAGTTGTAATCAGAAATGACTACATCGTATTTGAAGCTACAGGACACCGGGAAGAGACTGAAAAGCTGATAGAGGTTCTGGCACCCTACGGGCTGATTGAATTCGTGCGCAGTGCCCGGGTAGCCATTATTAAAGACAGCAGTGGTTTTCATGAAAAATTAAAAGAGTTTGAACAACAGGAACCCGGAGAAGAAGTAATTGAGAACGAATACCTGAATTTGCAGCAGGAAGTGTTTCCGGATACGGGGTATTGAGAATGGGCAATGGACAATAAGCAAATGAGTGATGAGTGATGAGTGATGAGTGATGAGTGATGAGGGATGAGGGATGAGGGAAAGATTAGGTAAATACACTTTTTATAAAAAATAGTTTAATCATTAAAAATCAATAAATCAGAAGTTCATGGCAAAGTTAAATTTTGGCGGTGTGGAAGAAAACGTGGTAACCCGCGAAGAATTCCCGCTTTCCAAAGCCCAAGAAGTATTAGCAAATGAAGTAGTAGCGGTAATCGGCTACGGTGTGCAAGGCCCTGGCCAAGCATTAAACCAAAGAGACAATGGCATCAATGTTATTGTTGGTCAACGCAAAAATTCAAAAACGTGGGACAAAGCAATTGCTGATGGTTTTGTTCCTGGTGAAACCCTTTTTGAAATTGAAGAAGCGTTGCAACGCGGTACTATTATTTGCTATCTGCTGAGTGATGCTGCCCAAATTGAATTGTGGCCAACTGTTCAAAAACACTTAACACCTGGCAAGGCATTATATTTCTCGCATGGTTTCGGTATTACTTTCAACGAAAAAACCGGCATCGTTCCTCCAAAAGATGTAGACGTGTTCCTGGTAGCGCCTAAAGGTTCTGGTACCTCTCTGCGCAGAATGTTCCTGGAAGGCCGTGGTTTGAACAGTAGCTATGCTATTTACCAAGATGCAACCGGAAAAGCAAAAGAAAGAGTAATTGCCCTGGGTATTGCAGTAGGAAGCGGATACCTTTTTGAAACAGATTTCAAAAAAGAAGTATTCTCTGATCTGACTGGTGAGCGCGGAACTTTAATGGGCGCCATTCAAGGTATTTTTGCAGCACAATACCAAGTATTGCGTGCTAAAGGACACACTCCTTCTGAGGCTTTCAATGAAACAGTTGAAGAATTGACACAATCCCTGATGCCATTGGTTGCTGAAAATGGTATGGATTGGATGTACGCCAACTGCTCTACCACTGCACAGCGTGGTGCTTTGGACTGGTGGAAGAAATTCCGTGATGCTACATTGCCTGTATTCAATGAATTGTATGAGAGCGTAGCAACAGGTAAAGAAGCTCAGCGTTCAATCGATCTGAACAGCCAGCCTGACTATCGCGTGAAACTGGAAGAAGAATTGAAAGAGTTGCGTGAAAGCGAAATGTGGCAAGCAGGTAAGACTGTTAGAAGTCTGCGTCCTGAGAATCAGAAAGTAGAAGCATAATTCAATAAGAATGTTAAGAGGGCTGTACTCAATAACCGATAATTAGCAACACTAGTTATTGGTTAACTGAAACAGCCCTTTTTTATTTTAATCAAGATGTCTGAGGCAACAACCAATAAGAAACCAGCGTTGGATTTTCAGAAAGCAGCCGAAAGAGTTAGCAACGTGGTTATCAAAACGCCTTTGATGCTCAATCCCAATCTTTCGCGTAAGTACGGAGCCAATGTTTACCTGAAGCGAGAGGACCTGCAGGTTGTACGCTCTTATAAAATACGGGGTGCTTACAATATGATGAGCAGCCTCTCTCCCGACCAACTGGAACATGGAGTTGTGTGCGCCTCTGCGGGTAATCATGCACAAGGTTTCGCATATTCGTGCAAGAAACTCGGTATCAAAGGTGTGGTATTCATGCCGATCATTACACCACAGCAAAAAGTGCAGCAGACAAGGATGTTTGGTGAGGATTATATTGAGATCAAACTGGTTGGCGATACTTTTGATGATTGTGCCATAGCTGCCAAGCAATTCACCGTTGAACATAGCATGACCTTTATCCCACCTTTTGATGACTACAGGATCATTGAAGGCCAAGGAACCATTGGCATTGAAATCCTGGAAGACCTTTCAGAGGTGGATTATTTATTTATCCCGATTGGCGGAGGCGGTTTGAGTGCCGGCGTAGGCTCCTATTTCAAAACTTTTTCACCTAAGACCAAAATCATTGGTGTTGAGCCAGAGGGAGCGCCCTCTATGAAAGCTGCATTGGCTGCAGGACATCCGGTAACGCTAGAAAACATTGACCGGTTTGTTGACGGAGCTGCCGTAAAACGGGTAGGCGATCTAACATTTCCGATCTGCAAGGAGGTTCTGGATGAAGTAGTTCTAATACCGGAAGGGAAGGTATGTACAACTATTTTGAGGCTTTATAATGAAGACGCCCTGGTAGTAGAACCAGCCGGAGCTTTATCCATTACAGCTTTAGATGAACATGCTGCACAGATCAAGGGTAAAAACGTTGTATGCATTGTCAGTGGCAGTAATAATGATATTGACCGGATGCAGGAAATCAAAGAACGCGCCCTGCAATATGAAGGGTTAAAGCATTATTTCCTGATTCGATTTGCTCAAAGGCCAGGGGCATTAAAAGAATTCGTTAACCATGTACTTGGCCCTAACGATGATATTACGCGTTTTGAATACATGCAAAAGCACAACAAGGAAACTGGTCCTGCCCTGGTAGGTATTGAATTGCAATCTCCGAAAGATTATGAGACATTGATCAAAAACCTGGACCGGTATCATATTAACTATACGATCTTAAATAAGGAC
>CBKWHA010000030.1:0-31221 GCA_966674115.1 uncultured Chitinophagaceae bacterium
AAGAGGAAGGAATTTGTTCAAACATTTTCTTGCTTTGGCAGCTACAAGCAGCTATTGCAAAAAGAATGATCCACATGCATTTATTGAAGGCAAGCATTATTAAGTGATATTGTTCAAGTTAATACTATTTTCATTTCTATAGTACAGATATTGGAAGGAGTAGATTACAAAAACCAGAACCACCTTGCAAAAGGTGGTTCTGGTTTTGTTTCATTGTCAACTCACCAAACTATTAGTCATAACCAGGATTTTGCTCCAGCGTAGCAACACCCTCTTTAATACTTTGAGAGATGGCAAATTCAGGAATAGGCAAGTACTCATGTTTGCCTTTTACAAAAGATGCACCTCCCAATGCTGAAGCACGCCTTGCTGTTTCCTTGGACAGATACTCTCCATTAATAGTTTCGGCAGCTATGCCCCAGCGCACCAGGTCATAGAAACGGTGTCCTTCCATTGCCAGTTCCAGTTTCCGTTCGAAGCGCACTGCTTTTCTTGCCGCTTCTTTGCTCGTAAAAGTTGGGTATTGCCCAACTACATAATTGGCTGCATTGGAGCCATCTGCCCTTTTCACTGGTGAAGCTGCTGCCCTAGCCCTTACCAAATTCACGTATTCTGTTGCTTTAGCCAAACTTCCTACTTCAACTTCAGCTTCTGCTGCCATTAACAATACGTCAGCAAAACGCATGATGGTATAGTTTAAAGCTGTGTTATTCCAACCCCAGCCAACAGAACCAGCCGTTGCACCTAAGTCTGCTCTATAAAATACATTCTTCTTAGGCGAATAAGGTCCGCCATAATCAGCCTTCCTGATCCAGTCTCTACCTGGGTGTATTCCCCAATCCAAAAAAGGAATACCTCTTCTTCCTGCGGACCAATCCAATCTTGGATCAAGAGTACCGGCATATGGAGTAAAAGGTTGAGAGGAAAGTAAGTTCTCATCGCTGTTTACATCAGAGTTATTATAGGTATCTATCAAAGGTAAACCTGTAGCATCTGTTTTGTACGAGTTTACCAAACTTTGAGATGGTTGAAAAAATCCGCAACATCCGGCACCAGGTGTTGTAGGAGAATGTGGAAAATTCAGTGTGTTATCGTAATTCCCATTGAGATTGGAACCATCACCATAAGAGGCTTGTATAGCAAAAATTGTTTCCCGGTTATTTTCCGTTGTCACCCTGAAGTTTTCATGATAATTGGAGGCCAGATCATACTTTTCTCCTTTAGGTGTCCTTCCATTTGCAATGATCTGGTCAAACAGTGCTTTTGCTTCTGAAAATTTGTTCTGAAACATATAAGCTTTCGCCAGGAAAGCTGCCGCTGCCCATTTATTGGCTCTTCCTACATGGGGTTTTACTTCGTCCAGGTTTTCAAAGGCAAATTGCAAATCGGCTTCAATCTGTGGCCATATGTTTACAAAATTACCACCCTCTTTATTGGGTATTTTGAAGTCTGTTACTGTTTCATCTATATAAGGAATGTTGTTGAAATTCTTTTTTCCTTCGAAATGATGAAGCCCCCTTAGGAAGCGAGCTTCTGCTTCTATCTGCTTCTTCTCAACATCGCTCACATCTTCAACCTTCGTTAATAGTTTTAAAACCTGGTTGGCTTGTCCAACACCATCCCAGATGCCATTCCATTTGTTTAAAACAATTGGGTTTCCGGGTTGCACTTCAAAACGCATTACCGGATTTACGTCCACTTGGTCATTGAACTCAGAGCCCTTGTAGGCGTCTCCGCCTCTTACACTACCCCAAACCCAGTTGCTGAGACCTGCATACCAGGTACCCTCATTCCCATCCAGCGTAGCATAAGCGTTGATCAGTGCGCCATTAATGCCCTGTCTGTTGGTAAGCTGACTTTCTGTATATATTCCCTGTGGTGCCGGCTCCAAAAATTTGTCTTTACAGGCATTTAAAACAATAATCGCCGGTACAACGATGAACAATGAAAGTCTTAATAATTTATTTTTCATATCCAGAAAAAGATTTAAGAATTAAAAAGAAACATTTAGCCCCAGGAGAAACTGCTTGGGAGTTGGAAATCCGGCACGGTCAACACCGATATAAGTATCGGTGGAAATATCATCTACCCTGTTATTGATAAGGCTCAGATCAGGATCCGGACCGCTATAATCTGTGATCGTGAATAGATTTTGTGCCTGTGCAAACACCCTAATGTTGGAAAATCTTATTTTATCAACCAGGCGCTTCGGCAAAGTGTAACCCAATTGAATATTTTTAGCCCTTAAGTAGGAACCATCTTCTACATAGTAAGAGTTGGAGTTTCCAGTAACGAAAGGAGTAAAACCATTCTGACCTTGTTGCAAAACAGGAAGTTTAGCGTTTGTATTTTGCGGGGTCCAGGTGTCATTCAGCACCCTTGTGCTTACACCTCCCACAAATACACGCATATCTGTATAATACTTGGTATAGTTGTATATTTCATTACCCTGGTTCCAAAACAGGAAGAGATTGAAATCAAAGTTTTTCCAGTTCAATCCCAGGTTAGCACCCAATTGGAAATCCGGATGCGGATTACCCAGTATCGTTCTGTCTTCTGTAGTAATATCGCCATCACCATCAATATCCTTAAATCTCCACGAGCCTACAGAACCTGGCGCACCATTGATGGTAGGTCCCCTATTCACATCTGCTTCCGTATTGTAAAAACCATCTATCTGGTAACCATAAAATGAAGAGATCGGATCTCCGGCACGGGTTATTAAACCTGCACTCAAACGGTCCAGGTTCACTAATCTAACCGTCCCTTCCTGATTCATTTTCGTTAATTCATTTTTATAACGAGAGAAGTTCAATGAAACGTCATAATTCAAATCGCCTGTAATAGTGCCACGGTTATTCACTGTGATCTCAAACCCCTTGTTGCGCATCGTACCTATGTTTTCCTGGGGCTGAGTAGCCAAAGGCTCCAGGCTGTTTCTCAACCTTTGTACCAGCAAATCTTTGGTATCATTGCTGAAAACATTAATAACAAAATCCCATTTTCCTTGTAAAATGGTCATGTCCAATCCAATATTTTTGGATTCTGTTGTTTCCCATTTAGTTGAGGGGTTTCCAATCGTTCCCACCCTGTAACCCGTAGCAGAGGAAGTATTATTACCACCGATATCATAGTTGGTGGCACTTGCGGTGGATGTGTATGTGGAATATTGATTGAGTGCGGGCACATTTCCAATGCTGCCTACTTTACCCCAACCGGCACGTAATTTTAGATCGGTTAACCAGTTAATAGATTTCATAAATGGCTCCTCCGACATACGCCAGCCTAAACCAACAGATGGGAAATAAGCATAGCGGTCTTCAGGACCAAAAACAGAAGCGCCGTCTCTTCGGAGGGTTGCATTGAAAAGATATTTTCCTTTATACGCGTAGTCTGCCCTTCCAAATAATGAGCTAATCGTTACCGTTTGTAAACCAGGAATCTGATCTTCGTCAAGATTGAAATTGAAAACGTTTCTGTCACCAGATTGCAAACCAGCCCTGTCAAGCTGTATGAAATCGGCATTGTCAAAATCAAACCGTTGGCCAAAAGCTCGTACCACCTTAAACTTCCTTTTAATTGCTTCCGTACCAAGCAATACTTTAACATCATGATCTACTGCAATTAGCTTTTGAAAATTCAGTGTATTGGTCCAGGTCCAGTTTACATAATTGAAAGTCCGTTCGTGCAATTGAGTTGTTCCCTGATTTTCCTGGCGCTCGTATGTTTTTCTCGCAATGTTTCTTTCAAACTGATTACCAAAATCAACGCCAAAAGAAGTACGGGCTGTCAGGGATTTGATGGGAATAACTTCAGCAAACACGTTTCCAAAAAGCTTGTAAAAATTGTTTTTATCGTCTGCATCCCTGACCAATGTTGCCAGAGGACTTGCACCGTTACCCGATTCTCCAACTGCATTGCCGCCAAAGCCTCCTTCAATGTCGTAAACAGGTATATAGGGCACCATTCTATATGCCCAAGACCAGGCGCCCCCTTCTCCCCTTTGATCACCGCCCAGGCGATCTTCATAACTTACCTGAAGATTTTCACCAAACCTCAAATAGTCTTTTGGTTTAAAGCTGGTATTCGCACGTACGGAATAACGTTCAAAACCTGTGTATTTAAAAACACCTTGCTGGTTAAAATAATTCAAGCCAACAGAATATAACGCTTTATCTGTACCTCCTGCCGCTGTAATCTGATGACTCTGGATGATACCCTTTCTGAGTATGGCATCAAACCAGTCAGTTCCTTCGGGTGTTGTTTTTAATATCTGGTATAAAGGATCGAGAGAATATAAGGAAGGATCTGCTTTCGGATCACCAGCGGAAACGCCACCTTTGAAGTCGGGACTTACAACAATATAATCGGGAAGAGCAAAAGATCCATTTGGACCAAAGACCGGGTGTTTATAGTTTAAAGAATCAACGGGATTAAAGGTTGTTGATCTTGTCAGGTATTCCATATACTGAGGGGTATTCAGCATATCCGGAATCATTCCATCTGTAATAGATTGAAAACCCACATAATTTTCATATGAGATCTGCATCCTCCCCGCCTTTCCCTGTTTTGTAGTTACAATCACCACACCGTTGGCCGCCCGTGTTCCATAAACAGCCGAAGCGGTAGCGTCTTTTAATACCTGGATGGACTCGATATCCTGCGGATTCAACAAGGAGGGATCTTCGGTAGGAACACCGTCAATTACATACAATGGGTTGTTGTTTCCGAAAGATTGAAAACCCCTGATACGAACCACCGCACCGGAACCAGGCTGCCCGGTACTGCTTACCACAACTCCTGCCGCGCGACCCTGTAGCTGGGCGGCCAAGTTAGCAGATGGCGTTGCCTTCAGGTCTTCTGTGTTCACCACAGAAACGGCACCGATAATGTCTTTTTTCCGTTGTGCGGTGTAACCTGTTACCACTACTTCGTTTAAAGCGGCAGTTGTCGCTAGCAGTGAAACAGTGACATTAGTATCAGTACCTAAAGTAACTTCTTTGGTTTCATGGCCTACATAAGAAACAACTAAGGCTTCTCTTCCAGAAGGAACTGAAATACTAAAGTTTCCATTTTCATCTGTTAATGCGGCAATAGTTGTTCCCTTCACCGATATCGTTGCACCCGCAACCGGCTGATTATTTGAATCAGTTACTTTTCCGGTGATTGTTTTTTGCTGGGCGAACAGAAATGACGTAATGAAGATTAGGCACAGGGCAAGCAAAAGCCGCTGCGCGGAAGGTTTCAATGGCATAGCAAACAATTTAAAGGATGACAATGTCTTTATAGACATTAATTTAACCAATAATTATGTTAAAGTATTCTTAAAGAAACATAAAATATTTGGGAATCCCGGGGATGGATAAAATAATATTTAAATTGGTTATAAAAGTATTACTCTAAAAGTGCAGCCAAATGAACTTAGACAGACGATCTGCCCTTAAACATTTATTAATCATTGCAGGAGGAGTCACCCTAATCCCTTCCTGCTTGCAAAAAGAAAATTCCACAACTTCCATTCATCTGAATAACCTTGCCATTGATGGAAACGATGAAAAATTGCTGGCTGAATTGTCTGAGACCATTATACCTGCCACAGATACTCCGGGAGCCAAAGACACTTATACCCACCTTTATACCTTAAAAATGGTAGATGACTGCAGGACAAAGGAGGAACAGAAAAAATTTGAAAAAGGCCTGAAAGCGTTTCACAAATTTGCCCGGGACAGGTCGAATCAGCCATTTACTGCGTTAACACCTGCTGACAGGGAACAATTGATACAAAAAATACAAAATAGGGAAGATGTGCCTGAAGATGTGTTAACATTCTATAATACGGTAAAAGGTCTAACGATTCAAGGATACCTGTCTTCAAAGTTCTACTTGAGCAAAGTACAGGTTTACGAATTAACTCCCGGACGGTTTAAAGGGTGTGTGCGCCCCCAACCCCTAAAGGGGAGTAAAGAACATGTTTAATTGATGATTATAAACTCTAATGATAAACCACCATGGGTAACGATATCAAAAACCGCACATTTGATGCTATAGTCATAGGCTCCGGCATCAGTGGCGGATGGGCCGCTAAAGAGCTTTGTGAAAAGGGACTTAAAACCCTGTTGCTGGAAAGAGGCAGGGATGTAAGGCATTTAAAAGACTACCCAACAGCTAATAAGTATCCATGGGAGTTTGAACACCGCGGGCATATGCCGAAGAAGGTTGAGGAAGAAAACCCAATTGTGAGCCGCTGTTATGCTTTCCGGGAAGATGCAGCCCATTTCTTTGTAAAAGATAAGGAACACCCATACATACAGGAAAAGCCGTTTGATTGGATCAGGGGTTACCAGGTTGGCGGAAAATCGCTGCTTTGGGCCAGGCAAACCCAGCGCTGGAGCGACTTTGACTTTGAAGGGCCTGCCCGTGATGGTTTTGCTGTAGACTGGCCTATCAGGTACAACGACATTGCAGCCTGGTACAGTTATGTAGAAAAATTCGCCGGCATTTCGGGGAATAAGGACGGCTTGCCACAATTGCCGGATGGTGAATTCCTGCCGCCTCTGGAACTCACCTGCGTTGAAAATTACTTTAAAGACTTTGTTTCCAAAAATTATAAAGACCGGCATGTTATTTATGCCCGATGTGCTCACCTAACCCAGCCGCAGCCCATACATTTGGAGCAAGGCAGGGCACAATGCCAGAAAAGGACCTTATGCCAGCGTGGTTGCCCCTTTGGAGGTTATTTCAGTGCCAATGCGTCCACCATCCCCTGGGCGGAAAAAACAGGTAACCTCACCCTAAGACCGTATTCCGTAGCTCATTCCGTTATTTATGATGACAAGAAAGGAAAAGCAATTGGAGTAAGAGTTATTGATGCCCGAACTAAAGATGCCATAGACTTTTTTGCCCGCATTATTTTTGTAAATGCCAGCGCACTTAACACCAATATGCTATTGCTTCATTCTACATCAAATCGTTTCCCCGAAGGTTTGGGTAATGATAATGGGCTATTAGGAAAATATGTTGCTTTTCATAATTACAGGGGGCACATTTCTGCTATGTATAATGGCTTCCAGGAATTTACCACAGATGGCCGACGTCCAACGAGTGCCTATATTCCAAGGTTCAGGAATGTGTTTAAACAGGAAACGGATTTCCTGCGGGGCTACGCAGCAGGTTTTGCTGCCAGCAGGCCAATGAAAATAGATGAGGGTGCGTTTGGTATTGCACTAAAGCAAAATCTGATGAAGCAGGAATTAGGCCCCTGGAGTATTAGTTCGCACATGATGGGAGAAACCATCCCTAAAGAAACCAATTATGTAGCCTTAGATAACAACAAGAAAGATGAATGGGGAATTCCCCAATTGAAGATATCGGTTGACTATGACGACAACGATGAAAAGATGCTGAAGGACTTTTTTGCGCAAATGACCGAAATGTATACCAAAGCCGGATTTACTAATATTCAAATATCGGATTCAAAACAAGCCCCGGGTTTGGATATTCATGAAATGGGCGGCGTGCGCATGGGGCATGATCCCAAGACGTCGCTTTTAAATAAATGGAATCAATTGCATGCCTGCCCGAACGTATTTGTAACCGATGGAGCCTGTATGACATCTACTGCCACTCAAAATCCATCATTAACTTATATGGCATTGACAGCACGTGCAGTTGATTATGCTGTGAATCAAATGAAAAAGTTTGAGATTTGAGATCTCAAACAACAGAAATCGTCCGATTTCTGTTGTTTGATAATCGGGGCAAGCTCCGGCATAAGACGCCACCAATGCACCGCTGGCACAGGCAAAGCATCGCCGCTGCCAACAGTATCGGCTACAAGTACTTTGTAGCCGGGATGCTCGTAAATGTTTCCGAATCATAGATCACAACTTTTTCCCACAAGCCAGAACATTCTGTAACGAACTTCTTATGCACAGGATGAGGCTGATAGGCATCATGCCCGGCTTCATCTTCAAATACGGTAAGTAATGAATATGAATAAGACCGGTCAATCACAGGTCGATCAGTTGCAGCAGGCTTGCCAATATCACCATACTTTACATGCTCAATCTGGAGCAGAGATTGAACACCTGCTTCAAATTTTTGAATATCCTCTGAACTTAAGTTATCCTTTAACCAAAATAAAACATGATGAACGAACATAAACAATTGATTTTTTAATTGTTTTATCTATCAATAAAACAGAACAGATTGAAAAATTACGCAAATCAACGAATAAAATTGGTTTCATAATGTTTTCCCTTATTTTTGCCATGCTTAAATTAAAAATTGACTGCCTGGGCTTTCGAAAGGAAGCCCTTTTTATTAGCCCCACCGATCTAAACACTTCCATCTTTGCTTTTTTTAAAAGAATGTTAAGCTGCAGGTTTCTTTCACTTCAGCTTATGTTATTTCGTGTTATCCTGCATCAACAATAAAAAATGAACACTATGAAAAAAACATTATTAATCCTTTTCAGTTTCATTGCAGTTATAAGCGCAAATGCACAAGAATTCTTTAATCGTCAACGTGTGGTCAATGTACAGGCATCGGCTGAAACAGAGATTACACCAGATGAAATCTATGTGCTGGTTCATCTCAAAGAATATGATAAAAAAGGGTCTGGGAAAGTAGATATTAACACCATTAAAAATGATTTCCTGAACCGGATGAAAAAACTTGGCCTCACAGAGAAGGAAATTACAGTGCAGAGCTATAGCGGATCTGACGGCAATTATTGGTACTGGTATAAAAGAAATAAGAAAGATCCAGAACTCAAGGCTTCTATTCAATACCTCTTAAAACTTGGTTCTGTTCAACAAATTGATGAAGTGGTAAAAAACCTGGACGATGAAGCCACACAAAATTTCTTCATTCAGAAGGTTACGCATAGCAAAATAGAAGAATACAAGAAGCAGTTAAAAGCACAGGCCCTGAAACAGGCAAGAGAAAAGGCAGTATTCATGGCAGAAACCCTGGGAGCACAGGTTGGTGATGTGTTGCAAATCAACGAACCGCAGGAGGTTATACATACTCCTTATATCTATAGGGATGCCATGAGGCTACAAAAGGCTGAAGCTATGGATGCTGCTGAAGAGCCAGCGCTGGATGTGGATTTCAAAAAGATCAAGATCAAATTTGAAGCCCCTGTTTCGTTCCTGCTGAAGTAAGCATATGCAATATTTCATAAACATAGAAAGCCCCCTGTGGTGCAGGGGGCTTTCTATGTTCAAAAGAGGATAATGTTGGATAATTACACGAGGCTGTTTTAGTTTACTTGTATTTCAGAGCTTTTGTTTTTTTGCTGTTCAATGGCTGCTCCCAATTCTTTTACTATCTGGCTGTTGCTGCAATCAGAATCCCAGCTGTTCTCCGCTTTATACAAAGCCAGTAAAGCCGGTGGCTGACCATCTACATGACAATCATCCAGCTTTGCTTTATAAAAATCCTCACCCACACGGTATACGCTGTAAAATATAATGGATTCATTATAAAAAAGCGCAGCTTTAAACTTCACAGCCATATCAACAGTTTAAGAGAATAAATCTAAAAAAACATACTGCCGTAAATCCATTCTTTTATTTCAGACAGGGAATTTTATAGATAAAAAGGATTTTTTTATCGATGAACTAACACCTCCAGCATTTTCTCAGCAACCAGTGCATTTCCTTTGTCATTCAAATGCACACGGTCGGTGGTCAGGATCCCGGATTCTTTGTTATCAGGGTTATTTTTCAGATTAAAGTCAAGAAAGGCTTTACGAAGATCCACCAACTTACAATTATTGGTTTTGGCAAGATTGCGGATGGTGTTAGCATAAAGGTTCAGGTCACCGTCCTGCTGATTGGTAAAATCAGTTCTTTCACCGATTACAGCAGGTGTTGCCAGGACAACCTGTATACCCTTTGCCTGAAGTTTATTGATAATAGCCTGGTAAAAGCGCTCAAATTTTTGCAGATCAGTACCTGTGCCAGACGTTGTCTTATGCCAAACATCATTTACACCAATATAAATCACTACCACATCAGGATTTTTTGCCAACACATCTTCATCCATACGCAGGTAGAGATCATAAACTTTATTGCCGCCAATACCAGCACCTATTAATTCATATTGAGCTGCCAGATTGTTCTTTTCCAATGTTTCCTTCATTTTCGTAATGTAGCCGCCGGAATTAACGCCCATTTGCGTAATAGAGTCGCCAAACAAAATGATTCGGGTTTTCTTTTGAAATGCCATGGAAACTGTGAAGATCACTAATGTAAGGAGCAGCAACGATCTTGTAAGAAATTTCATCTGTACTGAATTTTAGAGTTATGGCTTTAAAGATAATGGACCAGCTTCTATTGAAAACAGATCTTTTATTTCTTTTTGCTTTGCCATAAAATGCCATTGCCTGGATCTACCTGCTGGCTTAATTATCTGTTGCCTTTCGCCACTGTCTTTTTCTCCTCGTATAATTTTTCTTTTGCCACATCTTTCTGAAACAACATTCTCTTCTCGTTATATATTTAATTGCCCAAAGTCTTTAGCAGATGCTTGCCCCTTATAAGGCACATAAAACTGTAAATGTGTGCAGGTTTTGAACAGAGAAATAATATCGAGGCGACTTTTTAATTAAACAAGCCAGCCTGAACTGAAGGATTGACTTTCTCTACCGGTCCTGGTTCCTGACCGGCTATTCTATTAATATAGTAACCAGCTTTCATTAGCATATCATTCATCAGGCGGTAACGGGGCGTATAACGGGTAGCAAATACGATATAGTAAATATCTGAACCTTGCGTATAGGTCAAAATAATAGAATGGTAGCTTTTTAAGCCTTTCAAAGCATCAACAAAAGTATTGACGATGAAGCTTTCCCTCTGTTGAGGATGTAACCTCTCAGCAACAGCACGCAATTTATCAGCAGCAGCTTTTCCAAAGGTCACTTCAAGATATTTTGCCTTAAAAGGATTTTCGACGGTCCTTTCCAGTTGGTTGTAATGAAGCAGAAAGATGCAATCAAAGTTCCATTCTTTAATACGAGCAGAAATCTGTTCCAGGTTCAGGTCTTTTATAGTGAACGGCTCAACAACAATCAGCGAAGGCATGTAACGTAATTGTTGCAAACTGCATATGAGATCATCACTAGAAACTACTTTTTCAAACTGTGGGCTATACTCCAATTTTTCAACACCTTCCATATTTGCAATCAACTGCCGGAGCCTGATAACATTTCTTTGCTCCTTGTCTCCAAATATGGTGATCAGCATATTTGCCAATTCATCACTTTCCAGCGCAGTTTTTAAAACATGATACGGAGCGGCCTCAGATCCATCTTCATCCTTTCCAGTACCAGAAACAAGATCCAGGAACCCGATCTTGTTCATCATTTTTTTTGCATGCGGAACAACCATCTTAGCCCATTGCGAAAAATAAGCTGAAACTATACGCCTTATGACAGGTGAGGCAGAAACCGGGGGTACGTGAAAACTCGACTGCATGCTAACAAAATTAGCACGCAATTTAATTTACACCTTAACAATAGTTTGTTTTGGTATATAATTGTTGCCCAGGGGCCAGGCAACCCAACTGAACCATATAAAAGAACAGTTACCAAAAGCCATTGCGGAACTTTTTGATGCATAAACCGGAATAACATTCAGGTGGCACCATAGTTAGAGGTATAAATAATCTCATTTTATTCATTTGGAATAATGTTTGAGCTATTATTCAATACCTAAAATCCTCTTATATGGCAAATATAACCAGAAGAAGTAGCAGACAAATGGCGGATCCCTGGAGAGACTTTTTCGATATTGGACTTTGGGGTGGCAGGGGACTAGAAAAAACAAGCACTTTACCGGCAGTGAACATTTACGAAGACAATAAAAATTATATGGTAGATGTGGCTGCACCGGGCTTTAAAAAAGAAGACTTTAAGATCAATGTTGAAGATGACATTTTAACCATCAGTGCAGAAAGTAAACAGGAAAGCAAGGAAGGCGATGATCGATCATACAGCAGGAGAGAATACAGTTACAACTCTTTTACACGGTCGTTTCAATTGCCTGACAATTCAAAGGATGATCAGATTTCAGCAAAGTATTCAGATGGCATATTACATTTAACCATCCCCAAATCAGAACAACAGGTGAAAGCTTCCAGGCAAATCAACATAGGTTAATCTTAATACTACCTCAGCAATAAATGCGGCCTTTTATCCTATACATAAGAGTAAAAAACCCAGTTTTTTTTTCAAAAGTTTTCATACAATTTGTTGATATTAATATCTTTTTTTTCCAAATGATTTTTATTAACTTTATGCAGCACTCTAAACAAGGTGTTTGTCTTCAACAATATATAGTACGTTCTTCTTGATAGCTCCATTTAGATCGCTTAGCTGATAATTTTTAGTCGCTTATTAAAATACCACAGGGAGAAGAACAGTAAATAAGTTTTCATTAAACCAATAGACTGCATTCATGATATGAGAAAAAGAGTCATGGGCATTTATTGGTAACATAAAATGAAACCACAGAGCGTATTTCTACATTTCCTTAACCTTAAAATTTAGATTTATGAAAAAAGAAAACACCTCCCTTTTCAGCAATCTATTTGGTGCAAAGAAGAGCCCGGCACCGGATCCTGGAAAATCAACACAGGTGGTTATTTCTTCCTACTCTCAACCACATGTTCTTCAGCAAAAAATGAAAGAAGAAAGATTAACCCATGGTGAAACAGTGACAGTAAACATATCACCGGTTCGCCTGGAAAGTGATCAAGGAAGAATGACTATGTATTTCTGCCCAATGAAGAACATTGAGGTTCTTGCAACTATTTCAAATGGAGATGGAGGCAGCCTTCCAGCACAAGCACAAGTGGAAGGGTTAACAGTTCCTGAAGATCTTAAACCAGGTCTTTACAAACTGAAAAATGTGACATTAACATCAAACGGAACCATGCAGGTAAAAGCAACGAGTAAAACCGTTTGGGAAAGCGTATAACTATTGCTATCCTGAAAAATTGTCTTCCAATGGAGTAAATCACATTTTTAACCGGAGCTCATTTTACAAATAATATGTCCTCTGCCAGCAGGAAATAATATTTGTAAAATGAGCTTTTTTGTATCCAGAACGTATTTAAGAACAGCCTCCGGTTATACAACAAGAAGAATTTATTTCTGCGATTTTAAATCATGAAATAAAAAAGGCCTTACTGAATAGCAAGACCCCTTTCTTATTATTACACAAACATTACCTATTATTAGTAACGACCGTCTTTTTTATCCATGCCACGGCCAATTACATAACCACCACCTGCACCAATTACACCACCAATGACAGCACCGAGGGCACGGTTCTTTTTATTGATTACTGCACCGGCCGCCGCACCACTGGCACCGCCGATTACAGCACCTTTAGCGGCTTTACTCCAACCTTTCTTTTCCGGCGCTTCTGCTGCGTTTGTGGATTCAGAATTCATGACTACATCATCAGCACTACCAGTACTGGTTTCTGTAGTTGAAGTATTAACAGGTGGAGCTTGCTCAACTACCTTTGGAGCCGGACGATAGGTCTTCCTGGCTTTTTTAACTGGCGCAGCCGTTGCATACTGCACAGTTGGTTGAGCTGGCGTTTCGATCTCTGCTATCTGTTGTTGCAGCTTCCAGTTTTGAAACTCAGCCAAACCGGTTGTATCTACTTTTAATGCCTGGGTTTGTTCAGTTACTGGCGCTATAGATTCTGTGCTGGTTTTAGCATTATTGCCACAAGCTGCCAATACTACAGCTATACTCAAAAAGGGTAAAATTCTTTTCATACGTTCAGTTTTTTTTATTTTATTGAACACCGTTGTTTGCGGTATTATGTATGATCAGACTATAGACGTATAAAAAGGTTTTATCCAGCATTGTTAAAAGATAATAAAAAGAGGTTACCCCAAAATTGGAGTAACCTCTTAACTATAAGTTGATGTAAAAAGCGACCAGATTAGGCAACCTTCACCCCTTTCTCAAGGGAAACTTCTGCAGATTTTACAGTTTTGATGATCCTTGCAGCTACTTTGTAAGGATCAGCAGCACTGTTTGGACGACGGTCTTCCAACCATCCTTTCCATCCTCTTTCAACGGTTCCTATAGGAATTCTGATAGAAGCACCTCTGTCAGATACACCATATTTAAACTCATTGATAGCTGCAGTTTCGTGTTTACCAGTCAAACGCAGGTGGTTATCCGGACCATAAACAGCGATATGCTCACTAACTACAGGACGGAACGCTTCACATATTTTCTCGTATGTTTCGCGGCTACCACAAGTTCTCAGAACAGTGTTAGAGAAGTTTGCATGCATACCGCTACCATTCCAATCCAGGTTACCCAAAGGTTTGCAGTGCCAGTTAATAGCTACACCGTATTTTTCACCGATTCTTTCCAGTAAATAACGGGCAATCCAGATTTGGTCTCCGGCTTCTTTAGCACCTTTAGAGAAGATCTGGAACTCCCACTGTCCGGTAGCAACCTCAGCATTGATACCTTCTACGTTCAGTCCAGCGTCCAAACAAGCGTCTAAATGTTCTTCAACCATTGCACGGCCAAATGCATTACGAGCACCTACAGAACAGTAGTAAGGACCTTGAGGTCTTGGATAACCGCCTTCAGGAAAACCAAGCGGTTTTTCTGTTTCAGGATTCCATAAGAAATATTCCTGCTCAAAGCCAAACCAGAAGTCATTATCATCATCTTCAATCAATGCCCTACCATTACTTACGTGAGGAGTACCGTCAGGATTCAACACTTCGCACATTACTAAATATCCGTTTTTACGCTGTGGATCTTTAACGATAAAAACAGGTTTCAACAAGCAATCTGAAGAACCACCAGGAGCTTGTTCGGTAGAAGAACCGTCAAAGCACCACATTGGGCAATCTTCTAATTTACCGGAAAAACCTTTTTCAATTTTTGTTTTGCTACGAAGGCTTTGCATTGGTTGGTAGCCATCAAGCCAAATGTACTCTAGTTTAGCAATGGACATATTAAACTGTTTTATATTTTAAATGATGGTTTGATAAAAATTTTAATAGTAAGGGTAAAAACAAAAAGGCATTGCTCTCGCAATTGCTTTTACAAAAACTGTAAGCAACACCTTTAAGTTAGTTGCGATTTGCGGGCAAAAGTATATAACTTATCAGTATCGCAAAAATTATTATTTTTATAATATGTCCTTTTAAGCTAAATCCCAGAAATGGAATAGAAATTAACACCACTTAAAACCCATATTCAACAAATCCGGCAGACATTTTACTTCCTAATTTGCCAGGCAGTTAATATTACTATATACAATTATATATGTAAATATTTCACGGAAATTTATCCAGCTCTTGAAAGCATTTGGCCCCGCAAATAGGAACATCAGTGGAATAGACCTATAATACGAAGTACGAAGTACGAGGTACGAAGTTAGAAGTAAGAGGTAAGTAAGAAATACAAAGCAAAAAGGCACAAGGATCAAGATGGAAAGCTAAGAGCCTGTGTTTCTTGAAACTTGTGCCTTTTTTACTTCTTACTTTGTACCTCTAACCTCGTACCTCTAACTTCGTACCTCGTACCTCGTACTTCTAACTTGGTACAAATAATGAAAAGGCTTATAATTGGTCTTTTGTCCATTTATTGTCCACTAAACGTAAAATTTGCAGTGGATTCGCATTTTTTAATTCATCAGGGAGCAAATGATCGGAAAAGTCCTGAAAAGCTACCGGGCGCACGAAACGGTAAATTGCTGCTGAACCCACAGAGGTAGAGCGGGCATCGGTTGTAGATGGGAACGGCCCGCCGTGCTGCATGGAATGACACACTTCCACTCCGGTTGGATATCCACCATAGATAATCCTTCCTGCTTTTTGTGTAACGATATCAATGACCGGCGTTAAAAGTTGCTCCTCTTCTTTGGTGGCATGAATAGTTGCAGTCAATTGTCCTTCCAATGACTGTAATACATCCTGCAACTGTGCTTCTGTTTTATTGATAATGATTAAGGAGACAGGTCCAAAAACTTCATGCGATAGTTCTTTATTAGCAAGGAAATCATCTGCACCCACCGTAAAAGCAACAGGCTGTGCCTCGTGTAGATCTCCATTTGCTTCTTTTATTGCAGAGACAAGTTTAGTAACACCCAGACTATTTTGTAGTCTATTGATGCCCTGGCTAAAAGCCTTGCAAATATTTGGGTTCAGCATGGTGCCTGGTGAAGTTTCGCTAAGCTGTTGTGCAAAAGCTTTCAGGAAAGTATGAGTTGCCTCACCGTCCATCACCAGTACCAATCCCGGGTTGGTACAGAATTGCCCAACGCCAAGTGTAACCGAAGCCGCCAATTCCTTAGCTATTTTTTCACCATTCTTTTGCAATGCGCCTTCCATAAGTATAACCGGGTTAACAGAGCTCATTTCTGCATAAACCGGTATAGGGTCCGGGCGTTGCACTGCAGCATTAAAAAGCAACATGCCCACATGGCGAGAGCCGGTAAAGCCTACAGCTTTTATGATGGGGTGTTGTACCAGTTGTATGGACTGATCATTAGTTAAGAACAATGAAGAAAATACACCTTCAGGCATGTCCGTTTTTATTGCAGCTTGTACAACAGCAGCAGAAACCATAGCATGAGTTGCCGGATGAGCAGGATGTGCTTTAACAATAACCGGGCAGCCGGCAGCCAATGCAGAAGCCATATCACCACCAGCAGTAGAAAAGGCTAACGGAAAATTGCTGGCTCCAAAAACGGCTACAGGTCCTATAGGCAACAGCATTCTCCTGATATCGGGTTTTGGAAGGGGTTGCCGATCTGGTTGTGCGGTATCAATGCGGGCATCTACCCACCAGCCATCTCTCAGCAGTTGTGCAAACATTTTCAACTGATTGCAGGTTCTGCCCCGCTCCCCTGTTATTCTTCCAGCAGGCAATGAAGATTCCTCTACACACTTATCAATTAGAACATCTCCTAGCGCCATGATCTCTTCAGCGATAGCTTCCAGGAAGGCGGCTTTTCTTGCCGGACTTATATTGCGATAAATACCAAACGCCTTTGCTGCTAAAGCCAGTGCTGATTGTAATTCTTCCCCGGTGGCATATGGAAACTTTTCAGGCAACAATTCATTCTTAATTGTAGAAAAAGCCTGAAACGTTTCATTTCCGTTTGCACTTGTTGTATATCCTATATAATTAGAGCCCATCTGCAACATTGATTTTCTTTTTACTATTAAGTAGTGGTTCTATCTCCAACCGTTCGCACCAAATTAAAAAGCTTTCATGAATTTCATCCAATGTTTGTTTTTGCTGCGGTGTCAAAGCCAGTACGTGAGCCCTGCTAATAGGACGAATAGGTAAGCCACGCTTGTTCAAGAAGTATTTAGCACTCATAGGGTAAGCCTGGTGAATCAAAGGGTCTACTCTGGATATCTCCGACTGCAGCCATTTCACTTCCTCCTGCTTTTCAGGATCAGTCGCATGATTGCACATCCACACCATTATTTCAGGATAGAAGTTTCCGGAAATAGATGACATTCCTTTGGCTCCCATTTGTAAAGAATACATGGCATTAGGCGTGTGCGCATCATAAAACTCAAGTTTGTTGCCAACATGTTCTTTTAATACCTGCAGCTTTGCTTTTACATTTTCCAGCTCTATAGAGGTATCTTTATGGTATACAAAACGGTTGGTTTCCAGCAGTGTTTTAAATACATCTGCACCCAATATTCTCTTGTAAGGGGCAGGACATTCATACAATCCCAATGGAATATCGCCGGTCAGGTTCAGCATCTTATCAAAATTGCGAAGCAGTATAATATCGTCATCTTCCACTTTGGCAAAATGCCCGGTTATTAAAATAACGGCATCAACTCCTGTGTCATAAATTTTCTTAGTAAACTCAGCCTTATCTTCAATAGCCAGACCGAAAGAACCAGTAGCCACTACGGGAACACGACCATTTACATACCGAACAATATGCTGTGTCAGTTCTAACCGCTCATCTTCACTGATGCTATACATTTCGCTGCTCAGGCAATTGGCAAAAAAACCTTTAACGCCAGCTGCCAGGTAAAAGTCAACCAGCGTTGTAACCATATCCAGATCAACCTTTGCCTTGAGATTGAAAGGAGTGATCATTACAGGAACAAACTTTTTATCTATATTCATTTTGATATCTTTTTAGATCAAGAACAATTACGCTACGATGTTAATCAGTGTACCTATATGTTCGATAGTGATACTGATTACATCCTTGCTTATCAGGGTGAAGTCATTGCCTGGCACAACACAGGTGCCCGTCATGAGGTAGCATCCTTGTTGAAAAGCACACTCACGGTACAAATAATCTACCAGTTCTGTGTGTGTCCGTTTCATTTTGTTAATGGTGGTAAAGCCCTCAAAAACCTTTTTACCATTTCTTTCAATAAACATGCTGATGTGTGTTGCAGGCGGGATGGTGTTTTCTGTTACCAGAATACATGGACCCAGGCCTGCACACCGTTCGTAAACCTTTGCCTGGGGCAGGTACAAAGGGTTTTCTCCCTCTATGCTTCTGCTGCTCATGTCATTGCCAATAGTGTAACCAACAATGTTGCCCGATGAAGTGATCACTAACGTAAGCTCCGGTTCCGGAACATCCCAGGTGCTGTCTTTACGAATGCGCACATAATCATTTGTACCTACCACACGCTGGGCAGTCGCCTTAAAGAATAGTTCCGGCCTTTCTGCTTCATAAACCCGGTCATAAAAAGTTGCCCCGCCACTCTCCTTGCTTTCTTCCATGCGTGCAGTTTTACTGCGCAGATAGGTTACGCCAGCTGCCCAAACTTCCTGGTTTCCTATAGGAGCTAAGATTTTTTGAGTTTGTAACCAATCAGTATTACCAACAGGTGCAAGAGCATTCACTTCATCTTTTACAAGTTGATATAAATGATCGCGGTTAATAAAATCATCCCAGTTCGTAAAATTTGAAACATAGCACGAACCCTGGTGCTCGATAATAATTGCTGTATCTGTTTTATAAATCTTCATACGTTATGTAAATTGTCAGTCAATGATCGTTTCTTCCTGAATACTTTGAGGCAGTTTGACTGGTACCATTTTAGGCGTTCTTAACTTTTGTAGCAGAACCCCTGTTAAAAAAATGCTTAACGCACCAACTACAATGGTCATGTTTGCATGCAAAGGATTACGTAAAATTTCCGGAAACATGTCCGATTTGGAAAAGGTCATCCATATAATGATCAGCGTACCGGTGATGACGGCAACCAAAGCAGTTGAACGGCTGGCATGGCGGGCAATCATACTGAGTGAAAATATCCCCAGCATGCCTCCGGCAAATATGCCCGATAACTTCCACCACAGGTCCAGTACACTATTTACGCCAACAATGCTAACCCCAACTGCTGTGGCCAGCAAGCCTATAAGAATAGTAGCTATATACAGAATGCGCAACTGTTGCTTATCAGTTATGTCTTTATTTATATATCGTTTATGAATGTCTAACAAATAAATGGTTGCAGAACTATTGAATCCTGAACTGATCGTTCCCATAGCCGCCGAGAGAATCGCAGCAAAGATCAAACCTACAATACCGGCAGGCACTTTATGCACAATAAAATGAGGCAATACCTTATCGCCAATATCTGCATCAGTTAAGGTTACTGCTTTTGCGGCAATGGCATCGGCAGACGCTCCGGTGCCCAGCTTGATGGCAGCTACCTGCTGTTTTACCTGCAGCAACATATCCGGATGCTGGTGATAATATGTAAACAAACAGGTACCTATAATAAAAAACATCAATGATGAAGGCAGATACATATAAACACAGAGCCATAAAGATTTGGAAGCTTCCTTTGCATTGGTTGCCGTATGGTAGCGCTGCACATAATTCTGATCAACACCAAAGTTGGTGAGGTTGATCAATACACCATACAAGAATACTACCCAGAAAGTATCTTTGGTAAGATCGGGATCGAAACTGCCCAGGCTTAATTTTTTAGCCGAAGCGGAAGTATGATAGATCTCGCTGATGCCTCCTTTTACACCCCAGATCACCAAAGCTAAAACTAAGATGGCACCAATGGTTTTGATAATGCTTTGTACTACTTCAGTCCAGATCACCGCTTCCATTCCGCCCATTACGGTATACAAGGTAACTACAGCACCCGTAATCAAAATGATCATGCGGATATCGAAACCGGTAAGTGCGTTCAGTGTAAGACCTACCCCCAAAAAGATGGTGCCTGTACGGGCCAGTTGCGTCAATAGAAAACAAACCACAGTATAAGTCCTTGCCCACGGGCCAAAAGTCTTTTCAAAGTGTTCATAAGCAGACACCTCTCCCGTTTTGCGGAAAAAAGGGATGAGGAACTTAGCTGCAAAAAAAGCTGCTACAGGCAGAGTGAGTGTAAATACAAATGAGTTCCAGTTGCCGCCGAATGCCTTACCAGGATTGCCAATAAAGGTATTGCTGCTTAAGTAAGTACCAAAAAGTGATAATCCAATAGCCCATCCGGGTATTTTACCGGAAGCTGTTGTAAACTGTGCCGTGCTTTTATTTTTTCTTCCCAGGTATACGCCCATTAAAACCATGGAAAGGAAGTAAATGGCAATGACAACTATATCTATGACAGGCAATTGGTTCATGCAATCGATTTTGATGGTTTACTGGCTGCTATGCATCATGTATCAGCTAGTGATATTAGACCATATGGAATAAAGTTAGTGGTAGTCTAAAGGATAACAATGTCAGGATTTACTAAACTAATGGATTATTTGACTAAAATTGCACATACGTACTATATAAGGGCCATTCTATATCTTTAGACTTTTCAACTTATACTTTTATCTGTTATGAATCGACTGGTTATGCGCAATTATTTTCTGCTGGCGGCAGTAATTTTAATCCTCACGAACTGTACCCATTATAAAAAAACAGGCGTTAAAAATGAATGGATACAATTATTTAATGGTCAAGATCTTGACGGCTGGATGGTAAAAGTGCATCATCATGATGTAGGTGTGAATTTTGGCAATACCTTCCGGGCGGAAGATGGTATGATCAAAGTGCGTTACGATCAGTATGGAGATTTCAACGACCAGTTTGCCCACTTGTATTACAAAACGCCATTTTCCCATTATCACTTAAAGCTGGAATACCGTTTTACCGGGGAACTACAAAAAGGCGCACCCTCCTATACTGTACTGAATAGTGGTGTCATGTTTCACTCACAAGACCCACGTACCATGCCCAAAGAACAGAACTGGCCCATATCCATTGAAATGCAGTTTCTTGCAGGACTGAACGATGGGAAGCCACGCCCTACAGGCAATATGTGTTCTCCTGGTACCGATATTGTTTACCAGGGCCGGGTTTATGATGGCCATTGCCTGAACTCAACCTCCAAAACCTATGATAAAAACGAATGGGTAAAGGCTGAACTGATTGTGTTAGGTGATTCATTGATTACCCACATCATCAACGGCGATACTGTTCTGCAATACAGTAAACCTACTATGGGAGGTGGTGTGGTCAACGGATATGATCGGGCCTTGTGGCAACCAGGTAAACAATTGAATTCTGGATATCTAGCTTTGCAAAGTGAAGGGCAGCCTATTGACTTCCGGAATATTGAACTGCGGAACCTCAAGCCGTAAATACAAATACGAAAACCTCATTTCCAGATGGATAAAAATCCCCTTCTTACAGGAGGGGATTTCTTGTATTATGCTGGCCCAACTTATTTAATTAATCATTTACAAGTTTGCTCATTCAACGCCCACACGATTTTGTTCTTCACCGGTGCTGCCATTTGTTCTTTTTCTTTGACTATTGGCCTTTCCTTTACTGAACCGGTAAGAAAATCCGATATTCACTACCCTTGAATCCCTTTCTTGCTGAAAAGCAGCATCTACATTTCCATAGCGTATCGTAGCACTTGTTCTTTGTGTATAAAATATGTCCCTTACTGTTAAACGCAATGTACCTTTCTTCTTCAGGATTTGCTGACTTAGCCCGGCAGACAACATTCCCATGGACTGAACTTTTATTACCCCCTCAATTCCAGGACTCCTGTACATTCCACTTATTTCACCTGTTAGCGTCTTCAGCATCTTAAATTGTTGTGTTCCATTTAATGAAAAACGGGTTGCAGAGAAAGAGACAGAGGTATTATTCACGATTCCCTTAAAGCTATTATTATAAATATGCACATAGATATTATTTGTCCACCATTTAGTAATAGGGTTATTCATACTGACAGCAACTCCAAACTGACGAAGAGATGCAATGTTGGCTTGCCTTTCATAGGCCTCCTGCCCTTTTTGCTCTATCACAGCTTGAATTATATCTTTCGTTTCGCTATAGTTCAGCGTTGTTGTTAAGATATTATTATAAGTATGTGACAACTCAAAATTGTTACTTAATTGCGGTTTTAGATCGGGGTTGCCTTGATTATAAGTATACTTATCAATAAATCTTATAAAAGGGTTCAGACTTTGATAATTAGGACGGTTAACCCTCCTACCAAAATTCAAACCAAAGTTATTCCTCGCATTTGCTTTGTATTGAAAGTAAGCTGTTGGAAACAGTTGTGCATAGTGTCTGTCAAACTTTTCTCCTGTTGTTAACTGATTGCCTTTTGCATTGGTATTTTCAAGCCTTAGTCCAAATTGAACATTAACTTTCTTAGATAAGGTTTTACTCAAATTTATATAGGCTGCATTTATATTTTCCTCATATATAAAGTGATTACTCCGGTAAAGATCATGAACCAATATTCCATTTTGAATGCTATCGTAACCCGCATTATTATCAGTTCTTACGATACTGCTTTTGATACCGGTTTCAAGTCTCAAGCCTTTCTTTACAGGATGTATATAATCAATCCTTCCACTATATATCTCTATGTTCTGAGGTAGTGATCCTTGTAAACTATCTGCATTGCCAGAATAATTTCCAACCGCATCGTAATAAGCATTGGACATAAGCAGGTCATTTGTAGAACCATAGGTTGCATAGTCAACATCGGCAGTAAGTTCTCTGCCCGAAGAATCAAATACTTTTCTAAAGTACATATTAGCACTAAAGTTCTTCCATTGCGAAGTATTGTTAACAGTTGCTCTTGTAATACTTTCCATCTCCTTTGATGGGGTTAAAATGTTGGTTCGGTTTTTATTGTTAAAGATGGACAAATTAGAAAAGCCATTAAATGCCAGACCTAAGGTTGTTTTCTTATTTACAAAATAATCAAGGCCTGTTCTAGCACTATAAGAACTGGCCTCCCAGATCCTATCTGCTCGTTGGTCAAACAAATTTTCCAATTCTTTTGTTTCATTGTTTCGAAGGTTTCTCTGAATAGTAAGTGTTCCAAAATCCTTTCTATAATTATGATGAAAGTTCGTAAATAGGTTTATTTTACCGCCCCAATAGCTAAAATTAAAACCCTCATTGGTCTTTGGATACCTGCCTTGCGAATAGTTCAAAGATGCCGATCCGCTATGTCCTTTTATTTTATTTCTCTTTGTTATGATATTGATGATTCCTGCATTTCCTGATGCATCATACCGGGCAGGAGGGTTGGTCATGATCTCTATTTTATCCATTTGTGCCGAACTCATGTTTCGTAATAGATTGGCCAGATCTGCCCCTCCCAGTTGAGTAGGCCGGCCATCAATCATTACCAGGACTCCTTTTTTTCCTTTCAAACTGATATTACCATCATTGTCGACAATTATTCCGGGTGATTTTTCCAATACATCCAGTGCTGTTGCACCTGCGTTTGTTATAGATGCCTCCACATTTACAACCATACGGTCTATTTTGTGTTCTATCAATGGCCTTTTCGCTATAACAGTAACACCTGCCAGTGATTTTGATTCCGGAGTCAAATGAATTGAAGGAAGATCGATTGATTGTTTATCTGGTCTAACTTCAAAAATGCCAGAATATGTTTTTCTTTGTTCAGCTGAAGTAGCAACCACTAAATATTTCCCAAATGGAATATTTTCAAAAACAAAAAGGCCATCTTTATTGGGCACTAATGATCTTACTACAGAAGAATCGTTGGCCTGTAAAAGAGAAACAGTAGCTCCAATATCTTTGACCGATGTTTCTACTCTATTCACCCGGCCTGAGACCTTTCCACCATTTTGTGCGTAAGTGCGAACAATAAAACTCGCCATTAAGATGGATGTTAAAAAGACAATCCTGATCATTGTTATTGTGTTTGTTGTTTGGAAAAGGGGTTATCGCCAGCAAGGTTAGTCAACATAAATACTAGCTAAACCAGAATGTGATGAGCAGAGGAAAAATTGTGACGGGCTTTTCTAAATGAATCAATACAGGAATGAAAAGTGAATGTTTTGAAACAGGAAGCAAAGTAGTTGGCAACTGGATTACAGAAAAAAGGAGTTCCATCACAAATTCTAGTAGTTTAATCACTTTTCTTAAATTCCCTTAAAGCTTTACATTAACATTGCCGGCATATACATTCACTATGAAAGAATTCATCAATAAATCTCTAAACTTTACCAGGATTGAATTCTGGGCTGCTACCACAATCTATGTTTTTGCTATCTTTTTCCTGATAACCAATGCCTTGGGAAATGACTGGACTTCAGTAAGAAGCCATTCCGGGAATGCCGGAACTCCATTTAATTATTATTTTATTTCCAAACTGATCCGGTATACTATTTTATATACCGCATTTTTGTTGCTGAATTTTGTTATTGTACCCAAGCTTATTAAGAAAGAAGCACTGGCGCTTAATATCCTTCTGGTTATCTTAATTCTACTGATCATGGGTTTGGTATTCGGTACTACCAATACTTATTTAAAACACCTTCTTCTTCCCGGTTATCAGGCAAGCCAAGCCACTCATACCTCATTGATACAAAATAGTTTTCTTTATGCCTCCTGGCTTTTATTACTATTAGGATTCTATTCAGTAATTAAATACAGCAGCCTATATCTTTTATCTCATGCTGAAACAATTCAATCCAAATACAAATTCATTGCTCCGGAAAGCATAATTGCTTTTGTTTTATGGATGATTACCATGTTTCTGATTTTAACAACAAACGTGAATATAGTAGTCAAGGCAATGTGGGGCACCATTATTCCCTTTGCCATGCTTTTTTATTCGTATTCCTTTAATTACCTGATTCCCGGCTCTCTGAACAAAAAGAAACCATTCCTGTCTTATTTAGGTAAAACTCTTCTGGTACTTCTTATTTCATTTTTACCTCTGTTTTTATTGGTTTTTTTGCTTGTAAATGATGATGATAAAGGATCTGCCATTACTATGTTCAACTTATTTGTACAATTATTGATCATCATGCCACTTTCTTGGGTTCTTTATAAGCGGAAAATCCGTGGCAATGAAGAAATTTACTCACTGAGAAAAGAATTGGGACAATCCAACGCCAACTTTGACTTTCTCAGGTCGCAAATCAATCCGCACTTTCTTTTTAATGCTTTGAATACTATATATGGCACTGCCATCCAGGAAAAAGCAGAACGTACTAGTGAAGGAGTTGAAAAATTAGGTGATATGATGCGGTTTATGCTTCAGGAAAATATGCAAGAAAAAATACCCTTATCCCGGGAAATTGAATATTTAAACAATTATATAGGCTTACAAAAACTACGTACAGACCCTAACCCAAACATTAATATTGAAACGGAGATAGAACAACAAGTAAAATTGATACAGATAGCCCCTATGTTGTTAATTCCATTTGTAGAAAATGCCTTTAAACATGGTATTAGTTTTAGAGCACACTCCTATATCACCATAACTCTGGAAGTCCGAAACAATACACTATATTTTGATGTAAGCAACAGTAAACATGCCAAGCTGGAAAATGATCCTGAGCAACACAAAGGTGGCATTGGCCTGAATAATGTAAAACAACGTTTGCAGCTTTTATATCCTGATAAACATGAACTGATTATCCGTGAAACTAAAAAAGACTTTTTTATTCATCTTACCTTACAGCTACATTAATTAATTTTAACTGCACCAGAACATTTTACATGAAAGCTATTGCCATTGATGACGAACCCATTGCTTTAGAGATCATTAAGTCACATGCTTCTAAAGTACCTTTCCTGGAACTGCAGGCCGTATTTACGGATGCTTTTAAGGCACTGGCATATTTACAGAAAGAAAACATTGACTTAATCTTTCTCGACATCAAAATGCCTGATATTTCAGGTATAGACTTCTATAATAGCTTAAACAAAAAACCCCTCCTGATATTTACCACAGCTTATACAGAACACGCCGTGACGAGTTTTGATATGGATGCAATAGATTATTTGCTGAAACCATTTTCACTGGCCCGCTTTATCAAAGGTTGTAACAAAGCCTTTGAACTATATAATTTCCGGAACGAAACGGAAACTTCAGATCACTTATTTATTAAGACCGGGTATGAACAGTTAAAAGTCTTTTATGAGGATATACTTTATTTAGAAGCAACAGGCAACTATGTCACATTTGCCCTGAAAGACAAAAATGTGCTCTCCCGCAGCACCTTTGCTGAAGCCATCAATTTACTTCCCACTGATAAATTTGTAAGGGTTCACCGGTCGTATCTTGTTTCAATTTCTAAAATAGATAAGGCTGAAAGACACCAGGTTACTATCAAAAATATCAAGATACCTGTAAGCGAAGCCTATAGCCAGGATCTTAGCAATGCATTGAAAAAGTGAACCGGCTAACGTAAACGACCAACTGAAAAATAGTTTATTAAAGTCTACTTCAGGATAGATCAGGACAGTTATTCACCGTCTCCATATTAACATTGTTTAACAAAAGGGTCTTCCCTCCATCTAACGATTTCATCAATTTAAACTGTCATATGAGACAAATTCTGCTATCCTCAAAGGGTGCGCGAAAATGCACTATGCATTTATCATTGCTCGCTCTTTCGGTCTTTCCAACACTAACCATTTTTGCTCAAACCATTAATTGGGTAGGTGGTGTCAGTACCGATTATTTTAACAAATACAACTGGAGCGATCCTAATATCGATTTCGCCAATATTGGTTCAACTACTTTAATAATAGGTCCGGGCTTGCCTTATCATCCAATTCATAATGGTGGTAGAAGTACAATTTCCTCAACTACCAATTACCGCCCGGCTAAACTGAATGTTTTAACGGGTAGCAATTTTATTGTTAATGGTATTTTATATCCCAATGGAAATGATTCTTTGAACGGAACAGTTACCTTAAATAGCCCGGCAGACTTTAATATCCGCAGTTATGTTAATATTGGGAACAGAGCCAATGCTGTAATAACTATTAATGGAGGTGCGCTGTCTTCAAGACTTGCCATGACCATGGCCTCTGGAACCGGAGGAAATGCTACGGTTACAGTTGCTGGTGGTTCTGTAAATGTTGGCTCAAGCTCTCTTGTGGCAGATCTAAACCTGGCTACTACTGTTGGTACAACAGCCCAACTCAATATTACCGGTGGTTCAGTAAATATCTCGCGCAACTTGAATATAGGCAGCGGGGGAAAAATATTCATCAGCGGACTTGGTACACTAAAAGTTTCTGGCGATAAACGGACCCAGTTAAATAGCCTTATTGCTACCGGCCAGTTAAGCTACCAGGCTGGTAAAACATTGAGCATTGTTTATGATGCTGCTATCAATGCTACAATTGCCTCTATTGAAGTTGCATCCAACGGCATGCTTCGTGAATATGGAGATTCCGTTGTATTGAACAATGGTATAATCAGGGCACGAATAGAAAAAAGGTCCGGTAATATTCTTTCTTTAAAATATAACGGCATTGAACAACTGAACCAGCTAGGTGCCAGCAGGAAAGGTACTTACTACGACTTCCAAACTTCTTATGGCTTTGAGACCATGAACAACTGTGTATTTACAGTGAAAGTGGAAAACGAAAACATGGTGGATATATCGCTGAAACGCTCGTACAATCCTTCAACCGGGCAAGTAACGCCAGCCGACGCCGATATACACTATGTTTTGCATAAAGGAGATACGGGCCTTTACTCTTACTCTATATTGGAGCACAAACCCGAATACCCAGCTTTTGACCTTGGCTCATGGCGTATGGTAGAGTGGATTGCACAGGATGGCACCAATTATCTGTGCGAACGCATTTATGTTGACTCATTGCGCAACTGGCAAATGCCTTCTGTATATGATTTCAACAATGCTTCTGCCACGGGCATTGCAGAAATTGTAAAATTAAATACGGGTGTGCGTGCCGGTAAGTACGATGGTAAATATGAATACACAGCTCCTTTCTGGGACACCAGGGTTTGGGGACATGCCAGCGATATCAATAAAATAGGAACATGGATTATTTTAAGCAATCCTGAGTTTATGAATGGAGGCCCCACACACCAGGACCTGAATGCTGCGGCAGGCATCAACCACGTGTTATTGAACGGGTTGCACTATGGAGACAAGTCGTTTGTTATTCCACAGGGAGAACAATGGAGCAAGGTGTTCGGACCTTTCCTTATGTACACCAGTGCTAAACCAACCGGTGATGAAAATTGGGCAGATGCAAAAAGGCGGGCTGAGGTAGAAAAGACTAAATGGCCTTATTCCTGGCTTACCAACACACCTGAATATCCATTAGCCAATGAGAGGGGAAGCATTTCCGGAAAATTCATTATCAATGATCCGCAGAAACCTTCTGTAACCGGAAGAGATGCCTGGATAGGCGTTACCCGTATCAGCAATGCTGATAATGAATGGCAGCATGAAGGAAAAAATTACCATTATTGGGTAAAAACCAATGCTGATGGAAGCTTTACCATTCCGCATGTTCGCCCCGGAACCTATTCTTTATTTGCTTACAGCGATGGTGCGGTTGGCGATTATAAACTGGAAAACATTACAGTAACTGCTGGCGCCAATAACCACCTTGGAGATGTGGTTTGGAATATAGCGCGCAACAGTGGAAAAATCCTGTGGGAAATAGGTGTTGCCAATAGGAAAGCCGATGAATTCCGCTTAGGCAAATTTGATTACTGCGAAGGCTTTGTAGAACGGAAGTACCGCGATACATTCCCTGACCTCATTGAATATAATGCGATTGATAATGATTGGGCAACGAAAATCCCCTATGCGCACATTAAATATCCAACTGAGACTTTTACTCCTGGCAATATGTGGAAATGGCGCATCAATTTTACACTGCCCGTCAACACGCCCACAACCGGTAATGCAAAACTAACTATTGTCTATGCCAGCAATGACCATGCTCAGCAGTGGATCTATGTAAACAATGAGAGCAGGTTGTTTACTGGTTATTTTCCTGCGAACGGAGATGGTAATGCGTTTATACGCCAGGCTAACTATGCCAAATACTCCTATAAAGAAATCCTGATTCCCATGAGCCGCTTACGGGCTGGTAACAATACCATCACGTTGGCAATGCCTTCCAATTCAGCCTTTGTCAGTCATTTGATGTACGATTATATTAGCCTGGAAGCTGACATTCCTGATCTTAGTATTACCACAGAAAAAACAGATGTAAAATGTAGTGGAGGCAGTGATGGCAGCATAAATGTATCATTTAACGGCGGCACGCCTCCCTACCAATTAAAATTTGGCACAGCAGGTGAATACACCAGTCAGACGTCTCCCGTTCTTTTTAACAATTTGCCTGCAGGTGATATCACTGTATTTGTAAAAGATGCCAAAGGCAATGAAGTTTCAACTTTGGTTACCATAGAAACCATGCATGCACTACCTACCGCTACACTGAACGGCTCTACTACTATTTGTAAAGGAAGCAATGCACAATTGCTTATTAATACAAACAGCAGCGGAACGATCACTGGCTTGTTATCTGATGGTACATCCTTTACAGGAACTGCACCATCAATTGCTGTAACAGTAAATCCAACTGCTACAACGCTTTATAGCATTCAATCTATGGCTAATGAATACTGCACTGCATCAACAGAAGGCATGCAGGGTAGTGCGCAAGTAGTTGTAGCCATACCGCCAACAGTTTCTATCACTGATACAAAAGCACTGAATTATGCAGGCATCGCATATAATACTGTATATCCTGCTTATACTCCTGCTGCAGCTATTACATTAACCGCAGAAGGCAGCGGAGGCACAGGTAATTTATCCTATGCCTGGTCTGCAGGTTCAACAGGGGCCTCTGCCAGGGTTAATCCTGTTAGTACTTCAACATATCAGGTCATTGTTACAGACGAACTGGGTTGTACTGCAACTGGTGAGAAAACCATTACCGTACAGGAAGTAAGTTGCAATAAAGGTGGGATCAGTATCTGTCATCAACCATCTCATAACAACAGTATACAAGATGTAAATATTTGCATTGAAAGTAACGATGTCATCAGTCATTTGGAAAAGGGATGCAGTCTGGGTGCATGTGAAATTGGTAGCACTACAGGCCAGAACAACAAAAAGAACGATCTGGCTGTTAAGGTTCATCCCAATCCAAGTGCAACTACTTTTACTGCTATTATTCAAAGTAATGATGTGGGTAAAGTTGAATGGAAAGTGATAGACCTTACAGGCAGGATTATTGAACAAGGAATCAGCCCAGGCAGAACCATACAATTTGGCAGTACATATACGCCAGGCTTATACATACTAGAAGTCATTCAAGGTGAGCGTAGTGCTCAGATAAAGTTGATAAAGCAATAGAAGCAGATGTAAAAATCAATACTAAAGGCGGCAAATGTGTCGCCTTTAGTATTGATTATATTCCGGACTATTCACTATTTGAATTATACTTCGCAATTACCCTCAAGGAGTAACAGTTGCATAAAACACAACATCGTTAAAATCATGGTCACATTTTGTACTTGTTCTGTCAGTATTTTCAAACGCGAACAATGATTTATTTTCCGAAGCATAATTAACAACTACCACATGCTTTTTGAGCTTGGAGTCAACTTCCGGATTTAAAGCATCATTTGAAGTAAAATGCTCTACTTTATTATCAATGGTTCTGGTAGTAGTGTTCCAGGCACCTTTTAAAACTACAAAACCAATTGAAGTACCAGGTTCGAACCTTCCAATTTTTACCTTATCACCTGCGCGTAATGGTGTACCTGTACCTGCGCTAGGGAAAACATAAGTAATTGCTTTTACGTCTTTCGAGCTTTTTGGAGGCGTACCTGTGGGATAGGTATAAAAAGCAAGCGTATTAGGATAGGCTGTTCTTTGATAAACAT
>CBKWHA010000031.1:0-30877 GCA_966674115.1 uncultured Chitinophagaceae bacterium
AATAAGATCGGTTATAAAGATCCAATTGGCCGCACGGTAACATGGGGCGGTCATCAAGGCAAGATCATTGGCGTGCTAAAAGATTTTCATTTTAACTCCATGCACCAGACTATTGATCCACTGATTGTGCGTTTGGATGAAAACTGGGGTTGGGGCACCATCCTGATTCGTATAAAAGGAGAGCAAACAAAACAAGTAATTGCCGGCCTGGGAACACTTTGCAAGCAGCTAAACCCAAAGTTTCCATTTACGTACTCATTTTCGGATGAAGAATATACAAGGCTTTACCAGAGCGAACAAGTGATCAGTAAACTATCCAACTACTTTGCATTCCTAGCCATTTTCATTTCCTGCCTTGGTTTATTTGGCCTGGCCACGTTTACTGCCAGCCAGCGTACAAAGGAGATCGGTGTTCGCAAAGTACTTGGCGCTTCTGTACTGAATGTTGTTTCATTGCTTATTACTAATTTTCTAAAACCGGTAGCTATAGCAATTATTGTTGCTATTCCCCTCTCACAATATTTTATGAATCGCTGGCTTGGAGGTTTTGCTTATAAAATTGAAATAGAGTGGTGGATGTTTGCTGCCGCAGGCACATTGGCTATCCTGATTGCAATGATCACGGTAAGCTTTCAGGCAATTAAAGCTGCCATTGCTAACCCTGTGAAGAGTTTGAGAACAGAATGAAAAAACATCATATTTTCGCAGGCACATCTATGCTGCGAGATAAAATTTTAAATAAGGAAACAGGCCTGATTTTTTATAGCTTAACACCTCCTAAAGCCAATACTGACTTGGAAAAGGTTAAAGCTATTGCACATAAACAAATAGAGAGACTTAGGGGATTGAGTGTTGACGGACTTATTCTGTATGATATTCAGGACGAATCTGCTCGAACTGAAAAAGAAAGGACATTTGCCTTCTCACCCACAATTACCCCAGAACATTATGCTAACCACTATTTAACCGGGCTACAGATTCCAAAGATTATATATAAAAGCATAGCCAACTTAACGCAGGAACAATTTATAGATTGGGTAAGGTCAAGTCAAAATCTGGAATATGCAGTCTTTGTTGGAGCATCTTCTCATCAACAAGTGCAGGCAACGAACTTTTCCTTAAATGATGCTTATGAGGTCCGTAATAAGCATCTGGACACATTGCTGATCGGTGGTGTAACCATACCAGAGCGACATACCAGGAAAGGCGATGAACACTTGCGCATATTCAATAAAATCAACAAAGGTTGCAGCTTCTTTGTATCCCAGTGCGTTTATAGCCTGAACGACACTAAAAATCTGCTTTCAGACTATTACTACAATACAGTAGACAATAACAGGGATTTTTCACCAATAATTTTTACCCTCGCTCCCTGCGGATCGTTAAAAACATTGCAGTTCATGGAGTGGCTCGGCATTGAGGTCCCTAAATGGCTTTACAACGACTTAAAGCACTCCAAAGACATATTGGCTGCATCAGTTGACACCTGCAGAAATATCGCCTACGAAATAATGAACTATGCAACAGTCAAAAATATTCCGATAGGCTTTAACATTGAAAGCGTTTCCGTAAAAAGAGAAGAAATTGAAGCCGCCAATGAACTTCTAGTCGATGTTTTGAAACTATTCAAGGTGAACCAGAAAGATATTGTACCCGAAGAAAAAGTTGTCTTGAGTACTTAATACCAAATTAAATTAGGTAGTACGGTATTATATGCGTTGAATCCCCAACCATCAAGAGGTTTTTACCTCTAACCTCGTACCTCGTACTTCTTACCTGGTATAAGTCTCTATCGTTGCCTTTTTAAATAATAGATATTGTCTGTTTCCTTTATTTGCAATTCATCCTTTTCTGGGTTGAATTCAAAGAAGGCACCTGTCTTTGCATTCATAAAGTAGTTGTTATTGATTAGTTCTGCTGCCATTGAGCTTCCTGCGACTTCCAGGATCAATTTGTTTTGATTTTTTCTACACACAACTTTAAAAGGCAGGCTTTTACCTGAATATTCACCTAGATATTTATCCAGGTCGCTGCCTTGTAAAGCAACAGGCTTAGAGCATGGAATTGTGTAAAAGTCATTAAAACAAATTTTTAATATTCCATCCATGATATCAACTCTAGGATATAAGATGCCATTAGTAATGTAAGATATAGCCAGTTTCTTTTCGGGATAATATCTTACGGCAGAATAAAACTCTTCTATTCGACCATTATGTCCATAACCCTTTGTTTTATTAAAATCGTAAGGAAACATGCCCATTCCGTAACCATCGATCATTGTCTTCATCTTGTTAAGGCTTGACTCGCTAATAAGCTTGCCCTCAAATAGTTTTTGGATGAACTTGATCAAGTCGGTAGGTGTGGACACAATAGCACCTGCTCCAGAATGAATGTCCACATTTGCTTCTTTTTCTTTGCGCCACACGCTGTCGGCATATTTGTAAGAAGCACTCTCATTTCTATTGATGTCTATTGGCTTTCCGTAATATGTATTGACTAATCCGATTTTTGATATGATTCTTTTTTCAACGGCCTTTGCATATGGCATTTTACAAAGCTTTTCTATAATGTAGCTTAAAAGAAGATAATTGGTATTGCAATAGTCTGCCTTAGTACCTGGTTCGAAATCTGTTCCCTTTTCAACTACAATCTTCAGCAATTCATCCTGACTCTTAGGTTTATCCATCCAATCCGGGAAATTGGTATCAACTGTATAATTGTGTAAGCCGCTCCTGTGATAGAGCATGTCTTCAATTGTAATTCTGTCAGCATTAGGCAATTGAGGAAAATAAACGGCCAATTTCTGCGTAAGGCTTAATTTCCTTTCTTCAATAAGCTGAAAGATCATTACAGCCGTGAACATTTTTGTTACAGAGCCAACACGGTATTTTGTATTGATGTTAGCAGCAATTTTTTTATTTTGGTTAATCACGGCAAAACCAATAGTCTTTTGATAGGCAACTTTCCCATTTATTGAGATCGCTATGCTTCCGTTTGCCAGGCCATGATTTTGCAACGTATTAAACAGACTATCTAGTTTTTTTGCATGAATCGTTTGTGCGTTGGTAGCAGAGAAAAGAAATACGGAAGACGAAAAGATTATAAAGAACTTTTTCATGCGCCGTTTTAAAGTTTAAACTGTGCTCATAGTAAATATAGTTATTTCCTCTGTTCTCTCTATCTGCATTAGTAACTTAACTTTATACTGTTATTTACAGCATACTGTGGCTTTAAACCTGCTAGTGATTTTACATCTGTAAATATTATTCTTTCGGCATCGTTGATGACTACCTTCGCATTTTCCGGCATGGTGATATTGGTAAAGGTTACGTTCCTGAGCCGGTGTGCTGGATCTTTGAAACCGTTAATATTGATCACAGGTTCTTTGGTTGAGGCCTTGGAGAGATCAATATTCTTAAAAACAAAATTTTCAAAAGTAGGCACTTCTGGAGCAGGCTCGCCATCGTTATTATAGTTCACTGCTGAAAATACAGTGATCTTAAGCAATTGACAATCCCTAACTGTTACATTTTTAACATAGCCACCCCTGTCTTTAGTGCCTTTGATCTGCATGCCATGCAGCAAAGCGCCTGCTTTGCAGTCCTGTACCAACACATCGCTCACACCACCCGACATTTCAGAACCAATAGAAATACCATGTCCTCTTATAAAATCACAATCCGTAATTCTTACATTCTTAGTGGGCTTGGCAACAAAAAAACCTTCGGGGTTCTTACCACTTTTGATAGCAATACAATCATCGCCGGTATCGAAGGTGCAATTAAAAATAAAGGAGTCGGTGGAAGAATCGGGGTCTATACCATCCCCGTTGCGGATATGATTGGTTATAATGTTTAAATCATGACAAGTGATGTTATCACTGTAGATATAATGAATGGTCCAACTGGGCGGTTCTGTAATAGTCAGGTTAGAGATACTTACATCCTGGCAGTTCATTAAAAGAATGAGACGCCCCCTGCTCCTCATACCATTTGCCTGGATCATGGCATCACCTAAACGCCTTCCACCGCCCATAATGGTGCCGCCACCGGTGATACGCAGATTTTTTACTTGATAGGTTCCATTACGATTAAGGGTACCTGCATTCAGCAGGCTGGCATAGGTCTTTAATTCCCATCCTTCAAAGCGGTTTAAGATCATTGGCAGGTAGTCCTCCGGTGCAGTAGAACCTTTCAACACCCCTCCTTGTTCAATATAAAGCGTCATATTGCTCTTCAGGAAAAGAGCGCCTGAAACAAAGATGCCTTTTGGTATATATACAGTTCCGTCCTCTGAACAGGCATTAATGGCCGCCTGTATGGCGCGGGTATTGTTTAGTAAGGTATCATCTTTTGCCCCGTAATCAAGTATATTATAGATTTTCCCTTTCGAAGCGGTTTTGAATTTAAGGGTATTAAATGCTTTTACATCCTTTTTCTTGTCTTGTTGAATGCTAACCCGTACAGTGTACCATGTACCGGGTAATAATTTGGTCACCGTATAATTTGTCTTGCTTGTAGAGCCCAATACTCTACCATTCAGTGAAATCTCATAAACCATACTGTCATATCCATTTTGCTTGTCCCATAGAAGGGTCGCCGAGTTTTCTGTTATGGTTCCTGGTGCAATGAGGAGAGTAAATTTGTTCGGAGGTAATGCGAATACCCATGTTAAAACAAGAATAAAAAAGGAAAGGAGCAAGATAAATTTCTTCATATAGCAATTCATTAGCTGTATTTGTAAAAATACTTTCCTGTTGGTGAAGAGCTGTCCTGCACTATCCGGATTAGCTAATGCACTATAAGTGGCTAGTGGCTATTGTAAGGTTAATTGTTTTAGTATCAAGTTGAAGCATTCCGTTGCGTCCATAGTACTCCATGAATGCTTCAAATTACTTTTTTATCCGAACATACTTTTCAATATTTATCCTGTTTACGCCCGCACTTTCCACCTTTTCCACTCCATATTGAGTAAGCGTATCATTGTTCAAGGTAATGGCAAATGTAAAATCATTTCCCTCCCATTCCCTGGCGCTGCAATACTGCAAATGCTCAGTGTACAAACTGTCTTTAACAGAGTAACTGCCTCCTCCAGCCACAAAGACCGAAGCAGAATCCTTGCCTTTATTCAGATCATGCTGCAAAAAAGCAAAATGAGTATCGTTGATGATTTTGATAAAAGATACACCTTTGGTATAGTCCGTAACCGAAGTATCACCATTCTCTATAATAGTTGCAGTAAGGAGCTGCCAGGTTCCTGTTATCGGCTTCTCGGCGGCATTTGACCCATTCTTTCCATTTTCCGCCCCACAGGCCATGAGAACAGCAGTCATAAATACAAAAGCAGTATTCTTATAATTTCGCATGCCGCTTATCATTATTTTAACTTCTCCTTGAAAAAATCAATGGTGCGTTTCCAGGCAAGTTCTGCTGCAGCCTTATCATAGCGAGGTGTAGTATCATTATGAAAGCCATGATTTGCATTCGCATACATGTAGGCCGTGTATTCTTTGTTTTGTTCTTTTAAAGCTTTCTCATACACCGGCCAACCTTCATTTACGCGTGTATCCAGCTCTGCGTAGTGCAGCAGGAGAGGAGCCTTTATTTTAGAAACATCTTCAATAGGTGGTTGACCCCCATAAAATGGAACAACGGCCGACAGATCCGGAATGCGCACTGCCATCATATTGGCAATCCACCCGCCAAAGCAAAAACCCACAACGCCAACCTTGCCATTACAATTTTCGTGGTTTTTCAGGTAGTCGTACGCAGCTATGAAATCCTCTAACATTTCATTCCTGTCCCGCTTGCTTTGCAGCGCACGGCCATCATCGTCATTACCGGGATAACCACCCAATGGGGTTAAAGCATCAGGCGCAATCGAAACAAACCCTGCCAGAGCTGCTCTTCTTGCAACATCTTCAATATGTGGATTCAATCCCCTGTTCTCATGAACGACAACTATACCTCCGAGTTTCTCTTTCGCATCCACAGGCATCGACAACAGCGCTTTGATCGTTCCGCCACCTTTTGGAGACTGATAATTGATGTACACAGATTTTAAGCGGGGATCATCTGATTTAATCTGGACAGCGCCTTTATAATCGGGCATAAGAAAACTCATAAGTGATGTTAAGGTAAGACCTCCCACAGCATATATAGACAGCTTTTGCATAAACTCGCGCCTGTCGATCCGGTTATGCGCATAATCATCATAAAGGTCAAACACATCCTGTTTGATGTCTTCTTTCTTGATTTCGTTGTTGGGTTGCATCTGTTTTTATCTTAAATATAAATAATTTCACAAACCAACAATTGTTATATCAGAAAGACGGCACTTGCTTTCGTGCCAACCTATCGTTTGCAAATATTACAAGAGGGTTGATTTAATAACTCCTATATTTTCCAATTAGCGAATAAAGGATCAAATAATACCATTTAATGATCCTATACCCGCTGCTTAATTTAAAATGGTAGTAGAACTGTTTACCAGCACTCTTTTTCTGTAAGCCGCTATAACTCAACCCTTTCTTGCAGTCTTTATCCAGTCAATTATCAGTTCTGCTTTTTCACTTGTCTTATAACATAAAAGTATCCCGCTCAACCTTTTTGAATGTTGTTATAATAGTCAAAGATTTCTATTGTTCTCTTTACAACTATGTCTGCATAAGCATCCGTAGCGGTAGTCGACTGAATTGTCCCACCGCCGGAATACTCGTCCTTGGTCATTGTCCCGATTAACTTTGCTTCTGCGTCTCGAAAAGCAAGCCAGGCCTTTTGAGCATTAATGAGAATCTTTTTATCTTCTGGCTGGAGGGCCTTCAATAGTTTGCCATAGTACTTATTCATCAACTTATCATAAGAGTCAGTCATATCGTCAACTGTAATGTTCATACCAGCCGTTGAATAATCAATATCCATTCGTCTGGAAACAATTTGAGAAATCCTGAAAGTGTCTACAGAAAATTCTATTTCATCTTTATTATATCCCTTTTCAGTAATTCTCTTTTTATAATCAGGAACAAGTTTTTCTACATCAGCTTTAATCTTTTGAAGTAATTGTGAAGTGATCTCATTCGGCCCATCACTTTGTCCAAAGGAAATCATTGTGAATGAAGTCAATAGCGTCAACAGTACAAATTTCTCATCAATCCTTTTTTGAACAAGGTTATAGTTTTTTAACATGCTCGTTGATCAATTTTGTAAATTCTTCCTTTATTATAGGACCTACAGTATTGGCAACAAACTTTCTGCTTTTAACATCTAATAATACATGGTATGGAATACCATCAATGTAAAAATATTTAAAAAACGCTGACTGATCTGAATTTACTAAATAATACAATCCGTCTTGGATATGATTTTGGGATGCAAATTTTTTGGCTGCATTATATTTTTGAGGCACATCAATACTTAAATAAATGTATTCGAAAGATTCATGGTTTTTCTTTAAGCTGTCTATAAAGGAAGCTGTTACTGCAATTTCCTGCTTGCAAGGCCCGCACCAGCTTGCCCAAAAATCAATAAGTACTTTCTCCTTACCCTCTTTTTGGAGCCTGTCCAAAACATCTTTCAATAACAAAGTTTCTCCTTCCTGATTAATAAATTTTGTAAGCACTAAAATGTCTTCCGGCAATAATTGATTCTTATTAATGTAAGATTGATAATCATCTTTTAAAGCTTGCAGCAATGCGCTGTCCTTTATTTTATTCTTTGCATAGGCATACAAATTTTGTATATTATTCGGGCTTATATCTTGTTTGTAAGTAAGTGCCCTAAAAAATCCATTTACTATATAATCTCTAAAAACGCCTGCAGGCAATGTTGCTATTGCTATGTCGACAGTTTTAACCAAATTGGTATCGTTAAAACTGGTCAATTTATCTTCAATTTTATCCTGGATGAATTTACTGCCCAGAAGAGTGGAGTTTCTTGAATAAACAATGGAAGGGCGGTGGATCAGGTAATTACATTCTTTAGAGAGAGAATCAAGAAGTCTTTTTCCGGATAAACAATTTTTATAAGCGTTTGGGATTATGCCTTTTAATAAGTAAAAGGCCTCTGTACTTACAAAAGAGGCAAATACTTCATTTCGGGAAATTTGGGTAGCATACTTTTTTTTAAACTCATTTATTTTATTGGAAACGGCCATGATTTTTTCAGCAATTTCTAATGTGTCTGTCATCCTTTTGAAAATAGCCGTATTTATTTCGCGAGTATAATTGGCAAATTCTATGCAAAAGCCAAGTTCATTAACCTGAGGTGCTATGATTTTATAGGGGCGAATTTTCTCTTCTGTTGTATCAATATAAACTTTCGCATGGTGCATGTTTTTAGTAAGGAAAATAGGATAAGATTCACCAATAATGCCCAAATAATAAGTTTGAAAGTTTTTTTCCTTTTTTAACATAGGCAGCTTTAGTAACCACGTACTATCGTTAAGTTTAGTAGTCTTACTGATTATTTTAGTTTTTTGGAAATTCTTAGGCCACTCTTTAATTGACAAATAAAAGTTTGATGATGATTTCCATTTAGTCACACATATAATTGTAATCGAGTCGTTAGTCGTTGCTTTTGCAGCGTAAAATGATAAGAATGCCAATATTATAAAAGAAGCTTTTCTCATATTACTCAAGCAGTTTGTTTCTAATATCCAGTTTACAAGGAAATAAAATGTTTAAACAATTCCTTAAAGCTGAAAGATAATTATGGACCAGCTATTTTACAAATATTTCGCTGGTTACTGTTTATAATTGTTTGACGTTTTATTGTTCGTAAAAATTCCGTCGCCCAAATCTCTGAAGCTGATTAACAATTTGCAGCCGACTGTTCATTCCATCCAGCCCTCTTGTTATAAATACTTTTGTGAACCATGAATGGTAAAAATAGTTCGAAGCAAGAAAGCCGGAGAGTGGAAGTCTCTTGCGTAAAATCAGGCCCTAAACATTTATAAGTGGTAATATTTCATCTGGCACGACTGGAAGAAACCTGAACGCAGAAGGAAGAACCTGATGCGTCTGGGTGTGGATTACGCACATGCTTGTGCATGGAGCAGAACCAGGATGGGCGGATGGGCAGTGGCACAAAGTCCTATTCTGAATACAACCATTACACTGGATAGGCTCAGGAAGAGGGGATATGAAGCAATGCTGGATTATTACTTCAAAGTGGTTCCTGCACTTAATGAACCGCTGTATACGAGGTCCGTACGTACAGTGGTGTGAGAGGCGCTCCCTGCTACCTACCAGTGGCAGGGCCGTCTACTCGATTAGCGGTTCGTTGTTATTTTTTTGCTCTTTCATTCACTACTTCTTTAAGAATATTCGTTCCGTTAATCGCTGATGGAAAGCCTGAATAAATAGTCATCAAGAGCATAATCTCTCTTATGTTTTCAACTGTTAATCCAATGTTCAGCCCGCCGCTAATATGAAATTTGAGTTGTGGTTGTGCGTTACCTAAAGCCGTCAAAGCCGCAATAGTTGCAATTTGTCTATGCTTTGGGTCTAAATTGTCTCTTGAAAAAATGTCGGCATAACCAAATTCAAGTGTCAATTTTACCAATTCCGGCGAAAAGTCGTTGTAAGCATTTCTTAGTCTTTCGGCTTGCAAACGGTCCAATTTTGATAACTCCTGTTCCCCTAATTTTAGTCTATCTGTTTTTGTTTTGTATGTTGGTTCTTTTCCGATTTCATCTTTAATTCCGTGTTCCTGCCGTTCCTTCAAAACTTCTTTAAGTGCATTCATTCCGCTAGTACAATTTGGAAATCCTGAATAAACAGCCATTTGCAGAATCACCTCTTTAACTTCGTTAATGCTACTTCCAGTGTTCAAAGCCCCGTTGATATGCACTTTGAGTTGTGGTTGTGCTGTTCCCATAGCTGTCAACGCTGCAACCACGGCAATTTCTTTAGATTTCAAGTCAAGCCCTTCTCTTGAATAAATGTCGCCAAAGCTGTATTCAATGATGAATTTCCCTAAATCTGGCGAAATGTCTTTTAATCCATTTATGACTTTTTCTCCAGCTTCTCCGTCAATTTCTTTGAGCTTTTCCCAACCTGCTTTATACCTCTGCGATTGCATATTTTCTGAATTTTTAATTTGTCCAAATGCTGTTATAGAATATAACAGCGGAATGATTGTCAATGCTTTCATTTTTTTACATCAAAAGTAGAAGTGAACTATCTTTTGATGTTAGGACTTCTTTCGATTATTCGGGTACTTTTGTCTAAATACGGTTGGCGAAAGGTTGGTTTTCTTTTTGAAAATCCGTGAGAAATAAGAAGTGTCTTCAAAGCCTAATTTGTAGGCGATTTCACTGTTATTTAATTCGGAATAAAGCAACAGTCTCCTGGCTTCTGTTATTTTTATATCCAATTGCAATTGCTTGGGCGATAATCCTGTTCCTTCCTGACAAATTTGGTTAAGTTCGTCTGTTGAGACATTGAGTTTTATTGCGTATTGTTCTATCGTTAAGCTTGTTTCATAAGTTTCAGAAATAAGCCTTTTAAAATCATTAATGATAGAGGTGCTTGCAGAAGTTAAAACTCTTTGTGGTTCATTAAGCAAAGAATACAAATAGGATATACCGAGTTTATTTCTTTGGAAAGTGTTTGCAGACGAGTGGCAGTCAACAACCAATCTTTTTAAGATTTCTTCTATAAAACCTTTATCCGAATCTCCAATGTCTACAAATGGAGAGTGAAAATCAATGTTTAGCTCTTTGGCTAAATGTTCAGCAAAAACTATAAAATAACCCTTGGTGTCGAGAGAATAATTCCAATTGTGTATTTGTTTTGGTCTGATTGTAAAAATTCTATTCGGCTTTATTTCAAATTCGTCAAAGTCAATTACATTAAATCCATTTCCTTGGGTGAACCAAACCATTGAATAAAATGAATGTCTGTGAGGCCATTCTATCTCAGGGTCTTCCGAGTCTTCAAATATGCCAATAAAATATTCTGTCGTCTCCTTGAGCGTTGGTATTATGTCTTCAATAGAATAAATTTTCACTTTATAATCTTCACTTTCGGGGTGGTTTTGCAATGACCGCTAACTTAAAAATATGCGAAAGTTCTAGATTTTCCTAATCCCAAAACAATTCCAAATAGCTATTCACTTGGGAGCACTTACTTAAAAAAGCGAAAGTTTCGTCCAATAAAAAAACTTTCGTCAATACAACTTTTTGCTATGCTAATATCAGATTATCAAGTGAAATCATCACTCACAGCCTGTACCAAAACAATCAATTCCTCCATCCAAAAATCTCTAAATCTCTCAATCCCGAATTCAGCAATCTCTTCACATCCTTTTTGAACATTTTTTCAAACTTCATCCATTATCCACAAATCCCGGATACAACGTCATTCCACCATCCACATATATAGTCGTCCCGGTCACATAGTCACTATCATCTGATGCCAGCCAGGAAGCCGCCTTTGCTACATCCTCAGGGTCGCCTATGCGCTGATAAGGAATCAGCTTCAGCAGTTCCTTTGCCTTCTGCGGATCCGACCAAACCTCCTCATTAATATCCGTTTTAATTGCACCCGGAGAGATCGCATTCACCCTTATCTTTTTCGACGCCACCTCCAGTGCAAGCGACTTCATAAACATCAACACGCCTCCCTTGGAAGCTGCATAATTCACATGACCCGCCCAGGGAATAATATCATGCACAGACGAAATGCAAATGATCCTACCAATTGCCTTACCATCTGTTTCTGCCTTCCTCTTTAAAAATTCCTTTATGGCTTGCCGTGAGCATAAAAAATAACCTGTAAGGTTCACGTCAATAACCCTTTGCCATTCCTTTAAGCTCATATCTACCAATTCATCATCCTGCTGTATACCTGCATTATTCACCAGTATATCCACAGTGCCAAACTGATTGCTGGCAGTCTCAAATATTCTGTTTACATCCTCCTCCTTGCTCACATCTGCCTGTACAATAATGCCCCCGGCACCTGCTTCTTTTATTTTGCTCAGCGTGGCTTTTGCACCCTCCTCGTCTGATCGGTAGTTGACAACCACCCTGGCGCCTTCTCTTGCCAGCTCAATTGCAATTGCACTCCCAATACCCGAACTTGAACCGGTTACCACAGCAACTTTGCCATTTAATTTTTGATTACCCATGCTGCTAAGTTTCCATATCCCAATAAACAAATTATGCCAGTGCGCGTATAATCCATTATTTTCATACGTGGTTTTTCGAATACTAAAAGTCTATGCTCGCCTATGCATGATGATCTATTGCAGAAAGATAGTCATCAACAAGCCGGACTATCTACAATTAAAGGGGCCGGTTCTATTTGCATCCAACCATCCCAACTCATTCCTGGATGGCATCATCATGACCACATTAATGGAAGAACAGTTGTATTCCTTGGCCAGGGGAGACGCCTTTGCCCGAAAAAGGGTGGGGAATATTTTACGCCGTATGTTCTTGCTGCCAGTCTACCGAAATTCCGAGGGCAAGGAAAACCTTTCACACAATTATACCACCTTCGAGGCCTGCCAGCAGGTGTTCGCTGCAAACGGCCTCGTGTTGATTTTTAGCGAGGGCGGTTCTGAAAATGAATGGCATTTGCGGCCATTGCGTAAAGGCACAGCCAGGCTGGCCATCAGCACCTGGCAGAAAGGAATCGACCTTACTGTTATCCCGTTGGGTCTCAACTATAATACGTTTCGTGTTTTTGGCAAGAATGTGCATATCAACTTTGGAGAGCCTTTAAATAAAGAAACCATTATGACACTGGAAACTTCAGGCAAACAATTACTGGCCTTTAACGGGCAATTGGAAAGCCAACTACGTCAATTGGTTTATGAAATCAAACCTGGCGATACGGCAAAATTGAAGAAGCTGCTCTTTGTACCACAGCCAGTCGGGAAGAGGCTCCTCCTCGCATTACCTGCTGTTGCAGGCCTCATCCTGCACCTGCCACTCTATTTCTCTATCAAGGCAATTGCCAGCCTGTTCAGCAACGATCATTTCGATGCCCTGATGGTTTCCCTGTTTATGATAGAATACCCATTCTATTTGCTCGTACTTGCTTCATTGTGTGCCTACTTATTGGGATGGCCCGCTGCTATCATGCTCCTGCTGGCAATGCCATTCTGTGCCTGGGCCTGCGTACAATTGAAAAGACAGATCTAAGGAATGATGAATGCTTCTTCATTTCAAATGGTGATTATTCAAAAAAATCGTAATTTCTATTAAAAACTTATGCTCATGTCACTAGTAATTCTTGGAACGATAATTCTGATTGCCTCCTTCATAGTAAAAAAAACGTTCCAAACCGTGCGCCCTATCATGATAGGGCGGTATATTGGTATTGCCTTGATAATCCTTGGCATCCTCATCAATTCTTTTGTGCAGATAGACGCCGGCAATGTAGGCGTAAAAAAACTGTTTGGAAAAGTGCATAAAGACATCCTGGTTAGCGGGCTGCACCTAGTAAATCCTTTGTATGTAGTTGAAGAAATGGACGTTCGTACGCAAAACTATACTATGAGTGGTTTGCACGATGAAAGTCAGAGAAGCGGTGATGACGCCATCAGGGTACTAACAGCAGATGGCCTGGAAGTAACCATCGACCTGACCGTCTTATACCGTTTAACGCCTTCCGAAGCGCCAAGAATCATCCGCGAAACAGGTAAAGATTACCAGGATAAGATCGTTAGACCAATATCCCGTACTAAGATCCGCGACAATGCTGTTTATTATGAAGCGGTAGCACTGTACTCTACGAAGCGCGATGAATTTCAGGACAGGATTTTCAAAGGCATCGATAATGAATTTAAACGTCGTGGCCTGCTCCTGGAAAACCTGCTGGTAAGAAGCATTGCCCTGCCTGCTACAGTAAAGACCTCCATAGAACAAAAGATCCAGGCAGAACAGGAAGCACAAAAGATGCAGTTCATCTTACAGAAAGAACGTCAGGAAGCAGACCGGAAAAGAGTAGAAGCGCAAGGTATAGCCGACTACCAGCGTATCATCTCTGAAAGTCTTACAGAAAGACAATTGCAGTACGAGCAGATTAAGGCAATGAAAGAACTGGCAGGCTCACAAAATGCAAAATTTATCATGATGGGCGGAAGAAATACGCCGGTGATTTTAGACGCAAAGCAATGATCTTCTGATAATCTGTTATCGTAATAAATAGTTCAATGTAAAATAACCGCGTCAAACATATTCGAAAATACTCCTGAATTGCAATACCAGCAATTCCTAACGTTGGCAACTTTTGCAAAAATTACCAATACTCATCAGTATTGTTTCATTTTTTACTAATAATTGATCTCAATTAAGATAAAAATAGATTAGCAATTGGTTCTTGCAAATATTTTTTCATAGGTTCTTAATATTCAATTAGGTATGCGCCTTATGGTAAAAATAACTTTGGAGTGCCTAATCATAACGGGTTTGGCAATCCGCAGGTCGGAGGTCTGTATTATGTAAGTCTTGCATTCAATATCCTGTAAACCTCATCCTATATGATGCTTGTCATATAAACACACAACCATTATGAAACTCTTTTTGTTGCTGTACGTCTCATTCCTTGGGTTGTCTGCACAAACACAACCGCATGTAGGTATGAAAGCTGGGGTAGTGGTCTCAAATGTAAAAGCACAATACACAGGTAGTTATGTAGATTACGCTCACGAAGCAAAAGTTGGAGTTCTGTTCGGTGTTTTAGTGCACTGGCCTTTAAGCGAAAGTCTTTATTTCCGCCCGGGCCTTGAATTGATTGTTAAAGGCAGCAAAGAGCGGCACCGTGGTTCCTACTTTGTTGATGGAGGTGATTATGACTTTACTATTGGCCAACCGCTTACTTATATCGATGTCCCGCTCAACTTGCTTTACGCTATCAAAAGCGGCAAAGGAAAGATACTCATTGGCGGCTGACCTATTGCTGGTTTTCATTTGAACCGAAATAATGGACAGGCTTATTCTTTAAAAGCCTTTGATCCGGGCATAAATATTTTAACTGCTTATGAATGGCCCATCGGCTTTTCTGTGAACCTTAATCACACACGGAACTTACAGAATATCAGTGAAAACAAAGAGTATGTCACTCATTTTAAGAACTACTATTACGGTTTTAGTTTGGGTTATGTGTTTTGATAAAATATAAAACAACAATTTATGCCGCTCCCCACAAAAACCTTTACAGGCATTCTGAGTCGTACGAACAACTTTGTGCGGATGAATATCTTAAAGTGTCTCCTGACAATCTTTATTTCTTTACTCCTTTTAGTTGCTTGTCAGAACTATTACATGGCTGTTAAACAGCCAAAGAATGCAGCAATCATTGATTCCCTGAATAAGCAAAACCGGTACTTCGTTTTGCGTAGTGGCAGCCAAGCTTTTTATATGAAGAACATCACATTGAGTGCTGACCGCAAAACGCTGGAAGCTACATTAGATACGTTGCCTTATGAACACCGTTTGCACCTGATAAACGGACGCAATGGGAAAATGCGGTATAGAAAAACCGATCCTCAGGACTTGCCTGTGCTGAGTGAAGTGCACCTGTATATTGTACCAGACAACACAGCGGCTGCTGGTAGCCGTTATTCCCTGTCTTTAGACCAGGTGCAAAAAATGGAGGTAATTGAAAAAGATAAAAAACGCACCACTAATAGTTACGTCCTCGGCGCTGTCGGCTTTACACTTGGGGTTATGGTCCTGACGGCAATTATTGTTGCAGCCACTAAAAGTTCCTGCCCATTTGTAAGTGCTTACGACGGCGAACAATTTTCGCTACAGGGTGAGATTTACGGTGGGGCTATTTACCCTCAATTGGAACGTCATGATTTTTTACCCCTGAAAATGGCGCCTCTGCCTGATAGCAGTTTGCAATTGAAGATCAGTAATGAACTATTGGAACGTCAATATACGGATATAGCTGAACTGTGGGTAGTAACACACCCTAAAAATAAAAAGGTGATGGTCGATGAAAAGGGCAACCTGTATAGCATAACGCAACAAGAAGCGCCGCTTTCTGCCCGGCTGAACAACAATAAAGATGTTACCACTTCCCTGGTGCAGGCTGCAGATAATGCATTGCTGTACATGGATGATAGCACCTCGACAGATGCCCGCAACGAAGTGGTGATGAAATTTAAAAAACCAGGAAATATAAAAACGGGCAAACTGATACTGATATTGAAAAATTCATATTGGTTGGATTTGCTCTATGGTGAACTGGCAAGAGGTTTTGGCAGTTATTATCCCACATATATCAGGAAACAACAGGGAAAGCCTGCTTCCGAGTTATTGAAGTGGGTGAACGAACAACAAATACCACTGGAAGTTTCAATAAAAACGAAAGCTGGCTGGAAAAAGATCACTACTCTTAAAACTATTGGCCCGTTGGCAACACGTCAGATAGTTGTGCCTATTGACATAAGTGAAACAACAGGCGATTTAGCTGATGTGAAATTATCCAGCGGTTTTATGTTCTGGGAAATTGACTATGCCGCAATCGATTATTCAAACGAGGAGGCATTTATGGTACAGAAACTTGTGCCCGTTAGTGCAAAAGACGAAACAGGTAAAGATGTACTCTCTTTGTTACAAACAGAAGATGGGCAATACCTGGAACAGCCACATATTGGTAATGTGACAACTATTACTTACAAAGGAGCTACAACTCCTGGTATAGATCAAACACAAACGTTCTTTTTAAAAACAAAAGGCTACTACGAGCACATAAGGAATTTTAAAAATAAACCGGATATAGGCTTTTTGCAGCAATTTAAGAAACCAGGTGCTTTCCCTAAGTACGGAATGGCTTTGTATCTAATAATCAGCGCAGAAAATGTAAAAGCATTGGCACGTTCTAACTAGTTACTAAAACATTTCAACAGCATTTTATGGAAACAACAATAGAATTAAAAACACTTTCTTTAGACACCAACAACAACACATTGACTTCTTCTCGTCAGGGATGGCTAGAGCAAACCATCATCTGGTTGGCTATCAAATTGCGCATCTTTTATTTTGCCTGCATCATATTAAAGCGCCCGCAAAAAGTTTGGCAGGTATTTAAAAACTTGCTGCACATGCGCAGCAATGTTTGGGGCGGCGATTTGAAAAAGATTTATAAGATAAATGGTAAATATTACTTTAATCAATACACCCCGGGCTGGCCTTCTCAAGCCTATGACTTCCTGATCAAAAGCGAATTACGTCGTCATGCACCACTACCCACTGCCGAAAAACTTTCCTTTGTTTTTTTAGCCATCACCCGCAAATGTCCCATGCGATGCGAACACTGTTTTGAATGGGACAACCTGAACCAAAAAGAATCCTTTACAAAAGACGATTTATTAAAAGTTGTGGATTTGTATCAAAAGGAAGGCGTATTGCAATTCCATTTCAGCGGCGGTGAACCAATGGTACGTTTCAAAGATCTTATCGAATTAATTCGCTTTACCAGTAAGAAAAGTGAATGTTGGGTGCTTACTTCTGGCTTTAACGTAAACGACACCACCGCCTCACAATTAAAGGACGCCGGCTGCAAGGGTATGGTGGTGAGTATAGACCATTACATTCCCGAGTTGCACAACCTGTTCAGAGGGCATGCCTCTTCTTTTGAACAGGCCATCAATGCAGTAAAAGCTGCAAGAAAGGCCGGCTTGGTTACTTCCATAAGCGTTTGCGCTACCAAGCCATTTTTAGATGGCAGTCACTTGATGCCATATATTGCTTTCGCAAAATCTTTGGGCGTTCATTTCGTGCAGGTGTTGGAACCTCGTAGCATAGGACATTACGAAGGCAAGAATGTACAACTGGAAAGAAAACACATTGACCTGTTGGAGCAGGTTTTTACCACGGTGAACCATTCTCCTCGCTACAAAGATTACCCCACGTTATTGTATCACGGCTATCACCAGCGCAGGGTTGGCTGTTTTTCCGGCAGTCGTAGTGTATATGTGGATTCGGCTGGAGATGTACATGCTTGTCCTTTCTGTCATACCAAATCATACAACATAATAGATCTGGTACGAAAAGGAGAGAACGCTTTACCTGAAAAAGAAAACTATTGTCCCCAGTTTCAAAAAATAGCATGATGAATGCAGAACTCTCTTGCCCCAACACGCGAACTTGTGAACACACCACCTAAACAATAAACTATCTCTCATCACTCATTACTCATCACTTCATTCTCCTCCGTCGTGCTCACAAAACCAAAATAATGATTGCATTGAGGACAGTATAACTCTAATGCATCAGTTAAAAACAAATCTTCTTTAGAAGCATTATCCCCATCACCGCGCCAGTTACATTTAGGGCAAGAAAGTTCAATCTCATTAAGAACAGTAGAAGAAAACAGGTACTGCATAATTAAATAATTATTTGCATTAAGGGTATTTGATTCGGCAAATTTCAACTTCTCTTTTAACCATGTCAATACCAGAAACAGAGTATTTTTATGATGATTGTGGTAAGTGAAAACCTTAATAGGTTGCTAAGATAAAAATATTATTCGTCTAGTGCAGTTAGTTGCCCTACCTTATTCTTCTTTTTGTTAAATTTAATCTGGATTAATTATTTCAGAATGGAAGGACACACGCAGGCAGGTTTTACAAATAGGGCGACAATAGAGCATGAGATACAAAGAAAGATCGTTGAATTAAAAACTTTAGAGCAGGATATACCTGCTGTTATCATCATCCATAACGTAATCGATTCTACAGTAGTCTACATGTCGCCAAGAGGATTGAAAATTTTAGGCGTCACACTGGATGAAGTACAGAAGATGGGAACCGAATACCACACCCGTTTTTTTAATTCCGAGGATGCCCAGGTATATGTACCTAAGATTTTTGAGCTATTGAAAAAGAACAACAGCCATGAAATAGTTACTTATTTTCAGCAGGTGCGCTCTACTCATGAACAGGAATGGACCTGGTTTTCAAGTTCAACAAAAGTTCTTTTACGAAATGAGCAAGGAAGTCCAGTGTTAACCATCACAATAGCCATTCCCATCGACCCAAGTCATTTCCTTACCGCAAAAGTTGAAAAGCTATTGCGCGAGAATAATTTTCTTCGTTTAAACAAGCACATTTTTGCCTCACTCACAAAAAGAGAGAAAGAAATTCTCCGCTTAATGGCCCTGGGCTACAATTCAACCGAGATAGGAGGGCAACTCCACATCTCACAAACTACCGCCGCAACGCACCGCAGAAACATCCGCAGCAAAATAAATGCACAAACTAATTACGACATCACTCGCTTTGCCCAAGCTTTTGATTTGATATAATAGCCGTCCAAAAAAAAGCCCCGCATACAATGCGGGGCACTCTATTTCTAAGTATTCAGTTTAAACCATTATACCAATTTCAATTGAATAGTAAGGTACTCTAAATCTTAAAATCAGCATTATACCAACATCACTCAATTCAAAACGGTATTATCCCAGCGCAACACGCTTAAACTCGACCACTTTCAGCTCTGGGTCAATGCTCTTCAGGTAATCACCTACAGATTTGCTGCTATCTTTAACAAAAGCCTGTGCAGTCAACGTGCTCTCTTTGAAGAAAGCATTCAATTTGCCTTCTGCAATTTTAGAGATCATTTCTTCAGGCTTACCAGCCATCTTAGGATCCTGCTTCATTTGCTCCATCACGATGTCTTTCTCACGGGCAATGACATCCGCAGGTACGGAAGCAGCATCAACAGCCACCGGATTCATAGCAGCAATTTGCATTGCTACGTCTTTGCCAGCTTCAGCAGCTTCTTTGTTCAGGGCAACCAATACACCCATGCGGTAAGCACCATGGATGTAAGAAGCTACATATGGAGCTTCAATTCTTTCAAAACGGCTAACTGCGATCTTTTCACCGATAGCAGCCAGTTTATCATTGATCAGGTCAGAAACTTTAGAGCCATTAACGCTTACTTCGTTCAGTTCTTCTACGCTCTTAACGTTGTTGGCAACAGCAGCATCAGCAATGCTCTGAGCAAAAGCAACGAAATCAGCATTCTTAGAAACGAAGTCAGTTTCGCAGCTAATTGTAACGATAAAGCCGGTTTTGTTATCGGCAGTTGTTTTAGCAATAACAACACCCTCTTTAGCTTCACGGTCGCTACGCTTGGCAGCTACTTTCTGACCTTGCTTACGCAGCCAGTCAATCGCAGCTTCAAAGTCACCGCCGGTTTCAGTCAAAGCTTTGCGGCAATCCATCATACCTGCACCGGTTGCCTGGCGCAGCTTGTTTATATCCTGGGCTGTAATTTGTACAGTTGACATGATTAAAAATTTAAAATGTAGAAATATATAATGTAGAATATAAAACAACAGTGGTGAATTGTGAGCCGTGAGCATTCCCCCACTACTAACAACCCACCACTTATTTATAAGCTCTTTAAAAGAACTATCTGGAAAGATCAATCTAACTCCTCGAACCTTTAATCTCCATCCTTACACCTCTAATTCCATACTTTGTATCTCGTACTTATCTTCCTGCTGGTCTGCGCGCACCACCCTGGCCTCCACCACGGTTGGCACCGCCGCTACGGCCACGACCACCGCCTTGACCTTGAGCACCGCCACGGCCACCACCGCGACCACCACGGCCGCCACGACCACCTTCAGCTTGAGCTTCGGCTTCCAGGCGGGCTGCTCTTTTTTCTTTTTCATCATCGCTAATTTGCTCTTCACCTTCTTCATCTTTAGCAGCCTGACGCTCAGCCAAACCTTCTGCAATAGCAGCAGTGATGTATTGGGTTACAATAGCGATAGATTTTGTAGCATCGTCGTTTGCAGGAATAGCAAAGTCAACTTTGTTAGGATCGCAGTTGGTATCAACTACACCGAAAGTTGTAATGCCCAGGCGTTTAGCTTCAGCCAGTGCAATATGCTCATGACCAATGTCAACGATGAACAAAGCAGCAGGAACACGTCCCAGTTGAGCAATACCGCCCAATACTTTTTCCATCTTTTCTTTGTCACGGCTTAAAGTCAAACGCTCTTTCTTAGTAACGTTGTCGAAAGAACCATCACCCAACATTTTCTCGATGCTTTGCATTTTCTTCACGCTCTTACGAACAGTGTTGAAGTTGGTCAGCATACCACCCAGCCAACGCTCGGTAACGTAAGGCATGTTCACGCGTTGAGCGCATTCGGTAACGATATCTTTTGCTTGTTTTTTAGTACCAACAAACAGGATCTTTTTACCGCTGCGTGCGATCTGCTTTAAAGCAGCAGCAGTTTCCTGCAGGCACTCAGTAGTTTTATTTAAATCAATGATGTGAATGCCTTTCTTTTCAGCAAAGATGTAAGGCAACATCTTTGGATTCCACTTCTTCTTCAGGTGTCCGAAGTGTACACCTGCTTCCAGGAGTTGTTGTTGAAGTGAAGTATTTTGTTCCATGATAAAGTTTATAGTTTATTGTTTATTGTCTATGGTTAAGGCTTACGGTTCTTCGATCAACAAAAAACCATAAACCGTAAACCATAAACCGGTAATTAACGTTTAGAGAACTGGAAGCTACGGCGAGCTTTCTTGTGACCGAATTTCTTACGCTCAACAGAACGTGGATCACGACGCAGCAAACCTGCAGCTTTCAAAGTCGGGCGAAGCTCAGCATTCACTTCTACCAGTGCACGGGCAATACCCAGCATGGCAGCTTCAGCCTGACCTTTCAAACCACCGCCGGCAGCGTTGATCTTAATATCGAATTTATCAACAGCTTCAACTGTTTTTAAAGGTCTTTCAACTTGGTTTTGCAAATAAACCAGTGGAAAGTACACTTTGTAATCTTTATCATTTACAGTGATGTTGCCAGAGCCTTTAGAAAGAAACACCCTTGTTACGGCTTCTTTACGACGGCCAACACCGTTTTTTTGTTTTTCCATTTATTGAAAATTTGGAATTTAGTTATTTGAATTTCAATTCTTTAGGTTGTTGTGCAGTGTGCGGATGCTGGTCGCCTGCGTATACATACAACTTTTTGTACATTTTGCGGCCAAGGCGGTTCTTAGGAAGCATGCCTTTAACAGCTCTTTCAATGATCACTTCAGGTCTGCGTTTCAGCAGGTCTTTAGCAATCTCTTCTTTACGGCCACCGGGATATCCTGTAAAACGGTCATAAACTTTTTCCTCCATCTTGTTGCCGGTGAACTTTACTTTGTCTACGTTGGTAACGATCACGTAATCGCCACAGTCAACGTGAGGAGTGTAGTATGCCTTGTTCTTGCCGCGCAGAATTGCCGCAATACGGGCACACATACGACCCACGGTTTGATTGGTACCATCCACAACATACCAGTTGCGCTGAACGGTAGCCGCATTCGCATGCTTTGTTGTAAAATGCAGTTTGCTCATGAAAAAAAACTTTTTGCTATTGATTTCAATAGCGGGTTAAAAAATCGAAACAGTCGCGCCATCCCGCTCACTGTTTTTTCCGCCTTCAGCCCATGACAATTTGCCCAAAGCTGAATTTGGAGGCGCAAAAGTAGGTGAATTATTCAGTGTAAACAAAGAAAATGCAGGGTAATTTTTTAGAACACATTTGCAACTGTTTGATTTTCAATAAATATTTTGACGGTATTTAGAAATGCTTAACTAAATGTCCCTTACACCATTCATCTCCTTCCTGTCAATCGTCAATTTTAGTAAATTGCTAAGCATCCCCGCGGATGCATTAACCAAAGAATACCAATTACATAAATGGAAGCCATACAGCCTCTTAATCGCACCTCGTTCGGAGACCCTGCAAATATTAGCAACGTCCTTTCAGCCGAAGAGGCTTTACAACTTTTATACGACTGGGTAGAAAACGACCGCCTGCGTCTGCACATGAAGCAGGTAGCCGCTCTTATGAAGGCCTGGGCATTGGAAAAGGAAGGCCTGAATGAGCCAACGGCCCATCAATGGTGGTTAGCCGGTTTGTTGCACGATGCCGACTGGGAAAAACATCCTAATGAACATTGCCGCATTATTATAGAAGAGTTGGAACGAAGAAATATAGATCCCAAAATTATCCGGTGTATAGCCTCCCACGGCCCTCGCCATTTTGGTGTTGAACCTGAGTCAAAGATGGAAAAGATGATTTATGCCTTTGATGAACTATCCGGCTTCATCCATGCAGCAGCATTGATCCGTCCCAACAGGTATGAGGAAATGGATGTAAAGAGTGTGACAAAGAAGCTAAAGACACCCTCCTTCGCAGCCCAGGTAAGCCGCGAGGATATACAGGATGCCATTAGCCGGGTAGAGTATACGCTCGAAGAGTTGATTATGTTTATAATTAAAAAACAAAAGGAAGTTTAAAGTTGCCTTTATTACCAACATTGAGCACGAACTAAAATCGCAAACTGGTCTTTATGAAGAAATGGCTCGTTGTATTATTAATTGTAATTGTTCTGGTAATTGTCTATATCATACTTCCCGCAGAAATATACGTTAATCAAAGGGTGTCAGTTAAGGTAAATTCCGCTAGTGCGTACCGTAGTCTTTCAGATCAAGTAAATTGGACTAAATGGTGGCCCCGGCAAAACGCAGGTATTGCAACCAAAGATCACTTCTCATTAGAACAATACAGTTATAGTCTCCAGCAAAATTTCTTTCAATCTATGGTGGTCGAGATAAATGGTGGAGACAAGCAAATTAACAGTACGCTTATGTTAATTCCATTGGGAGTGGATTACACTATATTTGAATGGAAGGCCTTAGTTCAAGGTGGGCTATGGCAAAAGATCCGGACTTACCTTAATGCAAAACGCATCCAGGGCCAGATGGAAGACTTACTGCGCTGTCTTAAAGAGTATATGGAAAGAGAAGAAAACTTGTATGGCTTTAAGGTGAAGTACAGCAAAGTGAAAGATACAATGTTGGTAACAACAAAGTTTACAACTACAGCTTATCCTGCAACCAGCGAAATTTACCAGCATATTTCTTTATTGAAATCATACATAACCGCCCAAGGTGCAGCAGAGACTAATTACCCGATGCTGCATGTTAAACAATGGGACAGCAATCATTTTGAAAATATGGTAGCCATTCCTGTTAACAGAGCGCTAAACGAGAGTAGAAATATTATTCCTAAAAGAATGGTAGCAGGCAATATTTTGGAAGCAGAGGTGCGCGGTGGCCCTGCAACCGCCCAGGAAGCTATGACACAGTTGGGATATTACAGGGAAGACCGTCAGTTAACCTCACCGGCAATACCATTTATGTCATTGGTTACTGATCGTAGAAAAGAAATGGATACGACAAAGTGGGTTACAAAAATTTATTATCCGGTACTTTAATAACTTTAAATCTAGACCACCATGCCACAAAGTAAAAAACGCCACGGCCATCATCAATACCAAAAGCCATCTGCTGGCATTCCCTCCCGTCAAGCTACTAAAGGAAGAATTATCTGGGCCTTACTGATAGGTATATTTGGTTTGCTCATCGGTGCTTTTGCCTCTCAATCAGGTATTGTTTCCATGATCATGGGTGCTCTGGCAGGAGCCTTTATCGGTTATTTTATAGGCAAATACATGGAAGAAGAAGCACAAAAGATCAAGTAACTCATTGCCCACTGCTTATTGCCAATTGTTCATCGCTGGTCGCGTCCATTTGCCCTTCTGGCTGTACGCAAATATGTACCCGGAGTGCCTTAAGTCCGCTTACTCCTTGCATTTCTTCCAGGTCCAGCATCTCTACTTCTCCTTCAAGTAGCTGTTGCTTTTTCAGGAATTGTATATGCTGTATGAAAGTTTTGGCGTCTTTGCCGTTCGAGTAAACTATGGCAATAGTGCCGGATTGGGTAAGACGCTGATTGGTATTCTTTACCAGGGCTTTGTCAATGCGCTTCTTCACAACTTCGTAGCGTACGTTGTACATTCCTTCTACATCAAATTTCCGTTCTTCAGTTCTGAATTGCACCAATAAAGGATCATGATAAACCAATAGCAATTGTGTGGTTGCTAATGGTACGGCCAACTTTGGTGATAGTTGGAAGATTTGCCGGGCAGCCTGGGCTAAAAAGGAGAGCAGCCACAATTGCATGTTTTTGAGATAAAGTTTGTTGAACTTTTTTTGTGGTGTAATACTTTGGCCAATGTAAATATTCATTTCAACCCCATCGGTCACAAACCTTTCAAAGTAATGCGGATAAATTTGTTGTGCAGCCTGCTGCTCTTTCTGTAAAAAGCTTGTAATATGGTTGTTAATTGCTTTTATACTTTCTTCAAACTGTCTTTGACATGTATTTAACCTCATTGATGATTGATCCAGAGCTTCGAAGTATCTATCAATTTGCTTATTAATTTCAGGTGATATTTCTCTGATAGCCTGTAATAGATCTACAATTTCAGATCTAATAAATTCATGAATGGCCTGTTCATCGGCAGCAAATAAAAAATTACTGATAGAGGCTATATAGTCATCAATGCGCATTAAGATCTCGTCTATAAAGGCAAGAGGTTTTTGTTCCTGGGCTGAGCATAATATATTCTTGATCCATTGTAACTGTTGGGTCATATCCTGCTGCACAGCACGGTTGCGTTCGCCCGAAGAATTACGAATGTCTATGGAGCCATAAAGTGGATATACATGATCAAATATAATTGGTTGCATTTCAGGATGCCCGCCCTGCTGCAGTTTTTCCATATAGTCAAGAACCGTTTCATTGAACTTCCATTCCACAGATGATTGCACATCTGTAAAATGTTCTTTCACCAGCCGGTTTACTTCATTTTGAAGATATTGACTGTGTTTCTGTAAAGCATTCTGCAGCACTTCTGTTACCTGCTCTACTTTTGCTATATCCAGGCTGCTGAAGGGTGTCTCTGACTTAGAACAAATTTCCAAACAGCCAATTACTTCATTGTTGTGGTACAAAGCCGATAATAAAACGTTTTTCCAACCCTCTTTTTTAAGGCTCCTGTTTATGATGTTCTCAGTTTTTACACATTCACTCCAGTTATAGTGCGGAAGGTTTTTCAGCTCTTCTTGCAAGGCTTTATATAAATTTTGTTTTTCCGCCTGATGAGCATTTTTAAACAGGATACTGGAAAAGCGAAGCAGCCTGAAGTGCTGGCTGTTATTAAATATCAGATAGCCTATTTGATCTTCTTCCCGGTGAATGAGATAGCCTAGTTGTTTTTTAAAAACAGAATATAGATCAGGGTCATTTAAGGCATTTTCATTTTGTAGAATGTCTTTGATCTTATTGACCGTTTCTCTTTCTGTGACCTGTTTGATTTCAATAAGGATGATACCATCGAAAATGAATTCATGTAAGGGCAGCATCTTTTTCAGTTCAGGAAAAAGGAAAAGTTCTGTTACACTATGACATTTTAAAGCAAAGTCTTTGGGTAGGGAAGGCAGTGGTGAAGTAGTGCTTACATCAATGAACTGAGGATTCCAGGTCAGCTCGAAATAATTGTGTATATCTTGTGCCGGGTCGGGATAGGCACAGATAAATGAATTGCCACCTGCGATATCAATGTGGTAAAATGTTTTCAATATGAGCTTATAGGCCAGGTATTCTTTTGCATTGGCTATATTACTTACCACCTGCAGGTCAAGAGGATGTATATAATTCCTCTTTTCATCCATAAATGAAGTTCTGAATAAATGCGAAGCATATATAATACGGTTGGAAAAAGGTACTGCTACAGCATTTAATTGCTGCATCTGGCTCAACGAGGCCGGGAAAATAGTAGCCATGGCGTCCTCAATAAGCTGGCTATGTTTGTCAAGTACGGCATAATCATCAATTACTTCTAAGAGTTCCTGATGCCGCATAAACTTTCTAACGAGGTGGTTGCAGATCTTTGCCGGTGTGCCTTTTTCCTTTTCCGCAATCTGGTGCCAAGTCCTGATCAAGGGGAGAAAGGACAATCGGCTTCTGAATTCAAGCCGTTCGGTATACTTTCCTGCTTCCATCATTAATATAAAGTTAAGAACTCCAACCCCCAATTCCCAATTCCATATACGGTTCACATATTCCGTACAAACTTTTTACCTTAGGCCAAAAAAGTGTATGGAAACGTATTCACAAAGGTCTCATGAGATAGACTATAAAATTCTTGGAGAGGAAATGCAGTGTGTTGAGATTGAATTGGACCCAAACGAAACTGCTATTGCTGAAAGTGGTGCGTTTATGATGATGGATGATGGTATTCAGATGGAGACCATTTTTGGTGATGGAAGTCAACAGCAGAAAGGTATTTTAGGCAAGTTGTGGGGAGCAGGTAAACGCCTTCTAACTGGTGAGAGCTTGTTTATGACGGCTTTTACGAATATTAGTCATGGCAAGCGAATGGTTTCATTTGCTTCACCCTATCCGGGCAAAGTAATTCCTCTGGATCTGATGCGCCTTGGTGGCAAAATGATTTGCCAAAAAGACTCTTTTTTATGTGCCGCCAAAGGAGTAAGTGTTGGTATTGAATTCCAAAGAAGGTTGGGTACTGGTTTATTTGGTGGTGAGGGCTTTATCATGCAAAAGCTGGAGGGTGATGGTCTGGCCTTTGTGCATGCCGGCGGTCACATAGTTGAGAAAGACCTTCAACCCGGAGAGTTACTGAAAGTAGATACCGGCTGTCTGGTGGCTTTTACTCCTTCCATTGACTATGATATTCAATTTGTGGGTGGAATTAAAAATACATTCTTTGGAGGTGAAGGCTTGTTTTTTGCTACGCTTCGTGGTCCTGGCCGTGTCTGGATCCAAACCTTACCGGTAAGTCGTTTGGCTGCCCGTATTTTACAATATGGTAGTGTAGCCCGCAAAGAAGAAGGTGGGCTTTTAGGTGGTATTGGTAACGTAATTGATGGAGACGGCTGGTAAGGGAAATAAGGATAATAAATTGACATCAACCCAATTTATTATCCTTATTTTTTTTTAATCCACGTACTACATAGGCAACTGCTTCTTCAGGTGTTGCTGGTTGATACTGAAAGCGACTTTCAAACTTGCTGCTGTTGAATACATAATCCTGTTCATATTGATACGCCATTTCCTTCAGTTCTTTCAAAACAGGAACAAAGAGCCCGAGAATACCCATCATACTTTTGGGAAGAACCTGATATTTAGGCGCTACACCTGCTTCTTTTGCAAACAGTTCGATCCATTGTTTCCCTGTTAAAGGAGTATTGATTGTTGGCAGGTGCCACACCTGGTTAAAAGCATCAGGTGTGTTACCCAGTATTGCTGTTCCCCTTACTGCATCTGGAATAAATGTGAAGGTGTGCATCTTGTTGATATTGGCAAACCAGGTGGCTTTTTTACCCTTCAATAAATTCTTTACAACTGTCTCGGTAAGGGCGCTGTTTTGCAAACCTATAAAATCGGCTGCACGGACAATCATTGCTGTAAGATTTCCTGTCTTTACTTCATGTAGCAGCATTTGGGAAATTTCCGCACGTACTGCACCTTTCACACTTACTGGACGTACCGGGGTCTCTTCGGTCATGTTGCCCAAATATTTGGGATCGTACATGTACATGTTGTCGACGAAGACAAGTTTAGCGTTATGCTTTTTGCAGGCGTTAATTACATTACGCATGATGGCAGGCCATAGTTGTTGCCAAACCTTTGTTTTGTAATCAAGACCAACAGTAAGATAAACGATCTCCGAACCTGCTATTGCTTCATCTGCCTGCTCCGGATCTGACAGGTCGGCTGCATACAAATAATCATGATCGTTTACTTTTTTAGGTTTGCGGCTTACCAGACGAATATTTTTTGTATAAGAGGTAAGTTCTTTGGCCAGCCCGGTGCCAATAGCACCTGTAGCCCCTAAGATGGTTTGCATGAATGGTATGGTTTTAAACGTGATGTATTAATATTCAACACGATAAGCAAAGGAATTAGGATCGTTGAAAAGGTCGCTAAGTGTAGCGTTAACGGTGACAGTTTTCTTGTCGTCTGATAATTTTAATTTAGCACCTTCAGCTTTTTTGGCCGGCTTTGGCAGGTGGATCACAGTATTGACTGTGGCTTCCGACATCATACCAAGAGCTTGTTGCATCTGGCTAAATTGTTCATCTTCCTGGAAATGTTTGAGTTTATCAGCATTTATTTTCTTCTCTATCAGTCCTTTCTTGAACGTAATATCATAGATGTTGTTGAAGTCGGGCATGATCTGCTGCGTCTGCATGTCTGCCGTTGGGGCATCTTTCCCCTGCAAAGCCTTGCCAAGCAGGTTGTTTTTTGATTGGCTTAGCTTAATGATCTTTTGCACATCATTGATGTCCTTGTAGGGATACTTCATCAGCATTTTGAACACCTTATCTTTTTCGTTCATTACCAAGTTGATGGTTGCATCATGTAATAAAGCCTTTTCTTCTGCAGTAAGGTTGGTAGCTGTATCGGCAAAGGTGCTGAGGTGTATTATCGTATCTAAATTTGATGGGATCTTTTGCATTGAAGAGTTGGACGACGTGTCCATGGCTTTCATTGCATCGATGAATTCAAAGAGGCCTTTGAAATCTGCATTAACCTGGTAAACGCCGCTGCCATTCTTTTCAATTGTAATTTCTTCTGTAGTGTCGAAGCAGCCTGCCAGGAAAAAGAGCGCAGAGAAGGTAAATAGTAAACGAAAAAGCTTTTTCATAATGGATAAAATGAGTGGTCAATATAATGAATAATGAGAAATGAACCACTTACAATTGAGGTTCTACCCAGGCATTATTTTCTTTAAGCAGGTTAATGAGTTCTTCTACCGCTACTTCACTGGCTACATTGCGTTTTACTACTTCTTTGCCTTTATACAGCGTGATCTTTCCAGGGCCACTGCCAACATACCCAAAGTCGGCATCGGCCATTTCGCCAGGGCCATTAACAATGCAACCCATAATGGCTATCTTGAGGCCTTTGAGGTGATTGGTTACAGATCGGATCTTAGCCGTGGTTTCCTGCAGGTCAAACAGTGTTCGGCCGCAACTGGGGCAACTAATGTATTCTGTCTTGGATATCCTTGTACGCGTTGCCTGTAAAATACTGAAGGCCGTGTTGTTGATAAACTGTTCTGCCCTTTCCCTGCTTTCACCGGTATAGCGCCTGCCCGATAAGCCGATTTCATTTTCATGAAACAGCTTATAAGCATCGATAGGCATCCCGAAGCAAACCCCGTCACCATAGCCATCCAGCAATAGGGCCCCGGCTTCTGTGGCAAAATGAATCAGGTGTTCGTCCGCTGTTTGCCAATTGCTATCAACGATCAGGACCGAAGGGTTTTTGATGTTTCTATTTTCCAGTTCCCAGAACATCCGCCTAACTGATTGCATCGCATTTTGATTGGTGCTGCTGAGGCAAAGCACCACCTTGCCCTGAACTTCTTTCTTAGAGGTTGTAAAATGCTCAAGGTCTGTGAAATCGTTGATCGTGGTTGCATCACTAAAGCAGTCGATCATTACGAAGTTCATAACATCGCTTACCAGCTCAGCCTCATTAAATCCCCTGGCAGAGAAGATAGGGAAATACTTTGTTTTATCTGTAGCTTCTGCCCAGGTTGCCGGATAGGTGATCACCTTTAACGTTCCGGGTAAAGCAAAATTTAGCAAATGATGACCTGTGAAGATATAGTCGGCTGCCATATCGGAGATGGTCCATTTGTCGGTAGGCTCATGGTAAGTATAACCAATGCTTTGCAGGTCCTGAGGGGAAATCGTTTCCAGTTTACTGAAGTCGGCGATTACCACAGGAACTTGCGTGCCGCCAATATTACCCACAGGGAAAGTTGACCGGCGTACGGCTGCGCTCACCCCCAGCTCACCCCCTGCAGAGGAGGGGTCTTGTGCGCTGATGCTCCCCTTTAGGGGCTGGGGGTGAGCTGGGGGATACCTCTTGATAATATCCCTGCACACGGGTATTTCCAGTTCAGGATCTTCTGTAAGTGAAACCCGGATGGTATCACCAAGGCCGT
>CBKWHA010000032.1:0-30741 GCA_966674115.1 uncultured Chitinophagaceae bacterium
ACCGGCTTTCTGCGCATGTACAACAACAAGCACTGGTTCAATGATGTCATTGCCGGGGCCGGGGTGGGCATCCTCTCCACCCGCCTTTCTTATTGGTTGTACCCCAAGATGAAAAACCTTTTTGTCAAAGAAGGCAAGGAGCAGAAATCCGGTACCATGGTCCTGCCTACCTACCAAAACGGAGCCATAGGCTTTGGGCTGGTGCATACATTCTAAAGTTTCTTGCCGGTTTCATCGAGGGCTCCGCCTTTACTTTTTTTGTGTTTTTCGTGCAAATCCTGATGAGCGATTAAATGTTCTTGCTTAGCGGTAAAAAATAATGCTTTGACGATTCTTATTTCTCATTTATTATTGCTATTACAATTTTGTAAAATCGTCAATATCCAATACTAATATCCATGAATCAGTTATTTAACACAACCTCAATTAAAACTGCCCTAAGAGTTTTAGGTCTTGTTGCATTGTTGATTGTACTAGTCAATGCATTCAATTAAAAAGTCGAAAATTGTAACGGGTTTAAAAGAAAGTTATTATGGCTCATAGTCATAAGGTAACTGGTCCGCCAGGTTCTTCCAGCTCCAGTATCCCTGTGCTGTCCAACTGCGTTGGTCAAGAAAGTAGCCGTTCTCTTTAATTAATATGACATCAGACAGGTCTACGTATGAGATCTGCATTTTCACATTAAGCGGTAGGTTTTTCTGCTGCAGGTAAGTAATTTCAGGCGCTTTTTTGGTATAAGTAATGCTTGCTTTTTGGGGGAACCATAGTTCTGCAATGCCGGTAGAATCATTATAGTAGTAATAAGAAGTATCGTACGGATTGGATAAGCGATGAAATTTGCGGGCATCTGTCAGCGACAACAAGTCCACTGTGAAGCCATCCTGCTTGAGTGTACTGTCATAATAGGAACGCAAAAAGTGGAGGCGGGATCCTGAATAAGCCTGCTTTCTGTTTTTTTCCCATTGAGCTGTTTGGGCAGTATCGCCTTCCATCATTGTATACAAACAATTTCCCCGGTAGGAGCAGATAGAATTTTTGTAATAGTAAACAAAAGAGTCCAGTTCGTATCGGAGGTTATAACCTAATGAATGATTTGCAATCAAGAGTGGCTCAGTGGCTAAAACTTTCAATTTATCACTGCGCCGGTAGTATAGGAACTTCAAAGCCTCCGGGTTTTGCAACATGCAGCTATCAGCAAAAGGGGTTGCACCTATAAAGTTTTTCAGAAAAAACGACCCGTACTTTTCCAGGCCATCGGGTACTTCGTTACTGCTGGTGATTACCACCTCACTCATGCTTTTATCTTCTTTCTTTAATTCAACATCTATTTGTTTATCCTCATCTGCTTGTATATTTATTGCATGACTTGCATAGCCGGTAAAAGAAATCACCAGTTCGTAACCTCCCTTGCTCAATACGATCCGGTAATTACCTTCTTTGTCGGTGATCACACCCTTGGTTGTGTTTTGGGCAAAGACCGAAGCTCCTTGTAAAGGAGTTTTTGTTTCTGCATCTACCACTTTACCACTGATGATAGATTGGGCATAACTCAAGAGAGAAAAGAATGTTAGCAATACGATGTACGAGGTACGGATTAAAAAAGAAGAAAAGGGTTTTAGCATAGATGATATTTTGTACTGAATCATTTCTTTAACGTTAATTGCCCGGTTTGTAGTGCGTTAAGGTATTTTTTACAGGCGGTATGGATAACAGTTTCAAGGGGTGTATATGAAAATTGAGGTAATGTCTTTAGCAAAGCACTGTTATTAAAACGCGTAAGACTATGCGCTACTCTCGCCGTTTCTGCTGTCAATAACGGTTTTTGACCTGTAAAAAAAGATTTAATTGCTTCCAGTCTCCAGGCTAACTCGCCCATTCTGTATGTTGCCTGGCGATATGGTTTTCTTTTACCAAAACCCTCGGCAATCAGGTTAAACAGATGCTGAAAGGAAATATTTTCGGCATTAATGATAAACCGTTTTTCTGTAATGTCTGATAATAATAATTGTACGGCTGCTTCAGCTACATCTTCAACACCAACAAACCCGTTTACACCAGTTGTAAACCAGGGAAATTCCCGGTAAGCATTTTTGAAAATAGCACAACTGGATTGGTGCCAATCGCCATAGCCCAAAATAGTACTGGGGTTTATAATAACACCTGCAAGCCCCTCCGAAAATCCGCGCCAAACTTCCAGTTCGGCTTTATGCTTTGTAATAGCATAATGGGTATTGCTCTTGTTTTCCTCCCATTTTTTCTCTTCAGATACCAGTTCAGATGTTGTGGTGCGGCCAATGGCAGCTACTGAACTTACATGCACCACCCGCTTAATATTGTTTTCCAAAGCAATGTTGACAACATTGGCCGTTCCTTCAATATTCACCTTGTACATTTCATGGCGGTTGGTTTTTCCAAAGGACACAACCGCAGCCGAATGGATAATGGAATCAACACCTTTCATGGCTTCATCAAGCGATACCACATCCAGTACATCACCCTCCACCCACTCCACTTTTTCTAAGATAGCCTTATCAATATAAAATGGAAGTTTATTGGTGCGCCGTATAGCTCGAACCGAAAAACCTTTTTCTACCAAATTCTTCAAAATATAAGTCCCCAGAAAGCCTGTGCCTCCCGTTACCAGGATCTTGCGCTCATGCTCCGTTCTGCCATTTAGCGGAGTAGGCTGTGTTTCAGGTTCATTCTGATCGTTGTATTCTGGTAATTGGGATGATGAATGATTCAATGTCTACTTTTATAATTCAAAAGAAGGCAGTGCCTGCTTTATTTAAAATACGCAAAACTACGGGTACATCTCTTTTTTCCAAGTTTAATCATATTGATAATATCCTTGTTTTGTCTTTTTCCCTAAAGCGCCGGTCTCGACTTTTTCTTTTTGCAGATAAGAAGGTTTAAGGCGTTCTGGTTGGTGCAATTGTTCATAAACCGAACAAGTAACGGCATAGTTAATGTCATTACCAATAAGATCCATTAACCTGAATGGCCCCATTTTAAAGCCTTGTGCCTCTACCAACCGATCGATGCTTGCAAAATCAGTAACACCTTCTTCTACCAGGCGCAGGGCTTCGATATAGAATGGGCGCGCGATACGGTTAACAATAAATCCCGGAGCGTCTTTACATACCACTGGTGTTTTATTCATTATGCGCACAACCTCTACTAAAGATTGTAACACCCCCTCACTTGTATGAACGCCTTTTACTATTTCAACTAGTTTCATAAGCGGGGCCGGATTAAAAAAATGAAGACCGGCTACTCTTTCAGGGTGCATCACGTGTGTTGCCAGTTGGGTAATTGAAAGTGAAGATGTATTGCTGGCCAATATGGTATTGGATGTATTGATATTAGCTAATTGATGAAACAATTCAATTTTAGCGTCCATTTTTTCTATAATAGCTTCAATAACCAGGTCGGCTACACAGCGGCTAATCTCGGAAGTAAAAGTCAGGTGGTTTACAATATCATCTCTTTTTTCTGCACTGATTTTTCCTTTTTCTACCAGTGTTCCAAGGGCTTTCCTCAGTTTAGATTCTGCATTTGCCAGGATTTGTTCATTTACCTCATATAATGTGGTGTTGAATCCAGCCGATGCTGTTACCTGAGCAATGCCGAGGCCCATAGTACCTGCTCCGCAGATGCAAATGGTGGAAGGGTACATGGAATTTAAGTGGTTTTAGGCCCAAAAGTTAGCAATTTATCTGTGCCTGGCTCCTCACTATGGCACGAATGTTTCTCATAATTTGGCTTATTGCTATTTCGTATCTTTAAGAATCAAGACTTTTTTATGAAACAAAAATTGCCAATACCCATAATTGCCGGTATGTTGTCTGCATGGGCAGCAGGTTTAATACTTTTGTTCGTAATGAAGAAAAGAGCGGCTAAAGAAGAAAAGCCGCCCAAAAAGGCCCCTCAGTTGGATTTAGAAAATCCAGGTAATCAATCTGAATTTATCACAACAGCCACTGAGTCTGAAGTTGGTTAATTTCTAAATCAGACAAACTGTCTCAAAAATCTCACATCGTTTTCGCTAAACAGGCGCAGGTCATTGATTTGATAGAGCAGCATGGCGATTCGTTCTATGCCCATGCCAAATGCATAACCAGTGTATTTATTGGAGTCAATACCGCAATTTTCCAATACTTTAGGATGTACCATACCGCAGCCAAGAATCTCTACCCAACCAGTATGTTTACACACGCGACAACCATCGCCTCCGCAGATCAGACAGCTAATGTCCATCTCAGCACTTGGTTCTGTAAAAGGAAAATAGGAGGGGCGGAAACGTACTTTCACATCTTTGCCAAATAACTCCTGCACAAAGAAATATAATGTTTGTTTCAGGTCTGCAAAGCTTACATGTTCATCAATGTACAAACCTTCTACCTGGTGAAAAAAGCAATGGGCGCGGGCTGAAATCGTTTCGTTACGGTAAACCCTGCCCGGGCAGATAATCCGGATCGGAAGTTTGCCCTTTTCCATTTCACGGGTTTGCACATTGCTAGTATGCGTACGAAGCAGCCAGTCAGGATTTTGATGGATGTAAAAAGTATCCTGCATGTCGCGGGCCGGATGGTTTTCCGGCAAGTTCAGCGAAGTGAAATTATGCCAGTCGTCTTCTATTTCCGGACCGTCAGCAACAGCAAAACCCAACCGGTTAAAAATATCAAGGATGCGTTTGCGCACCAGGTTGATCGGATGGCGGGAACCTACCTGCACAGGGTCGCCGGGTAGAGAAAGATCAATTTCTTCTACAGCTTGCTGTCCATTACCTGCTGCCAGTTCTTTTGCGCTTTCGTATTTCGCTTCAGCAAACTGCTTGAAATCATTCAGCACCTGTCCAAATTCCTTCTTTCTTTCATTGGGCACATTTCTCATCTCACCAAAAAGGCTTTTCACTATGCCCTTTGTACCCAGGAATTTGATACGGTATTCTTCCAGTTGCTGAGGGGTAACGATTTCTAAACCCTCAATCTCTTTCCGGTAGGTTTCTATTTGCTGTACGATTTGATCCATGGTGCAAATATAAGATGCCTGCCTCAGAACCTGCTCACGCCTTAGATCCCGGTATAAACTGCACATACAGCCAAACCACTGTTGTTGCAAACAACAAAGAATCAAAACGGTCTAAAAAGCCTCCATGACCGGGCATGATCTGACCGCTGTCTTTAACCCCGGCCAACCGTTTGAGTTTGCTTTCAAACAGGTCACCATAGGTGCCTGATATAGCTGCAAGGGTGGCTATAACAGCAGTATGCAAAAGCGATAGCTTGCCCGTTGAATAGGCAATTAGTACCATAACCATAACGGCCAGGATCATTCCACCTACCGTTCCCTCCCATGTCTTTTTAGGAGAAATAGGAGAGAAAGGAGTTTTCCCAATGAGCGAGCCAACTATGTAGGCCATGGTATCGTTGATCCACAGAGAAAAAATGATCAACAAAGGGATGATCAAATTCAATTGATAGTTATCCTCTATCCAATAGTTACGAAGATCAATAAGCAAGGCCAGGCTTAAAGAAATATACAATAGGCCAAAAATAGAGTAGCCCAGGTTCTTTAAAAAGAATTGCCTGGATTGAAGCAGGATCAGCAATGGCAGCAAAATCATCAGGACCAGTCCCAGCCAGAATCCAACTTCGTTGAGGCGGATGCCTGCAATCCGGATCTCGGCATTGGTAAAATAGAACATCATGCACCAGCCTGCCAGCATAATGCCATACTTATGTACCGGTGCAATAGCAGGATAATCGGGATTTATCCTGGCAATTAGCCTTTGATATTCAATCCAACAGCCAAAATGAATTATTGAAAATAGAATAAAGAATGACCAGCGGTTCCAAAGCAGGCCGGCCATCATAACAACTACAAAAACAATTGCAGTGAGTGTACGGGTTTTAAACGTTTGCCAATTAAATGCCATTATTGATTAATCAAATTTATAAACATCAACATAGGAACTGCGAGAACGTTTGATCATTTGCCAGACAATCAGGCCTACAATAACGGCACTGAACAAAGCAACCGTTGCCAGATTTGATTGGTCAAACATAGTGGCCTCTGCATCAGCAGCTAGTTCAGGTTTAAAATAAGCGAGCGTTACTAGAAGGGCATCATATGCAAAGTGGGCTGCAATGGCAGTCCAGAGGCTTCCACTGAACCAATAGATCAAACCTAAAAGGGTCCCCAAGGCCAACCTGGGAAGAAACCCAAAAAACTGAAAGTGAAAGGCTGAGAAAATCAGCGCTGTCAAAAAAATACCTGCCCAGGGGTTTTTAAATGCTTTGATGAATAACCGCTGCAAAACTCCCCGGAAGAAGAGCTCTTCGCCAATTGCAGCAAAAGCAGCAATAAAAATAAGGTTTAAGATCAACTGCCCGGGTGTACGTTTGCTCAGCATAAATTGGATGAGCTTCATAGCTTCTTCCTCTTTACTTTGTATCCACCGTTGTGTTTCCGGACCAAAAACAAACATGCGGTTCAGCATGCCCAGGTATTCTACCAATGGTATGGAGATCACCATTGCTCCAATGCCCAGAATCCAATATAAGTCACTGGTTGGTTTTTTCAGACCAATGTATTTATAAGGCTTAGGATCAGAAAAATAGCCAAACAGGAGGCTTGGTATTAAAAAAAGACCAAGAAACTGGGCTAACTGCAGGCCCCTGAGTACCATAACTTTATTGGCCAGATTCGAATTGTCCCAGTTTTTTATATTACTCAGCTCCAGAAAACTAATTCCTGATAGGTTCGAAACAATAACACCTGCTATCAGGCTTAAAATTGTCCAGGTGCCGAAAGCCATTCCCAAAAAAAGCAACAGTTGAATCCAAATCGGCCTTGTTTTAAGATAAGATTGCATATCACCTCCCTTTCTGTAATGTATTTTTGCGCTTTTAATAAATCCTCAGGTTTATTAAATGGCTGCAAGATAAGCTCCTAACCCCGTTTTAAGCTATGGTAAAAATAGACAACATACAATTACCTGATTTCCCATTACTGTTGGCTCCCATGGAAGACGTGAGCGACCCTCCTTTCCGCGCCGTTTGTAAGGCAAATGGGGCAGACCTGATGTATACAGAGTTCATCAGCAGTGAGGGGCTGATCCGGGATGCTATTAAAAGCCGCCAGAAATTAGACATTTTCGAGAATGAAAGACCTATTGGCATTCAGATATTCGGTGGAGATGAAGAGGCTATGGCTATGGCTGCCAAAATTGTGGATGCTACACATCCTGACCTGGTAGATATCAATTTCGGCTGCCCCGTGAAAAAGGTAGTCACCAAAGGTGCGGGTGCTGCGGTCTTAAAAGATGTGGACCTGATGGTGCGGCTAACAAAAGCGGTAGTGAAATCTACTACTCTGCCGGTTACCGTGAAAACCCGTTTAGGATGGGATGCTGATAATATTAATATAGGAGAGGTTGCTGAGCGTTTGCAGGATGTGGGTATCAGGGCATTATCCATTCATGGCCGGACACGCTGTCAATTGTACAAAGGTTCGGCTGACTGGAACCCTATTTCCAAGGTGAAAGCAAACCCTCGCATTCAAATCCCGGTTTTTGGAAACGGAGACATTGATTCGCCGGAAAAAGCAGTTTTATATAAGAATACCTATGGTGTGGATGGTATTATGATTGGTCGTGCCGCCATTGGTTATCCCTGGATATTTGCTGAAATAAAGCACTTTATGAAGACAGGTGAGCACCTGCCACCGCCAACCATTCAACAGCGGGTTGACGTAATACGCCAACACTTGCACCGTTCTGTGGAATGGAAAGGTTTAAAACCCGGGATCAATGAAATGCGCCGCCATTATACCAATTATCTGAAAGGGCTTCCCAACATCAAAGAGTTCCGTTTAAAGCTGGTAACCATTACAGAGGTGGAACAGATAGATGAAGTACTACAAGATATTATTCAATATTATGATGGCTTCCTGTTTGCTCCAAGAAAAGTGGAAATGGAGTCAATGGCGTATAGCTGCGAGTAGAGCCATAAATTTATCTATGCCATCTTCATTTGGGAAATCCCTTTTAATAATTTGCCAAAGAAAGGATCATTATAATCTTTCACAAAAGCAATTACATTAGGATAAGTAGCAAACTCCTCCTTTTCGTGCGTGGTAGTAATCACCACAGCCGACATGCCTGCGCGCAGGGCAGCTTCCACACCTTTAGGCGCGTCTTCAAAAACAAGGCAATCTTTGGAAGCTACACCCAATAAAGCGGCTGCTTTTACAAATGTTTCCGGGTCTGGTTTGCTTATTTTCACATCATCTGCACTAACAATGGCTCCAAAATAATCACGGATGTTCAGGTTGTTAATAACAAAGTCTATATTAAAAGGAATGGCTGCAGAGCCGATTGCCATTTTAATACCGGCCTCAGCAGCATTTTTCAGCACCTTATCCAGGCCAGGTATTAGCTTCAAATGGGCCATATATTCCTTTTGGTACCTTCTTTCTTTTTCGATGGATAGCGCTTTCATCTCTTCTTTACTGAAGCGGTCTGGTCCAAAAACACGCACAAGCAACTCCTCATTTTTACCATACATCTGCATTTTTACCTCTTCCCAGCTAAGTCCCGCAGATAAATCGTCATTCAGGATGCTAAACCATGCTTTGGTATGAAATCCCATATCGTCGATCATGGTCCCGTTCAAATCAAATAAGAAAGCTTTATAATCCATTTTTTAACTATTAAATCAGAATCGTTAAAATACAAATGCCTGCATATCAAACTTTTCTTTGATGGCAGGCGAAAAAAATAAAGTTTCAAAGGTATTTACTTATAATTGTAGGAGTAACATTTAATTGTTATATTTTTATCGTATATATTTATTTTTAACACCAAAGCATCAACTTGCTTATTTTAAAAGTTGCCAGTATATGACCCAATACGCCGACCAACAACATATTCTTGTTGCTGTAGATTGCATTATTTTTGGTTTTGACGGAAAAGATATTAAACTCCTATTAATACAGAGAGGATTTGAGCCGGAAAAAAACAAATGGAGTTTGATGGGTGGCTTCCTAAAGCCTAATGAAAAGCTTGATGAAGCCGCAAATCGCGTATTAAAGCAGTTAACGGGCCTGGAGGGCGTATACCTGGAGCAATTGCAGGCATTTAGTGATCCGGACAGGGATCCGGAAGAGCGTACTGTTTCTGTTCCCTATTTTGCATTGATCGATATCCAGCAATATGAAAAGCAAATCAATGAAGACTATCATGCAGAGTGGTATTTGTTGAGTAAAAAGCCCCGGTTGATTTTCGACCATGATGATATGGTGCGGCTGGCTCAAAAGCATTTGCGGTACAAAGCGGCTCTCCACCCTATTCTTTTTGAATTATTACCTCCTAAGTTTACCATCCCGCAATTGCAAAATCTATATGAGGCTGTTTATGATACTATCTTCGACAGCCGCAACTTCACGCGTAAACTAATGTCGACAGGGCTTTTGGTAAAATTGAACGAGAAAGACAAAACAGGTTCTAAAAAAGGAGCTTTTTACTACAAGCTGGATAAACGCAAATACAAAGCCAACATGGCTGCATTTTTGAACTTTGTGCCCAAGGCAGAGAAATACATATAATTTGAAAATGTGCAAATTCAAATTTTCAAATTGTCACATTTGTACATTAAAAAATCAATGAGAATTGTCATTACTGACGGATTTACCTTAAATCCAGGTGATTTGAGTTGGGAACCCATTGAAGCAATGGGGGCGTTGGAGATTTATGACCGTACGCCCGTAGATATGATTATTGAGCGGTGTAAAGAAGCTCAGATCGTTCTTACCAACAAAGTGCCATTTTCATCAGAAACTTTACAACAATTGCCTGCGCTGAGATTGATTGGTGTAATGGCCACAGGTTATAATGTAATTGATGTAGAGACGGCTAAAAAACGAGGCATTACTGTTTGCAACGTACCCGCTTACGGCACTGCTTCTGTAGCCCAGCATACTTTTTCTTTATTGCTAGAACTAACCAACCAGGTCGGCGTTCATGCGGCTTCGGTTGCTAAGGGAGAATGGACAAATGCAGAAGATTGGTGTTATACCAAATTGCCGCTTACAGAATTAAGTGGAAAGACAATAGGTATTGTTGGACTGGGTAATATAGGCCAGCAAACGGCAAAGATTGCAAGAGCATTTGGCATGCAAGTACTGTATACAAGCAGGAACAGGAAGGAGACTGACCTGGGTGAATATACCGATACGCAAACTTTATTTGCCCAGAGTGATGTAGTGTCGCTACATCTTCCGTTAACTAACGAGAATCATCAATTTGTAAATAATGATCTGCTGCGTTTGATGAAACCAAATGCATTTCTGATCAATACATCGCGAGGGCCTTTAGTGAATGAACAGGATCTGGCTGATACATTGAATGAAGGGCGCATTGCCGGTGCTGCCGTAGATGTTTTGTCATCAGAACCTCCAAAAGAGAATAATCCCTTATTAAAGGCAAAGAACTGCATTATTACACCACATAATGCATGGATGAGCCGGGAAGCACGGCAGCGGGTCATGGATATTACTATAAAGAATGTTGAAGCCTTTTTAAGTGGCAGGTCCATAAATGTGGTGTAATAAGGAATGGTAAGGTTTTTTATGGAGGCAAGAAATAATGAATGTATTGGATACTAATCCCCTGATTGAGTGGTATATTGGTTGCTCTGGTTTTCATTACAAAGAGTGGAAAGAAATATTTTATCCCAAAGGGATCAGTGAAGCGAAGTGGTTCGAGTTTTACTGCCGGCATTTTAATACGCTGGAGTTGAATGTAACCTTCTACAGGTTTCCGACAATGAGCATGCTGGAAAGTTGGTATAACCGTTCGCCGGAAGATTTCTCATTTGCTGTAAAGGTGCCTCGAATTATTACCCATATCAAACAGTTTACAGATAGTCAGGCTGAACTCAATGATTTTTACAGCCTGCTTCGTATGGGTTTAAAGGAAAAGCTAGGATGTGTATTGTTTCAACTTCCTCCAAAGTACCACTACTCAGAAGAAAACCTGGAGAAAATATTGAACCATCTTCATCCGGGTTTTATTAATGTTATTGAATTCCGGCATGAAAGCTGGTGGCGTACTGACATAAAGGAAAAGCTTTGGTTGCACCATGTGATCTTTTGTGGTGTCAGCTATCCAGGCTTACCCAATGAAGTGATGCTGAATGATGCCATATCTTATTATAGATTTCATGGGGTACCTAAATTGTATTATTCTGCATATGACGATAGTTTTTTAGAAAAAGTAGTAAAAGAACTCAATAGTTCTGAAAAAGTGAGCAGGGCTTACCTGTTTTTCAATAATACCGCTACCAATGCCGCTTTGAGCAATGCACGTTTTGTACAAAGTCTTACAGGTACTAAGCCTTAATGAATGCTCATATGTTCGGCACAGTCTATGCGCAATTCATGAGCAGCGAGTCCTTTGTTCATCAGGCTGCAAAAATGTTGTTCTCCATTGAACTCGTGTCTGTAATGTTTACAGGTCAGACACATGCGCTGAACGGAAATTATGCCAACCTGGTTAAAATGATGAATAATCTGAAGTAAACCAGATAGGAGCGTTTGCTTTTGGACATCATTGAGCTGTTCTACAGGCGTTAGCATTTCATTGGAAAAAAATGAATTTTGTAAAGCCGTCTTACTTCCTTTTTCAGTTAGATGGATTACATAACTCCGGGTGTCCGAGGCTTCACTTTCTTTATAAATTAATCCTTTCTGTTCCAGACTTTTTATGGCATCGCTGATGGTTGCTTTGGTAACCATAAACTCCTGTGCCAGATAGCTGACCTTCCTTTTGTCTATATCATGATGCAACAGAAAGATCAAAATTTGTATTTGAATAGGGCTTAGTGACAGTTCTTTCCCTTCATTCCATAGCAATACTCTGAAAACTGTAGCAATTCGTTCCAATGCTGCCACAATACGACTACTAACATCTGCATTTTGCTGGTTAATATCAAATGGAGAATAATTCATAAATATTTGTCGCCCACCATTTAGAATGCTCCTTCTCTCACGTATGGATAACACCACAACAAAGCAGTTAATGTTACGGCTTTAAACCAGGCATTGTACATGTCTTCCACTTCAGCCTGTGAATGGCCCTTTTTGGCAAGGAAAGATTTTATGGTTGCAGTAATGGGATAAATGAAAGCAACTAGATACCGCATGTGAATAATGGGTACCGAATCCACACCATCAGTTTTGTTTTTCTTTGTGCTGTAATGACGGAGAGCTATTTCATACTGGTAATTCAGCCAATCCTGGTCATATGGTTTATGACACAGATCCAGTATCCACTGACCAAATCTTGCCCTTACTGCTGATAAATATTCTGAATTTGGCTGACCATTGCTGGTAAAATAATACAATAAGTGCGGATTGTTTCCTACATAACCGTACCAAAGATCAAGCACATCATTGGTTTGATCTTTGAGAACTTCCCCGGCTAACTTTAAATAGCGTTCATCTTCGTCTGACCAAAGAAGTGTTTTTTTAAGCAGTTCCAGATCCTTAATGGAGATTGGTGATACCTCCAGGCTGGCATCACCATAAGAATAGCCTTTGATTGGATTCATAACATTATGGTTTTGGGTGATATACCAAAGTTAGTTAGGAATCCTAACAAAGTTGTCAAATAATTGAAAATGGTCCTCGTACTGCTCAGCTAATTCATTTTAAATAAGCCGATTACATCCAAACTTGCTTTTCCTGCTCATTAAAAATCAAATTCCCGTCTGTGCATATTCCACCTTACACCTGCAGAGAGTACCCATGTATTTTTTGAGGTTATACTGCTTTCTTTTCTAAACAAGGCATTACCTTCTAAAAACAAATTTTGCTTCAGCTCATAAGAAAGTAAAAACGAGGCAAGCCCAACCTTAGTGCTCCGACCAGAACCTATATCATAACCAAAATCACTCTTTCTATAAGTAGGAGAATTAGGTAGAAATATATTGCTGCCAAAAGAAGTTGTGTTAGACGTGTCGCGGCCCTGCGTATAGTAGATTCCTTTGGCTTGTATTAACCATTTTGGTGCTGGCTGGTAGCGGGCAATACCGATCCACTCCTGAAAGTTGGCGCCCAAAGGATGCGCTAAAGGCTGATTATAGTGTGTGTAATTGGCTAAAGAATCATCGTGTGAATAAGTGAACGGCCGAACGCGGTTGCTTTCAACTTGCACATCCAGGTTCTTTATGCCAAATACATCGATGTATTTAGCGCCAGCTTGTAGAGCCCACTTGTTGCCCCACCAACCACGATCATTACGGATCTCCGCCAGTTTAAATTCATCAAGTAGCAATTGTCCATACACCTGGAAACGGCGGGCAATGTTAGCTTTTGCATCCAGTCCAAAAAAAGCATTATCTATACTTCCATTTTGCCGTTCGATAGAACGGAAAAAGATTACCGGATTCAGATAGGTAAATTCAAAGTGGTTTTTCCGACCAAACACAATGGCCTCAAATAATCCTATGTTCAGCCATTTGGTAGCAGCAAAGTCAAGGTGGTGCATAACTGCATATTTCTTGCCCAGCAAATGGTCTCTACCCCGCGGTTCGGTTGCATTTAGTTCCATGAACAGGTTCTGATAATTCAGTTTCCAGATGCGGGTGTTTAATTTTAAAAACAATGCACTGCTGGAAAAATCGCTCAGGAACAGGCTACGGTAGCCATTACCGATAAAGTTCTTATCATAGCCAAAGGTGATATCTATATACTTGGCGGCGTTAAAGGAAATTTGCCCCCGGGCATCAAAATAGTCGTAACCTGTTTTTTTAAATTCCTTATAATAGCCCTCTCCGGGTACAGCTTTTCGTTCATTAATAAACTGGTTTACATATGTTGGTACCCTCTCCTGGTTGTCGGTCACATAAGCTGCAAAGCCCACCTTATTGGCTATACGTCCACGAAGCGTAATACCCCGCGTATTTAAAAAAAGATGTTCATCATTATTCTTTTCCTTGGCAACAACATATTGAAAAACAGGATTTACTGCCAGAAAAAAATCCTGCGTGTTCACCTCGTAGAAATTAGCAGGTGTTTCGTAAAAATGTTTGGCTATTGGTTTCTTACTTAGGTAATCAGTTCGTTCACCAGTGGCCCACTCCAGGTTACTGACCATGGCGCTATACAGATTATATTGGTCTACTTTGGAAAGAGTCATGGACGAATCCATCCGGCCGATCCTCGAAATAAACTGCTTGCGGCTGTAAGGTTTGGTTTTGGAAAAGTTTAAAACGGAGTCGGTGCCATTTTTTATTTCTAATCTTTCAATAATGATGTTTTCTTTAGCATCTTGCGGCAGGTAAGTCGTTTGTGATTGAGCAGCTATGGGAGCCAATAAAATAGAGGCTCGTAACAGCGTTTGTTTAAATTGCATGCCATTGTATGGTTTAAAAATTGCGAAAAAGTTATGCAAAAGTATCTGATAAAGGATATCAACGTGGTAAATGAAGGACACATTCAGCCTGCTGATGTCCTTTTGGCAAACGAACGGATAGAAAAAATCGCTCCAAATATTACTGTTGACGCCTCTGTAGTGGAAATAAATGGAGCAGGAAAGTATTTATTGCCAGGAGTAATTGATGACCAGGTGCATTTCCGGGAACCGGGATTGACACACAAGGCTAATATTTACACGGAAGCCAAAGCGGCTGTTGCCGGTGGTACTACCAGTTTTATGGAAATGCCCAACACTTCGCCGGCAACTTTTACCCAGGACCTGCTGGAAGAAAAGTATGGTATTGCATCCCAAACCTCTTTGGCTAATTATTCGTTCTTTATGGGTACGTCGAACGATAACCTGGAAGAAGTATTGAAAACGAATGAAAAGAAGGACCGGGTTTGTGGCGTAAAGATCTTTATGGGATCTTCCACAGGTAATTTGTTGGTAGATAATTACCTGACACTTGATAAAATCTTTGCACAGACAGAATTACTGATCGCCACCCATTGCGAAGACGAACAAATGATCAAGGACAACCTGCAACGGATCAAATCGCAAAAGCAAGAACTAACCGCTGCCGATCACCCCATTATTCGTAATGAAGAAGAGTGCTTTGAATCGTCTTTTAAAGCCATCCAGTTGGCCAAGAAACACAATAGCCGCCTGCATATTCTGCATATCAGTACAGAAAAAGAGCTGCAACTGTTTAGCAACATGCTGCCGCTAAAAGAAAAACGGATTACAGCCGAAGTTTGTGTACATCATTTGCATTTTACTGCTGATGATTACGCACAGTTAGGTAACCTGATCAAGTGCAACCCTGCCATCAAAGCTCCTCATAATAGAACTGCTTTATGGGAAGGATTGCTTGACGACCGGTTAGATATTATTGCTACCGACCATGCGCCACACACCTGGCATGAAAAAAATGAGCCTTATGAAAAAGCACATGCCGGTATCCCTTTGGTGCAACATTCTCTTTTGCTGATGTTGTATTATTATAAGCTGGGAAAGATATCGCTGGAGAAAATAGCCCAGAAAATGAGTCATGCAGTGGCAGACTGTTTTCAAATAAAAGAAAGAGGTTATATACGTGAAGGCTATTTTGCAGATCTTGTTATTGTTGATCTGAATAATAAAACTACTGTTCAAAAAGAGAATATTCTATCCAAGTGTGGCTGGAGCCCGTTTGAAGGTGAAACTTTTCCCGCTACAATAACACATACGTTCGTTAATGGAAATTTAGTTTATGGAAATGGGCAGTGGAATGAATCTATAAAAGGGAAGAGGTTGTTTTTTGAAAGATAAGTTGAATAATAAGATAATCATTAAATTGTAATTGGGCCCTTAATTGGGCTCACAAATACAAAAGCCATTCCCGGTCGAATAGAAAATTCATATGCAGATAGATAAAATCACTTTTAATGACATATCCATTTTTCACCCGGAAGAGGAGTTTTCTATTTTTCATAAGCTCAACTTTACTCGCACCGTTGGTGGCAAGGAATGGCTGCGCCGTTTTTTTTCCGAGCCGCACCCAGATCTGAAACGTATACTTGGTACCCAGACCATTATCAAGGCTTTACTGGAACATATTGACGAATGGCCTTCGGAGATATCAAATGGAACGATTCTCGTTATGGATAAGTTCCTGGATTACAGCCTCGATCCAGTGCCGGATAGCCAGAATGCTTTGAATAGTTTTGCCTACAAGATATTGCATGGGCCCGATTACTCTATGATCAAGTATTCGGTAAAACACTTTGCTGATTTTTACCGTGGTATGCGGCAATTGGCTGATCTTTTGTCGTCTGTAGAGTTACCTGCACAGATCCGATTTTACATTGACCGTATCAGCAAGGTTTTAAAAGAGGAGCCACTGCAACGATTGTCTGCCGCAAAGAGTGACACAAGGTTCAGTGCCCGGCAGAACCTGTATTTCGCATATCACTTAAAGTCTGGTTATAGAACAGAAACACAGGAATTGATGGAAGTTTTTTACCGCCTGGACGCCTGGTATTCAATGGCTGTTGCGGTAAAGAAATTTGATCTTCATTTCCCCAGGTTTATTGAACAGGACCAACCCTACTTTAAAGCAGAAGGCTTGTATCATATATTGCTTGAAAACCCGGTTGCTTATGACCTGGTAATGGATCCGGATCAGAACTTCCTTTTTCTTACAGGCGCTAATATGGCGGGAAAAAGCACTTTGATCAAAGCGGTAGGTTCATCAGTCTTCATGGCGCATATAGGAATAGGAGTGCCGGCTAAGGATATGGAGTTGACGGTCTTTGATGGGCTCCTGAGCAACATCAATGTTATGGATAATATTGCAAAAGGAGAGAGCTATTTCTTCAACGAGGTGCAGCGCATTAAGAATACTATTTTCAAAATAAATGACGGAAAAAAATGGTTGGTGCTTATAGACGAATTGTTCAAAGGTACCAATGTGCAAGACGCCATGAAGTGTTCCCTGACCGTGATCAAGGGCTTGATCAAAATCAAAAACTCCCTGTTTATTTTATCTACGCATTTGTATGAAATAGGAGAGGAGTTAAAACAGTACCCTAATATTTCTTTCAAATATTTTGAGACCAATGTACAGCAAGACCAATTATCGTTTACCTATCAATTAAAAGAAGGTATTTCTAACGACAGGCTCGGTTATGTGATTTTGAAACGGGAGAAAGTAGTGGAGATGTTGGAAAAATTGTAAACGACAGATGATGCAAAAACTAGTGCTCGTTTTATCCCTTTTAACTTATTACATTGGATTTTCCCAGCATATTGATGTTCAGCATTATAAATTTCAACTACAATTGTTTGATGAGACTGATCGCATCAAAGGAGAGGCAGAGGTGCAGGTTCAGATCCAACAACCCCAAACTTCTTTTTCACTGGATCTGGTACAGGAAAAACAAAACGGCAAAGGGATGAGGGTAGATAGCGTGAAGGGTGACTATGTTGCGGGATATAAACAGTTCAATGATAAGATCAATATACAACTAAAAAATGCGGTCAGCTCCAGTCTGTCACTAAAGGTTTATTATAGCGGTATTCCGGCCGATGGTTTTATCATTTCCAGGAATAAATACGGCGACCGCACTTTTTTTTCAGACAATTGGCCTAACCGCGCACATCACTGGATTCCTTGTATTGATAAACCAGATGATAAAGCATCCGTTGAGTTTCTCGTAACTGCACCTGCTTATTACCAGGTTGTATCCAATGGCATCCAAATAGAAGAAACCAATCTTGATAAAACAAGAAAACTAACGCACTGGAAGGAGGTAATTCCTATCTCCACCAAGGTAATGGTCATTGGTGCTGCTCAATTTGCAGTAGCCAGGGTAGACACTGGTTCTTCTGTTCCTGTAACTGCCTGGGTGTACCCTCAAGACAGGCAAAAGGGGTTTTATGATTTTGCCCTTGCCAACCAAATATTGAAGTTTTTTTCTAATTACATAGGTACCTATGCATTTCAAAAGTTAGCGAACGTACAGTCTAAAACCATATTTGGTGGTATGGAAAATGCTAATGCCATTTTTTATGCAGAGAAAATGGTAACAGGCGACCGCAGTTCCGAAGATCTGATAGCACATGAAATTGCACACCAATGGTTTGGTGATATGGCTACTGAAAAGAGCTTTCCCCATCTTTGGCTAAGCGAAGGTATTGCTACTTACATGACGGATATTTACATGGAGCAACAGTATGGAAAAGAAGTATTCCAGCAACGTTTGCGGGAAGAACGGGAGGAAGTTATACAGTTCAGCCATGTAACAAATACTCCTGTAGTAGATTCTGTGTCTCCATTGATGGACCTCCTCAACGATAATAGCTATGAAAAAGGAGCATGGGTGTTGCATATGTTGCGCAATGAAGTGGGAGACTCTGTTTTTCAAAGGATCATCAGAACTTATTATGACCAATACAAAGGCCGCAATGCTGATACAAGAGATTTTCAGGCAGTGGCAGAAAAAGTGTCCGGTCAAACTCTGAAACCCTTTTTTGATCAATGGCTATACCAGCCAGGGCTACCGAAAATAAAAGGAGAATGGAAGTTTGATGGTAATAAGGTCAATCTTATAATTCAGCAGACAGGCAAAAATCTGTTTCAGTTTCCCTTAGAGGTTGGACTAATTGACGCTGCTGGAAAGCAAATCATTCATAAAATCTCTGTTACATCAACAAAAGCATCTTTTCCTTTACCTGTTCATGATAAACCTGTGAAAGTTGTCCTGGATCCCAACACAGTTTTATTATTTGAAGGAAATATCACAGAAAAGCGATAGCATAAAAAAAGACCTATAAAGCTTTAAAACTTTATAGGTCTGATATGATTTATACAGTAATGCTTTACCTCGTACCTCGTACTTCTAACTTCGTACTTCTATCTTCCTACCTCGTACTTAAACCAGCATCGTCACTGGGTTCTCCAGGTATTTCTTGAAAGTTTGCAGGAAGGCGGCACCCACCGCTCCATCTACGCTTCTGTGGTCGCAGCTCAGTGTCACTTTCATTACATTGCTTACACCAAAGCCATCGCCTTTTCTCACAACCACTTCTTTGATACGGCCAACAGCCAGGATAGCGCTGTCCGGAGGATTAACAATGGCAGTGAATTCATCAATGTCCATCATACCCAGGTTAGAAATGGTGAAGGTGTTTCCTGTAAATTCATTAGGCTGAAGTTTCTTGCTTTTCGCTTTGCCAGCCAGCTCTTTTGTTTCTGCCGCAATCTGGCTTAATGATTTCTGATCAGCGTGGCGGATTACCGGAACGATCAAACCTTCTTCTATAGCCACGGCTACGCCAATGTGTACATGGCTGTATTGGCGGATGAAATCACCCATCCAGGAGGAATTTACGGCAGGATGCTGGCGAAGCGCCATTGCAACTGCTTTCACTACCATGTCGTTGAAGCTGATCTTAGCCGGGCTTACCTCGTTCATTTGCACACGGGCTTCCATTGCTTTGTCCATGTTGATTTCCATGGTCAGGTAGAAGTGCGGTGCACTGAACTTGCTCTCACTCAAACGGCGTGCAATCACCTTGCGCATTTGAGAAAGTGTAAGATCTGTATAACCTTCCTGGCCTTGAATAACAGGTTGGGCTGCAGGTTGTGCCTGTGGTTGTGGCTGTGCCTGAGCAGCAGCTTTCTGAGCTGGAACAAAGTTGTCTACATCACTTTTTGTGATTCGTCCGTTATCGCCACTACCTTGTATTTGAGTTAGGTCAATGCCTTTTTCTGCAGCTAATTTCTTAGCGAGGGGAGAAGCCTTTACTCTTCCTTCAGCAGTGACAGAGGCTGAAGCTGGGACCGCTTGAGCAACAGGCTGGGCCTGAGGTGCAGGTGCTTGTCCATTAGTAGCCGCTGGCGCTGCTTGTACAGGAGCTGCTTGAACTGTTCCGCCCTTAGTCGCGGCAACAATGGATTGAACATCTACTTTCCCTTCTTCTCCGATGATACACAGAAGCTCATTTACGGCAATTTTTTGTCCAGCTTCTGCACCGATATATAAAAGCTTACCGTTTTTGTAGCTTTCCAGCTCCATTGTGGCTTTGTCTGTTTCAATCTCCGCCAGTAAGTCGCCTTTCTTTACATCATCACCTACTTTTTTATGCCAGGCAGCGATTACGCCTTCAGTCATGGTATCGCTCAGGCGAGGCATCAGCACCACTTCTTCGATCTTGCTAATATCTACATTGGCAGCTCCGCCCTGTGGAGGTACATCACCTTCAGCTTTTGGTTGGGGTGTAGTTTCCTGGGTTACAGATTGTTGGACCGCAGCCGATGGCTGTCCGCCGGAAATATGTTGTGAAATGTCTTCTCCCGGCTGGCCAATAATAGCCAACAGGTCGTTTACCTGAAGTTTACCGCCTTTATCGGCACCTATGTGCAAAAGAGTGCCGTCTTTATAGCTCTCCAGTTCCATCGTTGCTTTATCGGTTTCAATTTCAGCAAGAAGATCACCTTTTTTAACCTGGTCTCCTACTTTCTTGTGCCATGCAGCAATCACCCCTTCGGTCATGGTATCGCTCAGGCGAGGCATTAAAATAACTTCAGCCATATCAAAAAATATGAATTTTGGTTTTGAAGGGCCGAAATTAAAGGAAATGCAGCAAATGTTGCGAGATAACCACGGATTAAACCGCGGATTGGTAGTATTGATTGCGGATTTGCAGGATTAATTACGGGTAAATAGAATTTTATGTAATATGTCTATCGTTTCAACTTTTCAAATAGCAGTTTTAAGTCATTCCTGGCTGGTAGCTTCTGCGGATGTTCTTTAATATACCGCTCCGCATTTTTTATCCTTTCTTTTGTAAGTGGGTGAGAACTTAGAAAGGAAATGCTGGCCGGTATATCTCCTTCAGCTTCTAGTTCCATCATCAATTGTCGCATGCCGTCTACGTTCACTCCATTCTTGAGCATTAGTTCCATACCTTTTTCATCGGCTTCCGTTTCCAGTGAACGGGAATAGTGAAGCCCGTTTAATGTTTCTGCATTACTTACGAGGGCTCCGGAGATACCACTGGCATCACTAAACAAAACGGAAATAATAATGCCATTGGCTGCACTGCGTAACATAGACCTGAGACTATGTCTTTCTGTAACATGGGTGCTCTCGTGTGCAAGCAGGGCTACTAATGCTTCTGGTGTTTTGATCTTTTCCAGGATGCCTGAATAAACTACAATTTGTCCGCCAGGAAGTGCATAAGCATTGACTATCTTGCTTTTAACCAATGTTAATCTTATAGGGTATTGCTTACTGAGTTCCAAATGGTCTGCAAATGCCTGCAATTGACGTGTACCTGCGGTATCGATGGTAAATCCCACCATGCTCTCTTCCTTGAGCATCACTTCTCTGAGTTGATCACCCATCTTTATTTCTTGCTGTACGCCTATAACCCTGGTGCCGAGAAATGGGATAAGTGTGACCAATAGGAAATACAGCCCCACACCAAGCAAGAGCACAAGCGGCACCAGTACTACCATCTTCTGCCGCATCAGGTGTTGCACTACGCCGGGTTTTGCATTTGCTAGATAATTTGAAATACTATCTGCCAAAGGATGTTCCGCAGCAAATTGCAGGTATTGCAATCCTTTAGGATCAAGATATAAGTAGCAGGTACCACCTATCTGGTTATGGGCCGAGCCAGTCAGTGGAAAGCTTTGTAAGAAATGGTCATCTTCACCATCATAAATATTTACCAGGTCATTAAAAAGCAATACCCGCACTGGTAAGGGGCGGGCACTGCATCCATCAAAAAATAAAACAGTTTCGTTTTCCATTAAATAACAAATCCAAAATCAAGAATATCTGCCATGTCATCACCAGTCGCATCACTATAGTCTTCCTGTGCCTGTTGCAAGGAATCAAATGAATAATAGCCATTAGCTTCAATATGACTCATTACAAATTCCATCGTTCTTGTTACCACCCAGGCATAACCTAAGCCAAGTGTAAAAACCAAGATCAGCATGTTAACGATCATAAGGCCTGCAAATCCGCCGCCTGTTGCTGTTGAACGGAAAAAGACCGCATCTTCATCCTGCTCCAGGCGAAGGTTATTGACGAAGTATTCAAAAAGGTCTTTCTGCCACCAAAAACTGTAAATGCCTAATGTGATAAGAGAAAGGAAATAACCTTTTAAGTTCAATACAAAGTAATCGGTGCCGTCTCCTGTGTAAACAAAACGCGCATTTCCTACTTTAATGTTCGACAGAACGTAACGTCTGAGATTCATAGAGAACCAGGCGCTATAAAAACCCAGTGTAATGGTTGTAAGCAAGATGCCTTTTAAGAAAAGGCCAAACAATTCATTTCTATCACCGGTATAACCGAAACGGATACCCTTCCAGCTTGTTTTGGCCATTCTGTATTTATAGGAGCCATGTATAGAAAGTGGCATGATGGCCAATATACCAGCATAGATAAGCAAAAATGCCCATCCCGGATGATCATTCATGGCCAGATAAAAGAAGGCACCATAAAGCAGCACAAGAATGACAAGTGCTTTAATAAAACCTTTGAACATTTCCTTGCCTGTTCCGGAAAAAACAAAAGGTGTTTCATCAAAAGTGTTCTTGCTATAAAGATACTTGAGGCTTTTTTCTTTGGCCCAAGGGTAATAAAGGCCAAGTGTAATGATGTTGAGAATGGTGTTTACGATCTGGATCTTAAAATACTCACTACCTTTTCCGTAAAAGGCCAGCGGATAAGAACGGTACTCCTTCATACTTTGTTAGTTTTGATATTGTTGAATGATTATACAGCAAAATATTTATCATCCTGTCAAAAAACAAAAAATGAAAGAGAGTTTTTGAAATTATAAGAGATTGTACTTACTTATAACATACGTAGCATTCTTAGAAGTCCAGTTCCAATTTTAGTCTTTCCCTCAGTTCTTTTACAAGGGGAAACTGTTCGATCATTTTTTGATACTGTTGTTTGGAGGTCAGTGGCACTTCAACAACTTCCTGCGGTTGTTCTGATTCAATGAGCAATACTGCAAATTGAAGCTGGCGATTGTGCAATTCATGTTGCAAAAATTCAGAAACCTTGTTTCTCTCAAATTCCAGGAACTTTTGGTTGATGTTATTACAGGCAGTCGCTTCAAAACTATTGTCGTCCTTTATGATCAGTTCAGCCACTTCAAAACTTTGCCAGGCAGGGTTCTTTTCTGCTTTTAATTTTTCGATAAAAGCGGCCCATGCTTTCTTTAGGCTAGACATTTCCAAAGGCTGATCTTCCCGCACCACCTGGTTGCTGTGTGTTTCCTGGATCTGCTGACGCAATGACTGTAGAGACCCGAGTTTAGGTTTAGAGCCTGCAGGCTGCTGTGGAGGGGGTGTTGGAGGTTTATAGGCAGGTTTTTGTTCGTTTACAACTGCTTGTGTATGTATGGATTCAGTCTCAATGATCAATTTCGCTTCTGCAGATTGCTGCTTTGTTGCCCCAGGGGTTGGTGATGGCTTAGCCGCGGGAGTAGGGGCTGGGGAAGTTGTTGTAACAGGTGTAACTGCTTCTGGTTGCACGCTAATAGGATTGATACTCTTAAACGCTACAGTCCTTGCCGTATCAACTACTTTTTTTTTATCTAGTGCATTCCCGTTAGTAGTAAGTTGTAGGGCCTGGCGTAGGTAGCAAAGCTTAATTAGTGCCATCTCTACATGCAGGCGTTTGTTGCGTGCAGCTTTATAATTCAGTTCTGCCTCAGCCAGGAGGTTCAGGATACTCACCAGGTAACCCGTTTCTGTTTTTTGGGCCGTTTCAGTATAACGCTGGCGGAAACTTTCCACCACTTCCAGTAGACCGGCAACGCGTTGATCTTTGCAGATCAGCAGGTTTCGGGTGAATTCGGCAAAACCATTCAGTACAGAATCGCCTTCAAATCCCTTCTTGTTAATATCATCATACAATAGCATGGCCCCGGCTAAGTCCTGGTTCAGCATGCAATCGATTAGCCTAAAATAATAATCGGCATCCAGTATATTTAAATGTTCCAGTGTATTGGCGTAGGTTACCTTGCCGCCGGTGAAGGAAACGATTTTATCCAGGATGCTTAGTGCATCGCGCATGCAGCCTTCGCTTTTCTGGGCGATCATTTGCAAGCCAGCCTCGTCGGTTTGTATATCTTCTTTAGAAGCAATGCCTTGCAGGTGTTCTACCGTGTCCTGAAGGGTGATCCTTTTAAAGTCAAAAATCTGGCACCGGCTTAAGATCGTAGGTAAGATCTTATGTTTCTCGGTCGTGGCCAGGATAAAAATAGCATAAGGAGGAGGCTCTTCCAGCGTTTTCAGAAACGCATTGAAGGCCGAGGAACTGAGCATGTGCACCTCGTCTATTATATAGACTTTGTACTTTCCTGCCTGCGGCGCAAAGCGCACCTGCTCCACCAGCGCTCGGATGTCATCTACCGAGTTGTTGGAGGCGGCGTCGAGTTCGTGGATATTCAATGAAGTGCCTTCATTGAAAGATTTACAGGAGTGGCACTGATTACAGGCTTCGCCTTCAGGTGTAGGATTTTCGCAATTGATGGTTTTTGCCAGGATACGGGCACAGGTTGTTTTACCAACGCCTCTGGGACCGCAAAATAAAAAGGCATGCGCCAGTTGGTGGTTTTTGATGGCGTTCTTCAGCGTAGTAGTGATATGCTGCTGGCCCACAACCGTATCGAAGGTTTGGGGACGGTATTTTCTGGCAGAAACGATAAATTTTTCCATGCTACAAATGTCTCCTGACTCAATTGCTAAGGTAATGGAAGTGTGCTAAACTAAGCGAAAATTTAACGACTTTAGAAGTGCACAAATTGTTTAAAAGTAATATCATGGATATTATCCAAATTCTTGCCATTGTACTTGGGTTCTTGCTGCTTACTGTGTTTTACCTGTTTTTCAGGCAGTACAAACAGAAAAGGGACCTGGAAGCTGAATTGTTGCGGCAGTCAAAAAGCCTGTCCGACTTTGAGGTACAGGTACATGAAATAGCGCAACGAAAGTTTGAACAGTTCAAAGACACGGTTTTACTGGTTGAACAACAACGCATAACTGCTGAACAATCAGTTGTTGCCCAGGCTAATTTTGAACGGTGGAAAATTGAATATGAAGGCATTATCAGGCAGGATGCTATTAAAAAAAGCCAGGCCGTGACCATTGGAAAGGTTACCGAACATATTATTCCTTTTTTTGGTGGCATCTTCCCTTACAATCCAAAGGAGGCCCGGTTTATTGGCAGCCCGGTAGACCTGATCGTATTCCACAATATGGAAACGGATCTTGATCATATTTCTGTTCACTTCATAGAAGTGAAAACAGCAGGTTCAACGCTAACACTCAAGCAAAAAGCTATCAAGTATGCTATCCTGAATAAACGGGTGGAGTGGAAAGAGTTAAGGATTTAAAACACCAGTACCGGGTGGCGCTTAAACTCTTTCGTCCGGTCAAAAAGATAGCGGTAGGTAATCAGGCGACGGCTATCAAATGTATCACCTATACTATGGGCAACATTCAGCATTTTAGGATTGAAATCCCCAATCCATTGCATTTCATATTCAGTATAGGACGTTTGTGGTTGTACAACTTTTGCTGCTTCCACAACCATGAACGCATCTATACCTTTGCCCTGGAACTCAGGTACAATGCCAAATGCAATGCCTGTAAATTTCTTACATGGTTTTGTTTTCTTGATCCACAGGAACTTAAGCTTGTGCCAGATATCAAATTTCCCATTCAGGTATTTGAACCATTGATTCAGGTCGGGCAAATTAATAAACATGGCAATGGGTTCTTCCTTATAATAGGTAAACCATAACAGACGTTCATCCATTACAGGTTTCATCTTACGGAACATTTGAATTACCTGTTCATTTCTAAGTTGCTTCATGCCACCATGACCGGCCCATGCTTTGTTATAAATGGTTGTAAAATCCTTTGCAAACTTATCCAGCCTCCCTTTATCTGCATGAATAGCTTTAAATTCTGGTTTTTCAGCATAGGTAGCATGGCGTTGCACCAGTTTTTCATTCACTGGTTTTTTAGCATCTAATCCAACACATATTTGATTGAAAAAGTTTTTGAAGCCGTATGTTTCAAACAATTCCCGGTAATATGGCGGGTTATAGTTCATGCCGTACAAAGGCTCCTGGAATCCTTCTACCACCAAACCCCACCAGCGGTCGCGTTCGCCAAAATTTATCGGACCATCCATGGCTTCCATACCTTGCTGCATCAGCCAGTGTTTGGCCACATCAAACAACATGTCGGCTGCAACCTGGTTATTAATAACGTCAAAAAAGCCAATACCGCCAACAGGCACATCGTCTCCTTTGTTTTTATACCTTTTATTAACAAAAGCGGCTATTCGGCCAATCAATTCACCGGCGTCATTTTTCAGGATCCAACGCTTGACAGAGCCATGTCGGAAAGTCTTATTCTTCTTCGGGTCAAAAATTTCATTGATGTCTTTGTCCAGCGGGCGGATATAATTTGGGTTGTTCTTGTTGATAACAATGTTCACCAGCAAAAACTCTTTGGCCAACTTCGGATTGGTTACTTCAACCAGGTGCATTCAGAATGGTTTTGAATGCGGCAAAGATAGTTTGTTACCGAAACATCTTCACTGCCAGCTTTTTGTCATGGTCATAAATATCATCGCGGAAGTTGAGTCTGCCGGCGTCGTCAACCCATGCAGTATAATAAGTAACAACGACAGGAACAGGCTTTTCCAGCTTTACGTATTTTTCTTCTCCGCTGTTCATGGCCTCATAGATTCTTTCAGGTGTCCATTCCGGCTGATGTCGCAATAAATAATTGGCCATTTTCTCCGGGTCGCTCAATCGGATGCATCCGTGGCTGTAGGCCCGTTTGCTACGTTCAAAAAGGCTTTTGGAAGGTGTATCATGAAAATAAATATTGAAATTGTTGGGAAATAAAAACTTCACTTTACCCAAAGCGTTGCCAGGACCAGGTAATTGCCTGATCACAGGATATTCGCCTGTATATTTTACAATCTCCATATTCTGGCTCACCAGGTAAGAAGGGTTCTTCGCCATTGCCGGTAAGATCTCGTTTTTTACAATACTTTCTGGCACATTCCAGTAAGGACTGAATACTATCTGGTTCAGATCACCTGAAAACATTGTAGTATTATGACCTTCCTTCCCTACAACAACGGCCATATCAAATACCCGCCTTTTACCTTCGTATACATGGAGCATGAATTCCGGAATGTTTACCACAATGAGTTCGCCAGCTGGTTCTGGGGGCAACCAGCGCATGCGACCCATATTCATCAATATTTGTTGCAGCCTTTTTGCTGCAGGCACATTCATTTCCTTGATCAAAGCAGTTGATACAATGCCGTCATCTTTATAACCATGGCGCAACTGAAAATTTTTTAGTGCTATTTCTAACGAGTCGTTGAAAAGTCTGCTTGTGTCGGCACCTGGCAGGTCACCGGTTATATGAAGTCTTCTTTTAACAATAGTAACCAGCGCAGACGTGTCACCTTTTTTTAATTTCTTTTTGGTATCAGGCACTATGGGCCAGCCTCCGCTTTTTACAACGGCAGTATATTTTGCCAGTTGCTCTTTTAGCTTCTTGTAAGGAAGATGTATGTCCTCAAAATATTTATTGTCTTTGTGTTTTTTGTTCACCAGGGAATCGGCCAGATAAACGGCATTTACCTTCTGGTAGGGCACAAAGCGCTCCATTTCCTTACGTTTTACATAGCCATCAGGATAAGCTGCCCTCATATAATGTATGAAGTGTTGGGTCAGAGTGATTTCCGTTTGCTGAATAGATTTGTTGGAAGCACTTACCTTGAAGTTTTCTTCTGCTGTTAAACCATCCATTCTGCGTTTTAGTGCTTTGTTCAACAAAACAGAGTCTTTATACTCAGAAGTGTGGTACTCATGCAAGCTCCAGAAACCTCTTGCCTGTTCTGTAAGCCCTTCACTGGAAAACCAGGCATATTGGTAATTGCGTGTGTTATAAAAACTGCGGATGCGACGGGCAACGGAGTCGGGGATCTTTTTTTGTTTTATAAATGCTTCTACTGCATTGCTGTCCAGGAAAAGGTTGCTGTATGAGTTGGATGCATTGATGCTGTAATTCCGGGATGAAACATTTTTTTTCTCGTTTTTGTCTCCATCCACACTATCCTGGGCATTGCCGCAGGCTACCGCCAGGCTGCATATAAAAGCCAAATAAATAAAAATATATTTCATATGCTCAGCGGTTTCAAAAAGGATGCCTGATTAAAGACAATTGATTTAGCTCAAAAGTTATCGTTGTGCCTGCTATTAGGCTGGTTATTAATTCTGTAATAGAAAGTATGGGGCTTCGCTTGTGGATAAAAAAGGACAAAGCTAATTTACGGGGAGCAATAGATCATAGGTTTTACCCTTGGGTACGATCAGGGATTTATCCCGTAACCAGGGATTCATAAGTTTTAGGATCTTATACGTAGTACCATTGTCTATTGCAAACTGAGCAAGGTTAGGAATGGTGCTGTCAACAACAACCGTGCGGCTTGGTACTACATGGTATTTTTCCTCTTTTTCCAATTTGTAACCTAGCTCCTCCGCATTTTCCATCAGGTGTTTAAAAGTAAGAATGCGGAAAATATACCTGTTAGTTTCTTCAGGAAGAAGCAAATCATAATAGTTGTTGGTTTTTTGAAAAGTTGCCCGGTTGCTATAGCCGCTTTGCCCACAATTATAGGAAGCAGCAGCAGCAGTCCAGCTGCCAAACCTTTTGTAAGCTTGTTTGAAGTAGGTACAGGCCGCATTGGTAGATTTTATCAAATCATACCGGAAGTCTACTTGACTGTTAACCAGCATACCATATTCAGGTGCTGTTTTATCCAAAAACTGCCAGAAGCCGATAGCGCCGGAACGGGAGCGGGCACCACTCAGCAAATTACTCTCTGCAACTGCCAGATATTTAAAATCTTCAGGAACACCATTCACTTTTAATCGTTCTTCAATTATAGGAAAATAACGGTTTGCCAACTTTAAAATAAATAATACATTGGCTTGGCTGTAGGCATTAAATAACAATTCCCGGTCAAACCGTTCCCTTACATCCCACCTGTGTAATGGAACTTCTTCGCCTGCAAAGAAAATTTTATCGGGTAGCTGCGGTGTATGCCACTGGTAGACTACACGTTCCTCTCGATTCTTATGAGCCTGGTTATGATCTTTAAATGCAAACTGGCCCATCAGTAATAAGGCCGTCAGGCCCCCGGCTATAAAGTTGGCTATATTGGAAAATAGTGGTTTCATTGTGGATGGTTTGCTATGAGCGTTACAAAAAAGGTGCCTCTGGTTTTCTAATCAGGATGTCCCTGAAGGAGGCATGTTTTCATCATCATTGTCAATGATGCTATATTCATTGTTTTCTTCATCCTCTTCACCTATTTTTTCGTTGGCATTGTCTGTTTCGCTGCCGGGAACATCCAGATCCTTTCCGGAAAATGACTGCCCAAAGCCTCTTTCATTTAAAGATTCACCTTGAAAGTCCGTATTATCCATTGAGGCCTGGATGAGTCTGTCTTCATCTTTTGTAGGCATAAAATCGTCACTGGCCAATGTCAGCCTTTCTTCACGGCTGACATCAGCTTCTGTACCCATTGTAAAATCTTCACTGTCATCGCGGTCAAAAACTCCTACGCCTTCTTCATCGTCAGATGAAATGGTTGTATCTGCCAGTTCACCCATAGGAGGAACTTTCATATTTTCCTGTCCGGGAATATCAGATACATCAGGTAGTTCTATAAAAGTTTCTTCATTTTTCAACCGTTCTGCATCCTGTGGTGAATCTGGTAAATCATTAGGAACAGATGATTGCTGTTCTGTTCTATTAGTAGTCAGGTCTCTTTCATTTCCGGAAAAGCCCCTGTCTTTATTTGATCTTGTCATAGTTGCTTTTTAAACAATTGTTCAAAAATTCGTGCCGAGCTGGTGTCTTGCCCTTACATAAGTTGATGAGTTGCAATCAGCCTCCGGGCAGTTTCGATCCCAGTAGTAAATGCTGCCTCTACAGTGCCTGCCATTGGGCCGTAGAACAATGCTTCGCCGGCAAAGAATAGCGTCTCCTCTTCAGGTCTGCTGAGTACCTTAGTAGCAGCCGCAGTATGCAGTGTAGCATAAGAATAAGCCCCCCGGCTAAATACTTGTAACGTCCAATTATGTATTTGATATGTTTTGATCTGTACCAGCAAATTTGTTTTAGACATGGAAAAAATATAGCTAAGGGATTCAATTGCTTTTTCAAAAAGAAAGTCACCACTTGCATTTTGTAAACTGCTGGCTTTTGGGCCGGCCAGCCAACCGGTAAGCAGTCCATTGTCTTTTGGATGTTGGCTCCACCAGGTAGGAATAAAGGCATCAGAAAATATAAAACTGGCCTTCTTCATAGGATGTTGTAAACTTTTGTCTTCCCAAAAATTGCTGAAGCATTGTATATGGAATTTGATAACCCCACCAAAGCCCATCTGCTGTATGGCTGCGGATTTTTCATACAAGGCAGGAGAAAAAACGATAGAACCTTCACTTCCATCTGTAGCCTGCAATACGCCTAAGGGTACTGTTATGATGGCATGTCTACCAAAATAGCTTTTATATGTGGTTGTTACTACTTCAACTTCATACCGCTTCCATTTGATCTGAGTAACAACAGATGAGAGGTAAATTGTTCCTCCGGTTCTGATCACTTCATTTTGAAAGTAGTTCATGAGCTG
>CBKWHA010000033.1:0-30581 GCA_966674115.1 uncultured Chitinophagaceae bacterium
AGGATGCACAAAAGAATTATGCTCCAGAAGAAAGAATCAATGTTATTTATAAAAGAACAAGTAACTGGTTTGGAGAAGTGCTCTCCTGGTTATTGCCGCTCATAATATTTATCATTTTTTGGCAATACCTAATCTTCCGAGCTGGTGCAAAAGGCTCAGGGAGTTCTTCTATTTTCAACTTTGGAAAATCTACCGCTACACTAATGGAAAAAGGCAATAAAAGCAGTGTAACCTTTGCTGATGTAGCTGGACTGGAGGAAGCAGAAATGGAAGTGAAAGAAGTGGTTGACTTTCTAAAGAACCCGGAAGAGTTTACCAAATTGGGAGCAAAAATTCCAAAGGGTGTGATTTTAGTGGGACCACCCGGCACTGGTAAAACTTTGCTGGCCAAAGCGGTAGCCGGTGAAGCTGATGTTCCCTTCTTCTCCATGTCCGGCTCTGAATTCGTGGAAATGTTTGTAGGGGTAGGTGCCTCAAGGGTAAGAGACCTCTTTAAAAGGGCCAAAGAGAAAGCCCCCTGTATTGTTTTCATCGATGAAATTGATGCCATCGGAAGATCCAGAAGTAGGAATGCACTTTATTCCGGTTCCAATGATGAGCGGGAAAGTACGTTAAATCAATTGTTGACAGAAATGGATGGATTTGAGACAAACAGCGGGGTAATTGTTTTAGCTGCAACTAACCGGGGTGACATGCTGGATCCTGCTCTATTACGCCCAGGCAGATTTGACCGCCATATTTACCTGGAGCTCCCCAACATGAAAGAGCGGGAAGAGATTTTTAAAGTTCACTTGCGGCCCCTGAAATTGGATGAAACTATTGATATTCAATTCCTGGCAGCGCAAACGCCTGGTTTTTCAGGCGCGGATATTGCCAATGTGTGCAATGAAGCTGCCCTGATTGCCGCACGGCGAAAAGAAGAAAAAGTCGGCAAGCAGGATTTTTTGGATGCGATAGACCGGATAGTAGCCGGTTTGGAAAGAAAAAGCAAGATCATCTCGCCGGAAGAGAAAAAGACGATTGCTTATCATGAAGCAGGGCACGCCTTAGTGAGTTGGTTGCTGCCACACGTTGATCCTCTGGTAAAAGTGTCCATTATACCGCGGGGCAAATCACTAGGGGCATCATGGTATCTGCCGGAAGAGCGCCAGTTAAAGACCGAGACTGAACTGAGAGAGCATTTATGTGCTGCTTTGGGTGGAAGGGCTGCCGAAGAAGTTGTTTTTGGAGAAGTGACTTCCGGTGCCATTGACGATCTGGAAAAAGTAACTAAGGAGGCCTATATGATGGTAGCTTATTATGGCTTTAATAAAAATGTAGGCACCATCAGTTTTTATGATTCAACCGGGCAGCGGGATACCGGTTTTGTAAAACCATACAGTGAAGAAACAGGCAAACTGATTGATGAAGAAGTACGCAAACTGGTGAATGAAGCTTATGAGCAGACAAAAGAGTTGTTACAAAAAAACCGGGAAGCGCTGAACAGGATAGCCAGCCAGTTACTGCAAAAGGAAGTAATCTTTAAAGAAGACCTGGAAGTTATATTAGGTAAACGTTTTCAAGCTGTAGATGCTTTTGATAAGGTGGAAACAATGAACTAGTTTGAAGCACGTTTGTAGGCTACCTTAGGTCATTCTTTTCATTGACCGTCATCATTGTAACCCACTTTAAAAGAGCATAAATTCATAGGTGTAATTGGAAAGTTATGAATGAAGCTCTTCTTCTGAAATCCAATTTGGCATCACCAAATCTGAAAGATTATGAAACGTTCAGACATTATTTTGCTTGGGAGCAAGAAATGAAAAATCTTGAGGGACTTCCTGAAAACAAAGGAATGAATATAGCCCACGAAGCTGTTGACCGGCATGCCAATAGTCACCTGAAGAATAAAGTTGCCCTGCGTTGGATACGCAAAGACCTTACTACTCAGGATTTTACCTATCTGGAATTGCAAAAGTTAAGTGCTCGCTTTTCCAATGGACTTACCAGGTTGGGTGTAAAAAAAGGAGATAGGGTGTTTGCCCTCGCTGGGCGAATTCCTGAGCTATATATAGCTGCCTTGGGAACGCTTAAAACAACAGCCGTATTTTGCCCTTTGTTCTCAGTATTTGGTCCTGAACCTGTTTTTCAGCGGCTAAGCCGGGGTAATGCCAGTGTTGTTGTAACTACTACCACTCTTTTTGAAAAGAAGCTCATGCCTTTGTTGGGGCGTCTTCCATCCTTACGTTATGTTTTATTGACTGATGCCAATATAGATAGGGATGAAAAAGTGTTGTCGCTGCACCATCTTATGGAAAATGTATCCGATGAATTTGATATTCCGCCTACAGACCCGGAAGATGCTGCTTTGCTTCACTTTACCAGCGGTACCACAGGTATGCCAAAGGGAGCTATACATGTACATAAGGCAGTGTTAATGCATTATATGACCGGAAAGTATGTTCTTGATTTTCATGAAGGCGATATTTTTTGGTGTACCGCTGATCCAGGTTGGGTAACAGGAACTTCTTATGGAATTATTGCACCATTAGTGAATGGTATTACCAATATCGTTGATGAAGAAGAATTTGATGCGGCACGCTGGTATGCTATCCTTGAAAAAGAAAAGGTAAATGTTTGGTACACCGCGCCAACAGCAATCAGACGGTTAATGCGCATGGATATCAAGCCTATGAAAAAATATGACCTGCAGCACCTGCGCCTGATACTGAGTGTTGGCGAGCCGCTTCATGCTGAAGCAGTCCTTTGGGGCGAGAAAACATTAGGCAAACCAATATTGGATAATTGGTGGCAAACCGAGACCGGAGGCATCATGATTGCTAATTATGCATCTATGCCGGTAAAACCTGGGTCTATGGGAAAGCCTTTGCCTGGTATTAATGCTGCGATCGCAGAAGTAACAGAAAAGAGTATACAAATTATAAGCGAAGCCGGTAAACAGGGAAAATTGGTTATAAAGAGAGGATGGCCCTCTATGTTTAGAGGCTATTTGCATGATGAAGAGCGTTATAAAAAATGCTTCAGAGGGGACTGGTATATAACAGGTGATTTGGCTAAAAAAGATAGTGATGGTTACTTCTGGTTTGTAGGTAGGGCAGACGACATCATCAAAACTTCCGGTCATATGGTGGGGCCATTTGAAGTGGAAAGTATGTTGATGGAGCACCAGGCTGTTGCAGAAGCAGCGGTAATTGGTAAACCTGACCCGGTGATTGGTGAACTGGTAAAAGCATTTGTAGTACTTAAGCCTGGATTTAGTGCAAGCGAAGAAACAAAAATGGATATTATAGCATTAGCCCGCAAAAAATTGGGTCCTGCTGTTGCACCAAAAGAGTTAGCTTTTTTGGAAGGCCTGCCTAAAACAAGAAGTGGTAAAATTTTAAGACGTTTATTAAAAGCAGGAGAGCTGGGATTGCCGGAAGGAGATCTTTCTACCTTGGAACAAGCATAATACCTAATAATGGAACAGATAGCTGCCATACAGACTACTTTAAAACCAGACCGGGAGTATTTAATTGATCTATTATACCAGATGATGCTCATCAGGCGGTTCGAGGAAGTGTGTGCTGAAATGTACAGCAAAACAAAAATCAGGGGCTTTCTGCATTTGTATATTGGTGAAGAAGCTGTGGCTGTGGGTATAATGAAGGCGTTGACTTTAGAGGATGATGTACTGTGCACTTACCGCGAACATGGACAAGCGCTGGTTCGTGGTATTGATCCTGGTGTTATCATGGCAGAGATGTATGGAAAGGTAGAAGGGTGCAGCCGGGGCAGAGGTGGCTCTATGCACTTGTTTGATGTCAAAACAAAATTTTATGGGGGCAATGCAATTGTCGCCGGGCACTTGCCTGTGGCTGTTGGAATGGCGTTGGCAACAAAAAAACAAAAGAAAAATAATATAGTCTGTTGCTTTTTTGGAGAAGGTGCAGTAGCAGAAGGTGAGTTTCATGAATCCATGAACCTGGCTTCTCTTTGGAATGTGCCGGTGTTGTTTGTTTGTGAGAATAATTTGTATGCTATGGGAACGGCTTTGCGTTTTACACATGCCATGACAGAATTGGAAAAAAAAGGAGCCGGCTACGGTATAGAATCGGCTGCTGTGGATGGTATGAATGTGCTGGCTGTGGAAGACGCTGCACAGATGGCTGTAGAGAAAGTCCGTACAACAGGAAGGCCATTTTTCCTGGTATGCAACACTTATCGTTTTCGGGCCCATTCCATGTTTGATGCAGAGTTGTACCGTGATAAATCAGAAATAGAAGATTGGAAAAAGCGGGATCCCATTCCTGCATTGAAAAGTTGGTTGCTGCAGGAACAATTGATTAATAACTATGAAATAGATACCATAGAAAAGAAAGTAGAAGACATCCTGCAAAAAGCTGTTGATTTTGCAGAAAAAGGGACATGGGAACCATTGGGACAGCTCACTAATTTTCTTTATAGTAAACCATAAAAATGAATATTTATAAAATAATAATAGCTAATCCGTTTGTGTGAATGAAAACTATTCATCAATAAAGCTTTTAAAATGAAAATAAAAATTCCACAGGCATTAAAAGCTGAACATGATGAGCTGCATGCAATGTTGAAACAATCTATACTCCTGTTTGGAAAAACAGGCAAGGTAGCTGAAAAAGTAGCTCAATTACTTCATCCCCATTTCCTTAGGGAAGAAAAATATGCCTTACCTCAACTTGGTCTATTGCCGGCATTAGCCGAAGGAAATGTTGCTCCTGAAATGAGTGAAGCTATTGATTTGTCTGCACAGTTGAAGAAAAACCTGCAGGAAATGTTATCAGAGCATCAGCGTATAGTAGCTGCTTTGAATGAATTAATAAAAGCAGCGGCAGAGGAACAATATCCGGATGTAGTTGATTTTGCAGAAAAACTGATGCGGCATGCGCAAATGGAGGAAGAAATTCTTTATCCTGCAGCTATTGTAATCGGGGAATATCTGAAATTAAAGCTTCAGCAAGATGTCAAAGCGACGGAGTATTATCCTTAATCAGAAGAAACATGAGCAGCAATAAAACCATCAGACTCACATACCGGGAAGCACTGAAACAGGCGATCCGCCAGGCATTGGAAAAGGACGAACGCGTGTTTCTAATGGGGGAAGATGTTGGCCGTTATGGAGGTGCTTTTGCCGTAAGCAAGGGATTGTTACAAGAGTTTGGCCCCGAACGCATCATGGATACACCTTTATCGGAATCAGGCTTTGTAGGGGCTGGCATTGGTGCCGCACTGGGTGGCTTGCGTCCAATTGTTGAAGTAATGACAGTAAACTTCTGCCTTTTGGCAATGGACCAGATCGTGAACAATGCGGCTACTTTGTTTCACATGTCTGGCGGGCAGTTAAATGTACCACTAGTAATCCGAATGAGTTCAGGAATAGGACGTCAACTTGCGGCACAGCACTCGCACAGCTGGGAACCGTTATTTGCACATATTCCCGGGTTAAAAGTAATATCCATTGGTACACATGAAGATGCCCGTTCGGTTTTACTAGCTGCGCTACAGGAAACAGATCCTGTTATTACATTTGAGTATACTTCCATGCTCAATTTGGAAGCTGAAATTGAATCTGATCCTAAGCAGGTTGATCTTGTTCATGCTAACGTACGAAAGCAAGGAACAGATATTTCAATTATTACGTATGGAGCGGCCGTTTACAAGTCACTGGATGCAGCGTTAGAATTAGCAGCTAAAGGTATCAATGCAGAAGTGGTAGATATACGAATGTTGCGTCCCCTGGATGAGGCAAGCATTTTGGCTTCTGTTTCAAAGACACATCGTGCTCTGATAGTAGAAGACGCCTGGCGTTCAGTTAGTGTGTCTTCAGAAATTTCTGCACGTATAATGGAAAATGTGTTTTACGATTTAGATGCGCCTGTGCAGCGTTTAGCTGGTGCGGAAGTGCCTATTCCTTATCCTAAGCATTTAGAAGATGCATGCGTGCCACAGAAAGAAGAGATCATCAATAAGATAATAAAAATGCTGCACCATGAGTGAATTTACGATGCCCAGCCTTGGTGCTGATATGGAGGCGGGTACACTTTGTGAATGGCTGGTGAAACCTGGCGATAAGGTAAAAAGAGGTGATGTCATTGCTACTGTTGATACTCAAAAAGGCTTAATTGATATTGAAGTATTTGATGAAGGTATTATTGAAAAAATTATAACCAAAGAAGGAGAGAAAGTACCTGTAGGTACCGTGATGGCACTCATTTCTTCTGATCGTGAACAAAAACTTGTTAAAGAAGAGGAGCATGAAATAAGAATAAAAGCTTCCCCCTTGGCAAAAAGACTGGCCGATGAAAAGGGCATTGATTTAACCACCATTAAAGGAACAGGTGAGGCGAGGGCTATTACCAAAGAAGATGTAGAAAAGGCAATTGCTGCAATGCAAAAGTTGCAGGAAGCAAAACCGGGAGCATCTGCTGAAAGTATTCGAATGGCGATAGCTGCTGCTGTGAGTAAGTCGAATAAAGAGATCCCTCATTACTATCTACAGACGAAAGTTGATATGCGGAATGCGTTCAACTGGCTTACAGAAGCCAATAAACAACGCTCATTGAAAAAGCGCTTATTACCAATTGCTCTTTTGTTAAAAGCAACTGCCAAAGCATTGACCATTGTGCCGGAATTGAACGGATATTGGGAAAATGGCTTGCAGCGAAAAAATGAAATCAACATAGGCTTTGTGGTTTCACTGCGTGGTGGTGGTTTGATGATACCCGCTATTCACGATGTTGCTCAAAAAAATGTGGACGAAATCATGGAAGCCTTGTCCGATTTAATACCAAGAGCAAGGGCTATGAAATTGCGCAGTTCGGAACTAAGTGATTCCACCATTACTGTTACCAACTTAGGTGAAGGCAATGTGGAAGTTGTTTTTGGTGTAATCTATCCACCGCAGGTTGCCCTTGTAAGTTTTGGAAGTATTAAAGAGCAACCATGGGCTGAGAACGGTATACTGGATGTACGGCCTGTACTTACCGTAACACTGGCGGCAGATCACCGGGCTACAGATGGTCAAATTGGTAGCCGTTTTCTTACAGAGCTCAATAATTTTTTACAAAAGCCAGACGTGTTATGACTGAACAGGAAATTAAATCCAAAATTTTTCTACTACTGAAAAAGATTGCACCAGATACGGAGCCGGAAAAGTTACAACCCGATGACAACATAAGGTATATGCTGGAAATAGACTCTTTTGATTACTTGCAATTCATGGTTGCGCTGGATGAGGAATTAAGAATAGAAACACCGGAAGGGGATTATGGAAAGATTGCCACTATTAGAAGTTTAGTGGATTACATTATGCAGAGGAAAAAAGTAGAAGGAGTATAAGTATGAAAAAACATTTGTGGCTTAAATGGACCTTATATTGTGCAACCGGTGAATTGATCGGAATTGCAATGGCAGGAATGATCGCTTTTGGGGCTAACCAGCTTATCGGGGAACCCAACACTTTTTTAATGAAGTGTGTTGTACTCATTCTAATGTTAACAGCAGGTGTTATTGAAGGAACATTGCTTGGATTATTTCAATGGAGCGTTTTGGTACAAAAGTTTCGCGATATACCCCGGAAAGAATGGTTGCGTTATACGATTTTGGCAGCTGTAACAGGTTGGTTTTTAGGAACCTTACCCTCTTTGTTTTTTATTCCGGCTAGTGAGTCTGTTGATGGAAAGACAACTTCTATCGGTTTGGATAATATGATATTATACGCTCTGTTGAGTATTGGCGCAGGATTGCTGTTAGGGGCTTTGTTCGGGCTTTTTCAATGGTTTTCTCTCAAAAAACATGTTGGTAAAGCTTATCGTTGGATCATGGCTAATTCCCTGGGTTGGGGAGCAGGCTTAGGATGGATTTATTTATTTGCTTCGCTTCCTGATGAAAGTACAGGCTTGGCATTTAATATACTCATGGGAATATCTGGTGGATCATTGGCGGGGTTGAGCGTAGGTGCCATAACAGGCCTGTATCTGGTAAAACTGAAAATTATACAGTCAGAACCTCTGCGTACAACTGGTGCAAAAAGTGAATATAAAGTTGCTACACCTGTTGAGCATGTTGATGGAGTAGACGCAACAATTAAGTAAAATGAATCAGGTTATTATCAACGGCCATACCTGTTTATTTGAAGAAGGACAAACTATTCTTCAACTCCTGCATAAAATTGGTCTTGAGATCCCGTCATTGTGCTATGACGAACGTATGCATCCCTTATCTGTTTGCCGCACCTGCATGGTAAAAATAAAAGGAAATGATCGTTGGCAACCATCCTGCAGGACTCTTCTTACTAATGGTATGGAAATAGAAACACATTTACCGGAATTAGAAGAATACAGGAAGGGTATTTTACAAATGCTGGCAAATAAATATCCTTTAACACTGGTGGCTAACCATCCGCAAGTGGAGTTTCACCGCTGGTTGCTTCATTATGGCATTACTAATAAAATGGAGCGTGTTGCTTCCGAACCAATTGATATGTCACATCCTTACATTAAAGTGGATATGTCGCGCTGCATTAAATGTTTCAGGTGTGTGAATATCTGCGATAATGTGCAGGGGCAGTTTGTATGGCATGTCATCAACAGTGCGGATAAAACAAAAGTGATTTCAGATTCAAAAGGATTGTTTGTTGACAGTTCCTGTGTCAGTTGTGGTGCCTGTGCCGATACCTGCCCAACCGGTGCTATTGAGGACCAAAATGTAATTCGTTTTGGAATGCCGGAGAAAGTAGTAAAAACCGTATGTGCATATTGCGGCGTTGGTTGTGAAATAGAAGCCGGTGTAAAAGATAATGCCCTTGTCAATATAAAGCCTGCTAAGGATGCACCCGTTAATAAAGGGCACCTCTGTGTAAAAGGCCGTTATGCCTGGGAATATATAAACGCAAAAGAAAGGGTTACACACCCCATGATACGGGGTAATGGTGGGTGGAAAATAGTTTCTTGGGATGAAGCATTGCGCTATTGTGCACAAAGATTGTCATCCATTTCTGAACAATATGGAGCGGATAGCATTGGTGTGATTGGATCGGCAAGGGCTACCAATGAAGATAATTACCTGATTCAGAAGTTTGCCCGGACCGTAATTGGCACCAACAATGTTGACAACTGTGCCCGTGTCTGCCACCAGCCAACGGCTAAAGCCATGAGCATGATGCTGGGCACAGGTGCAGCCACTAATTCTTTTGATGATATTGAAAATGCCCATACCCTTCTGATTGTTGGAGCCAATGCAACCACCAGTCACCCGGTAGTGGGTGCCCGTATTAAGCAAATGGCATTGGCAGGTGCTAACCTTATTGTGATTGATCCCCGAAAAATTGAATTGGCAGCCTATGCCCGGTATCATCTGCAGCTAAGACCAGGAACAAATATTCCATTATTGCATGCAATAGCGCAGGTGATCATTTCCGAAGATTTGTACGATCATGATTTTGTTGAACACAGAACAGAAGGATGGGAGGAATTTAAAAAAGTGGCCTGTGCATGGACGCCGGAAAAGGCAGCAAAGGTCTGCCATGTGCATCCACGCCTGATCCGTGAAGCTGCCAGGTTGTATGCAAAAGAAAAGCCATCCATTTGCTTTCATGGGCTGGGTATGACAGAACACGTTCAGGGAACAGAAGGAGTAATGGCATTAGTAAACCTTGCCCTTTTAACAGGAAATATGGGTAAGCCTGGAACAGGTATTAATCCACTCAGGGGCCAGAATAATGTACAGGGCGTTGCTATGATGGGGTGCGATCCTGCTGTTTATACTGGTTTGGTATTGATCAAAAATGAGAAAGCACGGTTTGAGCAGTTATGGCAATCAACACTTCCGAAAAGTCATGGCCTCAATCTTCCTGAAATGCTGGATGCTGCTGCTAAGGGAGATCTAAAATCCATGTACATCGTAGGATATGATGTATTCTTTACTATGCCCAATTCCCGGCATTCAGAAAGCGCTTTTAAAGGTCTTCATTTCCTCGTCATTCAGGATATGTTCCTGAATGAGACCGCGAGCAGGTTTGCCGATGTTTTTTTGCCAGCAGCCACTTCGTTCGAAAAGGAAGGAACATTTATGAACGCTGAAAGGAGGATACAAAAATTAAGAAAAGTAATTGCTCCGCCGCAAAATGTTAAAGCTGACTGGGAAATTGTCTGCAGTCTGGCTGCTGCCATGGGCAAGCAGGAATTATTTAAATTCTCTAATCCTAAAGAAATATGGAACGAGATCAGAAGTGTATGGAGCGCTGTATATGGCATTACTTACGAGCGGCTGGAGCAAGGAGGGATTCAATGGCCATGCCCAGATATTCATCATCCCGGAACCGCAATTTTGCATAGCGAAACATTTCCTATTGGTGACAGAGCTAAATTATCACCTGTTGATTACAAGCCGACTTCTGAACATACTTCTGCGGATTATCCATTTATTCTGATCACAGGCAGGGAGTTGTATCACTTTAATGCAGGTACCATGACGTACCGGACACCCAATAAGAAAATCCGTAATTCCGATTTCCTGCATTTACATCCAATGGATGCAGATGTAGCAGGATTAAAAGAAGGTGATAACGCCAGATTAATCAGCCGGTATGGTGAGGCATCATTGCCCGTTCATATTGATCCTGATGTAAGGAGAGGTGAGGTGTTTACAACGTTCAGTAATAATAAGGTATTCATCAATCAGCTTACAAGCTCTGTGCGGGATAATTATGTGCAAACACCTGAATACAAAATCACTGCGATCAGAATAGAAAAAGTAACCGATGGAGTGAGCTCTACCTAAACAATGCAAACCTTATATGGCTGAACATCGCTGCTCATTACTTTTTGTAAAACCTGGCTGCCTTTTGAATGATACCGGAGGATTTAATTTAGATTGCTTGAAAGCTGCAACGTAGAAAAGTACAACTATTCTTATGAAATTATTTGCTTTGCATAACACGTATAAGTCCAGCTAGAAGAGGTGTCGCTAAACGTAGCACCTCTGTTTGCTGCGGCCATCAAAAGAATGCATGAGGGTGGATCCGTTACAGAATTGCTGCAGGACTAATGGAATGCTTCTTTTTCCTTTTGCCATCTTTCCATGAAGGCTAAAGCTTCTTCATCCGAGAGGTTATCAAAAGTTTCATAGACCTGTGAAACTGCATGAAAAAATGGAGGGGTTTCCAGGATCACCACCTCATCAACTTCCTTTTGAAGCTCATACTTCTTTTCTTCCCCTGAAACAGGTGCAGCGATCACAATTTTTCCGGCATTCTGTTTCTTGCACATGTTTATGGCTGCACTTATAGTTGCGCCTGTTGCTATTCCGTCATCAACAAGGATAACCGTCCTGCCTTTGAGTTCGGGTAATGGTTTGTCTTTCCGTAAAAATTTTACCCGGAGTTCAATTTCCTTTTTCTGTTTGGCTACAGCCAGATCAATGGTGGCTTGAGAAAAATCGAGTAAAGCAAGTTCATTCAAATAGATAGTTCCATCTTCTGTGATGGCGCCTAATGCGTATTCTGGATTGTCAGGGTGTCCCAGTTTTCGGGCAATTAAAAGTGAAAAATCAGCATCAAGATGCCGGGCCACGTAAAAAGCAGTTTCTGCACCACCCCTTGGAATACCCAGTACCAGCGCGTTGATGCCCCGGTATTTCTCGAGTGCTTTAGCTAGTTTCAAAGCAGCATCTTTTCTATTGACAAACATGATCTAAAAGTTTAGGACAAGTTATTCCATATTTACAGGTGTAAGCAATGATGAAGCTTTCTAAAAATAATGACTGGTATCATAAAAGTGACCACACTCATTGTTTTTACTGACTGTTGTCGTTGATTTCCGTCACCGGATCATCATAAATTTAAACATGATTTTTCACCGAAAAACTTACTATTATGGCAATGAATGAATTAATGAAACCATCAACAACATTTCCCAGCCTGTTTGATGATTTTTTCAAACCCTGGAATGAGCTATTTGACAACAGCCGCTTTTGGGGAAGGGCAGCAACAGTCCCGGCTGTAAATATCATTGATAATAAAAATGAGTATAAAGTTACATTGGCTGCTCCCGGTTTAAAGAGGGAAGATTTTAAAATTGATGTCGAAAACAATATGCTGACAATCAGTGCAGAAAAAGAAGAAAAAAAGGAAGAAAAAGATGAAAGATATGCCCGCAGAGAGTATAATTATACTTCTTTTTCCCGCAGTTTCACCCTTCCGGAAAACATAAAACAGGATGCCATAGAAGCGAAATATGAAGATGGCGTTCTCAAACTTTTGCTCCCCAAAAAAGAAGATGTAAAAAAAGCATCTTTGAGTAAACACATCAATGTCAAATAGCCATGCGCAGGAAATACGGTAAACCCCATCATAAGTTATGATGGGGTTTTGTCGCAAAAAATCGTAATGCCATGAGTAACAGTCAAGATATTAACAATAGGGCATTATTTCACGCCTTGGGAGAGCTTGCAATGGACCTGCACTGGACCTGGAGCCATGCAACGGATAAGGTTTGGCGGCAATTGGACCCTGTGTTGTGGGAGCTCACACATAATCCTTTGGTAGTATTGCAGACTGTATCGCACAACAGAATTAATGAAGTGTTAGCTGATCCCATTGTCCGGGAAATCATAGAAGAACTCGTTGAGGTGAAACGGCAAAGCTCCATTGCGCCCGCCTGGTTCCAGAAGACTTATCCTGGCGCACCTTTAAGCAGCGTTGCCTATTTCAGTATGGAATTTATGTTAAGCGAGTCTTTGCCTATTTACTCTGGAGGGTTGGGGAATGTAGCAGGAGATTATCTTAAAACCGCGAGCGATCTGGGAGTGCCTGTAATTGGAATTGGATTATTGTACCAGCAGGGGTATTCCCGGCAGATCATATTTGCAGATGGTGCCCAACAAAATGTTTCCCCTTATAATGATCCCGGGCAACTGGCAATTTCGCCTTTACGGCACCAAAACGGGGAATGGCTGCGGATTGAAGTTAAACTGCCAGGCTATTCAGTTTGGCTGCGCACCTGGAAAGCACAGGTAGGCAGGGTAACGCTCTTACTGTTGGATAGTAACGATTCGGCCAACTTCCCCCTGCATAGAGGAATTACCAGTGAACTATATGGTGGCGGTGCAGAACTGCGGCTAATGCAGGAATTGATTTTGGGTATCGGTGGGTGGCGCTTGTTGCAATCACTGGGAATAAAACCAGAAGTCTGTCATCTGAATGAGGGCCATTCAGCTTTTGTAATTGTTGAACGAGCACTGAGTTTTATGCGGGAAAACCATCAATCTTTTGAAGTGGCATTGCGCGTTACCAGAAGTGGAAATGTCTTCACAACGCATACGGCTGTAGGAGCGGGCTTTGACCTTTTTGCACCTACTTTGATTGAAGAGTACCTGGGAAATTATATAAAAGACAGCCTTAAAATTTCCCTCCAGGACTTCCTTGCTTTAGGTAGAAAAAATCCCACAGATACGTCTGAAAATTTCAATACAGGTTATCTGGCCATAAGGGGAAGCGGATATGTAAACGGTGTCAGCAAATTACATGGCAAAGTAAGTCAAAATCTTTTTGCAGCCCTTTTCCCGCGGTGGCCCCTTGATGAAGTTCCTATAGGGACTGTAACCAATGGTGTGCATATGCCAACATGGGACTCTCCTGAAGCTGATAAGCTGTGGACAGAAGCTTGCGGAAAGGATCGTTGGCTGGGAACATTGGACAATTTGGAACAAAATATCCGGTCAGTTTCTGATGCCCGCTTGTGGGAATTAAGGTCTGTTAGTCAGGAGGCATTCATTGAATATATCAGGAACAGGTATGCGCGGCAGTTAGCAACGATAGGCAGACCATTAGAGGAAATAGAAGAAGCCAAACATTTGTTTGATCCTGATGCGCTGACACTGGGATTTGCGAGGAGATTTGTTGGATACAAAAGGCCCAATTTTTTGCTGCTGCATCCGGAAAGATTGCAACGCATTTTGTTGAATATGGAAAGACCGGTGCAATTGATCCTGGCAGGAAAGGCCCATCCAGGTGATGGGACAGGACAGGCTATGATAAAGGACTGGATCCAATTTATCAATACGCCTGAATTAAAACAAAGAGTGATCTTTTTGAGTGATTATGATATGTTGTTAACGGAACACCTGGTGCAAGGTGTGGATCTATGGATCAATACACCACGCAGACCCTGGGAAGCATGTGGTACCAGTGGGATGAAGGTACTGGTAAATGGTGGGATCAACCTATCTGAACTGGATGGATGGTGGGATGAAGCATACAGCGCTGACCTGGGATGGGCCATAGGAGACCGGAAGGATCACGGTGGTGATTTGGCCTGGGACAAAGAAGAGGCGAACCAGTTTTATGACCTTTTGGAATTAGAGATTATTCCTGAATTCTATGCACGGAATAAAGATGGAATTCCGGAGGCCTGGGTGAACCGCATGAGAGAAAGTATGGCCAGGCTTACCCCCTGGTTTTCTGCCAATCGTTCTTTACGTGAGTATACCGAAAGGTACTACTTGCCGGCTGCTCATAATTATTTACGTCGTGCAGCCAATAATGGTGAATTAGGAAGTAAGATTGAAGAATGGAAGCTTTGCTTTTCGAAAAAATGGGAGCAGCTAAGCTTAGAAAAAATTTCAATTGAAACAAAAGATGATCACCATCATTTTTTGTTTCAGCTTTACCTGAATGGTCTTTGTCCTGAAGATGTACATGTTGAGCTTTATGCCAATGGAATCAATGGAGGTGAACCCACAAAACTCAAAATGGAAAGGTGGAATACTGAACCTGCCGGTTCAAAAGTTGCAACCTATAGGGCAACAGTACCTGCAGACAGGCCAGCAGAACATTATACGCCACGAATTATCCCGTGCAACGAACTGATTTCAATACCCCTGGAATTCACTTCTATTTTCTGGCCGCATTAATGATTGTATCGGGTGTTAAAGTGGCAAGCCTTTACTTTTTTTCATCTTAAACCATCCAATATGAAAAAAATATTAGTGCCAATTGATTTTTCACCAGCTTCCCGGAATGCCTGTGCATACGCTGCATCCCTGGCAAAGGCATTTTCTGCGGAGCTTTCCCTGCTGCATGTATTTATGGAACCAGTACCTGCAACCGAAGCGCCCGTCGCCTGGATCATTACCGGAAGTGAATTGCAGGAAATGAATGATGGACTGGTACAGGAAGAGGTCCGCCTTTTGAAAAACAATTATCATATAGAAGTGAATGGAACTGCTAAAGTGGGTTATAAGGGAGACACCATCCATGATACGGCAAAAAAGTTAAAAACTGATCTCATTGTCATGGGGATGAAAGAAGGGAAGAAAAATAAAATTATTGGCAGCACGGCATTAACTACTATAAGAAAAGTAGAGATACCTGTGCTTATTGTACCTGAGAAGGCTTCATTTGCACCTATAAAGCATGTCGTATTGGCTTCTGATTTTGATATGATCACAAATGTTTCCTGTTTCAATCCTTTATTTAAGATCGTTCAAAAATTTGATGCTTCGGTGCAGGTGTTTCACGTGCGGAAAAAAGGTGTTGAAATACCAGCGTCTGAAATACCAGGCAAAATACAGTTAGGGCGTGCCTTTTCAAAAGTATCATTCTTATACCAGGATGTTGAAGATGAGCATGTGGAGCACGGCATTTTAAGTTTTATACAAAGCCACCCGTCTGATCTGTTGGTAATGGTAGCACACCATCACAACATTTTTGAACGGATCTTTGGGACGGTACATACCCGCTCCATAAGCTTTGAAGCAAAACTGCCTCTCCTGGTTCTGGCAGATAAATAAATCATGTTGATACTGTATAATTGTATAACATGTTGTTTCCAATAATTCATAAAAAGGCAGATGGGTTTAATGATAATGTGATTATCCTAGCCGGTGATATCGGCGGCTCGAAATCAGCAGTTGCGCTCATCCAGCAAACTAATAGTGACTGTACAGTTTTGGAGGAGAAAACTTACCGGACTAAAGACTTTGCTGGCCTGTCATCGTTAATAAGCCATTTTATGGCGGGGAGACCTCTTCCATCGCGGATGAGTTTCGGAGTTGCCGGCCCAGTTAAAGCTGGCAAAGTAAAGTTAACGAATCAGACATGGATTATTGATAGCTTTGAAATTTCTAAAACATTTAGGATTGCACCTGTTTGTTTGATCAATGATCTGGAAGCTGCAGCATATGGTTTGGCAGCCCTTAAAAAAGACGATCTTTTCATGTTGCAGCAAGGCGAAACGCAGCCGGAGGGTAACATGGCAATCATTGCACCGGGTACAGGTTTAGGTGAGGCCGGATTGTATTGGGACGGCAAAAATTATCATCCATTTGCAACCGAAGGCGGGCATTGTGATTTTGCACCCCGAACGGAATTAGATATTGAGCTATATCACTATATTCAAAAGAAGCTGAAACACGTAAGCTGGGAGCACCTAATAAGCGGACCCGGTATTTGTACTATTTATGAGTTCTTACTGAAAGAAAAAAGTAGGGAAGAGCCTGCCTGGTTAAGAGATCTGTTTTTGGCACATGATCCTGCTACCATGATAAGCAGGCATGCCGGGGAGTGTTCTATCTGTACTGAAACCATGGAACTTTTTCTTCAGTATTTAGCCGAAGAATCGGCGAATCTGGTTTTAAAGTTAAAAGCAACCGGCGGGTTATTCATAGGTGGGGGCATCTTACCCGAGATCACTAAATTAATCCATAAGGATTTGTTTCATAAAAATTTTTGCGATAAGGGAAGAATGAAACCATTGCTGGAAACAGTTCCCTTATGGATCATTTTAAACAAGAAAACGCCTCTGCTGGGTGCTGCTTTTTATGGCCTGAACGTTATTTAGACCTTATAAGTTGCATCGATATTTTTTAATGAGCACAGAGAACGATTATAATGACACCTGTCAGTAATTATACTGATGGCCTTCATTGATTTCTCGTATTGGAAATAGGATATTTGATTTTATTTTACTGTGATTATTCATATTCCTTGGCAGAATTTTTTCTCAGAAACAGGTGATTTATACCGGTTTACAGGGCGTTTCATGAGGCAGGGCTTTAAACCAAGGTATGAAGTTTCGGAATTTGTTCATCAATGTTTTATCATAGGCTATAAATCACTGCCACTTATTGGCTTGACGGCATTTATTATGGGTTTGGTATTAACGATGCAGTTGCGCCCTTCCCTGATAGAGTATGGCGTTGAGTCGCAGTTGCCGGCCATGGTAGGCATAGCCATAGTTCGGGAAATTGGACCAGTCATTACAGCATTGATTTTTGCCGGAAAAATTGGCAGCAGTATTGGTGCTGAACTGGGGTCAATGAGGGTTACAGAACAAATTGATGCCATGGAAGTATCCGGCACCAATCCATTCAAATACCTGGTGGTAACAAGGGTTCTGGCGTCCACGTTCATGTTGCCGGTTCTGGTCATGCTTTCAAATGCCATTTCACTTTATGGCTCCTACCTGGGTGTAAATATTCGAGGCCATACCAGTTTTGCTTTGTTTTTTCAGCAGGTGTTCAACAATCTTGCTTACAGCGATGTGTTACCAGCTTTTATCAAATCCTTTTTCTTCGGATTTGCAGTGGGTATCGTTGGTTGCTACAAAGGATATTTTTCAAGCAATGGCACAGAAGGCGTAGGACGCGCCGCCAATTCAGCCGTAGTTGTGTCTTCAGTATTGGTATTTGTTATTGACCTGATTGCGGTTCAGATTACGGATTTGTTGGGCATAAATTAAATGCGATGTTAACCAAAGTAAAGCCAATTGCTGCAGAGGGTACCCCGGTGTCAGAAAGGCCGATACTGGTGGTAAGGGGCTTGAAAAAAGCATTCAGAGAAAACATCGTATTGAATGATTTTAACCTGGAATTATACAAAGGCGAAAATGTTGCCGTACTTGGAAGATCTGGTTCCGGAAAATCAGTATTGATCAAGTGTATCATTGGTCTGCTGCCCTGCGATAAAGGAAGCATTGAAGTATTCGGTCAAAACATTCCTGAACTTAACTCTGAAGAGTTGGACCGAATAAGAACGAAGGTGGGCTTTCTGTTTCAAAGCAATGCTCTTTATGACTCAATGACTGTCAGGAAAAACCTGGAATTCCCGTTACGCCGGCACTGGATGGCTGTTGGTCAGGATGAAATGAATGAAAGGGTAATTAATGATATGGCTGTAATCGCAGAAAATTTAAAGTCAACTATTCTGCGTTTAAATAAAAGTACAGCTATATGGCAACTTTTGAACGATAGCTCATTGCCTGTAAATGCACAATCTTCTATGGCGAATATTCGTCTTGCAACTGCTCAGGCAAGGGAAACCGTAAGACAGATTCAGATGCTTGTAACTAATGTAAAGAAGGGTAATGGTACATTGGGTGTTCTTTTAAATGATACATCACTGGCGCAAAACCTGAGTGAAACTGTAGCAAAAGTTAAAATGGCAAGTAATCATGCTGATTCATTTGTTCTGCATATAAATGAAATAACAGAAAGTATTCAAAACGATCTGGACAATGGTAAGGGAACAATTTCTGCTATTTTAAAAGATTCAACATTAATTATAAAGTTGCATCATAGTCTCGATAATATAGAGATGGGAACAGCTGCTTTTAATGAGAATATGAAAGCCTTACAAAGTAATTTTCTACTCAAGGGCTATTTCCGAAAGCAACAAAAACAGTTCTCCCCAATTAAGAATTTTTCAACTAAGAACAATGAATAATTCCTAAGATTATTAAACAAGTTATGAAACGGAAGTTAAGAACAACACTGACGGGTGTCATTCATCTACATTGTTAACCATACAAATCACCTTCATATGAAACCTGATTATTTAATCGAAGAAGAACTGATTCAGGCGCAAAAGGAAAAAGGGAACATTTGTATTTCTATTATAGTTCCTACACACCGGCTGTCACCAGAAAGAAGAGTCGACCCGCTCCAGGTGAAAAAAGCCGTTAAAAAGGCCAAAGATTACCTGCAATATAAGTATACAAATGAGGAAATAGTACCACTGATGCAATCATTGGATGAAATCTACGGGCAAATTGATTTCAACCGCAACGCAGATGGTGTCGGACTGTTCGTATCCCGCAACATCAGGCAACTGGTGCCCTTTTATTTTCCTGTAAAAGAAAAAGTGATCATCTCTAATGCATTTGAGATAAGGGACTGGCTGTACCAGACCTATTATTCTAAGCCTTATTTTGTATTACTCTTAGCAGAGAAGGGTGCCAGGCTTTATAAAGGAACATTCAATGCCCTTGAAGAGGTAAAAGACAAGAATTTTCCTGTGACATTAGAAGAGGATTATGAATACAGCAGGCCATCTCGGGGATCTTCCTATGTGGGCCATGCCTTTGTAAAGGAATTTGAGCGGGATAAATCCCAGATGGAGGAAATACGCTACGAAAATTTTCTGAAACGGGTCGATGATATATTGAACAGCTACCTGGTAGATGAAATCCCCCTACTCATAACAGGAGCAAAAAAAGACCTGGCATATTTTACAAGGATCACAAGACACCCTGTTACTTCCAGGGAAATAGAGGGTAACTATTTTCATATACCATTAAATGAACTTGGCGAACTAAGCTGGGAATTGATGAGAGGATTCCTGGACCAGTCTAAGCAAAAGCTCCTGGCAGAATGGAAAGAAAAGATTGGAGAAGGCAAAGGGATCAATGGTATTATTGAGGTTTGGAAAGCAGCAAAGGAAGGAAGAGCTTATAAACTTTTGGTGGAGAAAGATATTTCGTGTCCCGGCTTTTTGCTTAAAGAGGATGAATACCATTTGCACCTGATGCCTCCGAAAGAAGCACACTATATACTTCCTGACGCCGTGAACACGCTCATGGAAACCGTGTTGGAAAAGAACGGTCAGGTCGTTATGCTTGAAAATGGCGCACTGGCTGTTTATGGGCGAATAGCACTCATAAGCAGGTATTGAAAGGCTTCAGGTGTAATGCACACCAGTCTGGTTCAGCTTTTTTGCAAGGCCTTAGCGGTCCTGTGTTACCTGGTTGGTTGAGCCCTTTGTCAGGCGCCTGGCAACGGCCTCTAATAGTTCATCGGCGGTGAAGGGTTTGATAATGTAATCATCGGCACCCAGTTCCATGCCTTTGATCATATCGGAGGGTTCTGCCAACGCTGTCAGGAAAATGAATGGTATATGTCTTAATTCTTCCTTGCTATGCAGCAAATTCAGTATCTCGTACCCGTCCATACCGGGCATCAGTATATCGCAGATGATAAGATCTGGATGACAGATTAATGCCATGCCGGCACCCTTGATCCCGTCTTCAGCAGTTAAGACCTCGTAATTGGCTAATTCCAGGATTTCAGCTGTATTATCCCTGATCTCTAAATTATCTTCAATAACAAGCAGCTTTTTCATATTAGATGGAATATAATAATGGAAATTGAAGATTGCTCAATAGGGTATTTGCAGGATTAAAACTTATTAGAATCTAAAGGTAAAATAAATAATCAAAAGAAGTTTTCAACTCATCCATTTCTATAGGACTACTGATTATAAACAGTTTTTTTACTGACGATGTTCCTTGAAATTGGAATCAAACAAATATTAAATTGAAGTAAAAAGAGGAAAGTAATAATCAGCCCAAAGAACTCAAACAAAGTGAATCATGATTGCTTGAACGAAACAATCCGGAGTATGAAATATTCTAAAATTTTACAATTACAATATGAGGCAGACACCTGGATGAGAACACTGCAATTTATGCAGATGGAGAATTCGAACCTTAAATGCAGGTTGGCTGAAATAGTAACGGAAAAGTTGGATAAAGAGATTTTACTAAGAATTGAAACCTTTCAAAATCACTTTATCGGGGAAGATGAGGTGATATCCTTCTTACTCTTTAATGTCAAAAACCAAAGAATGTTACTGGCCGGAAAGCAGTCAGAAAATTGGTTATTAAGTGAGCAGATCGCTAACAACCAAAAAAAGATCAGATGTGATATAGAAAAAGCAGAAATGAGTTTTTGCAGGGTGAAGTCAGATTTTAATAATTATTTGTCTGAAATAATATAATCTGCTTATAAGCATAAACTACTGCCAGTCTCCGTCTCATTAAGTATAGTGAGTAAATGGAAATCTCTAATTGATCATATTTTTTAATTTGTCTTCGTTGACAATTGTAATATAGCCTTCATTGATTTCAATGAGCTTTTCTTCTCTAAAGTCGCCTAGTGTGCGTATGAGTGATTCCGTTGCAGTGCCAGCTATCGTTGCCAGGTTCTCACGGCTAATGTCGATTTGAAACCCTTCATTATTGTTGCTATATTTTTTCTTGAGTTTTATTAAAGCATCTGCTACTTTTTTGCGTAAAGAATTATACGCCAAACCTAAAAGCTGCTCTTCTTTTTCTGCTATATTTTTTGCAACCATTTTGATGAAACGTTGAGCGATGTCCCAGTTGTTCTTGATCAATTCTTCAAAATCATTTTTAGGAATGATAGCCAGTTCAATGTCAGTCATGGCAATTGCACTTTCTTTGTAAGTACTGCCTTCCAGCAAAGTCGTATATCCCAAAAAGTCATTTTCACTGAAGAGGTCAACTGCCAGCTCTTTTCCTTCTTCGTTTGTTTTATATGTTTTTACTTTTCCTTTTCGAATATAAAATAAACTTGCAGGGTGATTGCCCTCCCTATAGACCAGTTGTTTCTTTTTGAATTGTATGGTATTGCGATCAGCAGTGAACCGCTTCATAATCTCATTATTATTTAATCCCTGGTACTGTGCTACAAAGTCATCCAGGTCCTGGGGTGGGCTTTGGTGCAAAAGCTCAGCTTTTTTTAGGCGGCTTTCTATTGCATTCAAGAGGTCAGATGCACTAAAAGGTTTAATAATATAATCATCTGCGCCACTTTCCATGCCTTTACGTATATCGCTCATTTCTGCTTTGGCTGTCAGAAATATGAAGGGAATATTCCGGGTTTTGTCGTGCTTTTGCAACAGGTGCAGCACTCCATACCCATCCAGCACTGGCATCATAATATCGCAAACTATAAGATCCGGCATGTGTTTTAGCGCCTGATCTACACCTTCTTTCCCATTCGGTGCAGTAAGTACGGTATAATTGGCCAGTTCAAGAATCTCGGCTGTATTTTCCAGGATGTCTTTATTATCCTCTATAAGCAGGATCTTTTTCATAAAGGAAATTTATAAGTTAAATGTGGCTTTGAACTCTGTTCCTGCTCCTATCTTGCTTTTGCAATAGATTTTACCATTTAATAGCTCTGTATACCTTTTGACGATATGAAGACCAAGCCCCGTACCCTGGATATTAGTAACATTACTGGCCCTGTAAAAAAGATCAAACAGATGCTGCTGGTCTTGTTCAGGAATTCCTATTCCTTGGTCCTTTACTGTTAGAACAAAGTTATGGTTGTTTATTTCAGTTTTTACGTTTATTAGCGTATGCTCGGGTGAAAACTTGATGGCATTGGAAACAAGATTGATGATTATATGCTTCAACAGGGCAGGATCATTTACCAAAATTTCATTGCCAACATGTTTGTAATTGATCAACTGGTCTGTTTTTAGGACTTCCTGTAGGCTGGCCAGTGTTTCAGAGGTATGTTGTTTAACATTGAATTCTTTCCTGTTTACTTGAATTTTGCCTTCTTCGATCTTGCCTACTGATAGAAAATCACCTAAAATTTCATTGAGCAGGTTAACAGAAGAAACTATTCTTTCAATATGTTTGTTCCTTTTATTTTGTTCTTCCCCGGTCTGATACTGGGAAACCAGATAAGCAGAAGAAAGTATGGTGCTTAAGGGTGTACGGAACTCATGCGAAGCAATAGAAACGAACCGGGATTTTAGTTCACCCAGTTCTTTTTCCTTTTGCAGTGCAGAACGCAATTCGGCTTCGGCTTTTTTACGGTTGGAGATATCAATCCCAATTTCCAGGTATCCCGTAATCGTATTACTTCCATTTTGAAGCATAGTGATCGTTAGATCTATAGGAAACCTGCTGCCGTTTTTGCTGATCAGAGTCCATTCATGTTTGTTATCAAATAGAAATTGCATGGCTGATGCAATGGTTCCAAAATCAGTTGCATCAGGATTGCCTAATTCTTTTGATGATTTGGCTAGCTGCATCCTTATTTCCTCCGGGTCATGAAATAATAGGGGTGTGTGTTTGCCAATGACTTCTGTTGCAGCATATCCTAAAAACTGTTCAGCAGCAGGGTTGAACAATTCAATAATTCCATTTTTGTCTGTTGCAATCATGATGGCACCGGCATGTTTCCAAATGCTTTTAAGGTACGTGTTTGCTTTGTTTAGTTCAATGTCTTTTGCTTCAATTTCCTTTATCCGTTTATTTAATTCCGCAACAGTTTCAGTCAGCGATTGTGTTCTTTCCGAAACCATTTTTTCCAGTTCTACATTTAAGGCCTTTAATGCATTTTCTGCTGTTTTACGAACTGAAATATCTGTTATATAGGCGACAGCAAATTTTTTGCCGTTGGATGAATAATATGCAAGGCTTACTTCAACCGGGAATTCAGTTCTGTCTTTTCTTACCGCGTACAGGTCAAGTCCAATTCCCATAGGACGTATTTGAGGTTGGTGGAGAAATTGTTGCCTGTGTTTTGAATGCGCTGCTTTAAACCGTTCAGGAATCAGTAGCTCAATCTCTTTTCCTGTCAATTCATTGTGGGTGTAACCAAATTGTTGCAATAAAAAATTATTGGTAAGTATAATCTTTCCCTGGTCATTAATGACGACAATGCCAATGCTTGCATTTTCAAATAATGCCTCGAATTCGTGGCTTGTAGACATTGAAAGGAAATTGTATTAAAGTTACTTTATTTATTTGTAGCTTGAATATGATATAAACCGGGTGTGATCATTATGCTGCTCAAGATTGAGGACTATAAGTATGTTTCTGATCTGCAGGAAAAGTTCAATGAATGCTTTCCTTATTTGCATTTAGGATTTTTCAGAACAAAACATAAAAGGCAAGAAGTTTCGGAGGCAAATAGCCCTATCCAGCCTAATACTTTAGTTGGCAGCATCATAAAGAAGCAAAAATCTAGACTGCTGGAAATCAAATCATGGTATAAGACCGGCGAAGTTGAGCAGATATTCAAAGAGAATTTTGGTTTGAATGTGCGGATCTTCCGTTTACAAGATGAACATTGGGTTCCGACCAGCAATACTGATGAACTTACGCTGCAACAGCAAAATGATTTAGCCCAAAACTCAATCCATAAAGATAAACCATCTGCCCCGTACGATGGAGGGCTTGATATTTAATGTATGAATTAGATCATCATCTAAAGGACGTAAACAGTAAGGAAAGCTTCGGATTTTATTGCCTTTACATAAGCATATATTGATTAGCTAAACTGGAATTAAAATATATGAAAACGTTCAAAACAAGCTTTTTCCAAAGCTTCCCTATCATCAGGATGCGCAATATTTATTAAGGCCTTAGCACGTTGCCTGAAATTTTTGCCAAATAGATAGGCAATGCCATATTCCGTTACCACATAATGCACATGAGCTCTGGTTGTAACTATGCCGGCGCCTGGTTTTAATGTAGCCACAATCCGGGAAATGCCTTTAGTTGTTCGGGAGGGTAGGGCAATGATAGGTTTTCCGCCCTCGCTCAACGCTGCTCCTCTTATAAAGTCCATTTGCCCACCCACTCCAGAGAATTGATAGGTGCCTATGGAGTCTGCGCAGACTTGTCCGGTTAGATCAATTTCAATGGCACTATTGATGGCGACCATCTTATTGTTTCTACGGATAACATATGGATCATTTACATAGCCAATATCCAAAAATTGGAAAAATGGATTGTCATGTACGTAATCGTATAACCTTCTTGTACCCAAAGCAAATGCTGTTACTATTTTGTTGGGGTGTATCCGTTTAAATTTATTATTAATCACTTCATTTTCAATCAATTCAACAATTCCATCTGAGCACATTTCTGTATGGATGCCCAGGTCTTTGTGGTTGGTCAATGATTTTAAGACGGCGTTTGGTATGGAGCCAATGCCCATTTGCAAGGTGCTCTTGTCTTCGATCAGGCTTGCCACATAGGCTCCAATCCGAAGCTCCTCTTTTGTTTCATTTTCTTGAAAGTGGGCTTCATGCAGGGGATCGTTACATGCTACCATTGCATAAAAGCGGCTGCTGTGGATGAGTCCATCCCCGTGCGTCCTGGGTACATTTGGATTGACTTGAGCTATGACGTATTTAGCAGTATTTACAGCACACCTTGCAATATCCACCGACAACCCTAAGGAGCAGTATCCATGGATATCCGGAGGTGAAACGTGGACCAGGGCTACATCAATGGGTAAGATGTTTTGGGTAAAGAGGGTGGGGATTTCACTCAAAAATACAGGTACATAGTCTGCCATGCCTTCACATACCGCTTTTCGTACCGGAGCCGATACGAATAATGAGTTTATCCGAAAGCTATCTGCGTAAGCTGGTTGATCTACCTCTATACTGCCATAAACAGAAATGAATACCAATTCAACATCTTTCAGGCGATTGGCTTGTTTTGCTAGTTCTCTTACCAAAAAAGTAGGAGTTTGTGCACTTCCCTGTATAAACACTCTATGGCCTGATTGTATAATTGCTAAAGCATGTTCTGCATTACTATAGTTTACAGGCTTTTTCATGTTGAGAAAGGAATAAGCCAACTAATAAATTAAGTTAGTGTTTCTCAAGTTATGATAAACTGTGCTTTATTCATTTTTTTATTTCAGATAATATCTCATAGCGGATTAACTCATCAGTTGCTGAGTGATGGCAATCAGGCTTTATAATTATCACCGTCATTGCTTCCAATGCCTGCTATAGGTTAGTATTGAAGTAAAAAATAATGTGGCGATATGTGATGCAAATGGGTTGCGACCGTTGAGACAAATCTAAAATAATGCTCTTGAAAAAGTTGAAAACCCTCTTGTGTGTATTGGTTTTACTAGGGGCGCAAAGCTGCACTGAAAATGTCAGTACTAAAACAATACAAAAGGAGAAGCATAGAGATACTACACTTAAAAAAGTGAGTTTCAATAAAAAGGATACTAATTTAGCAGTTCTGCTTCCAATTGATACCTCGGAACATCAAGTACCGGTACTATGCTATCATCGCATTAAAAACAGTGTTGGTAAAAAGGGAGTTTATACAGTAAGTGAGACTGAGTTTGCTCAACACTTAAAAATGCTCTACGATAGTGGGTACCGTACTATTCTCCCCGATCAATTATATCAATATCTTACCGAGGGCAAACCCTTGCCTGTCAAGCCTGTTATCTTATCTTTTGATGATACACACGTTGAGCAGTATACGGTAGCTGCTCGTGAGATGAAAAAATATGGATTTAAAGGTGTTTTTTTCATTATGAACATCTCAATCGGTAAACCAGGCTATATGTCAACAGATCAAATTAAATCTCTTTCTGACAGTGGACATGTAATAGGCTGTCACACCTGGGACCATCACCGTGTAAAAGAGCTAAAGGGCGAAGACTGGAACATTCAAATTGGCCAGCCAAAAGCAAAGCTGGAAAAAATTACTGGCAAACCGGTGGCATATTTTTCCTATCCATTTGGCGTGTGGAACGATTCTGCGATTATTGAGCTAAAAAAACGGGGTATAAAGGCTGCTTTTCAGTTAACAGGAAAAATAAGTAAAAATGAACCCTTATACACCATCAGGAGAATGATTGTTCCTGGAAGCTGGTCTGCAGTAAAGCTTCAACAGCATATGAAAGCTGAGTTTAAATAGATTAGTGTATTCTTTGATATTTATCATTGATTAAAGTTCATATGTCCTTCTATTAAATATCATGACTGTAGTCATAAGTGTCGCTAATGATTATCCTTGTTTCGCATCGTTGTATATATGTAGGTTTATGTGTTAAAATACCTATTGTGATAAATAATTCGCAACATAATTCATAAGAAATGAAAAGGACTTTAGAAAGAAAAGCATTTCACAATTATAGCAATCAGTATATGAATTATCAGAGAATTATAGAAAAAGCTGCAGATTATGTGAGAAGGTTTCTGATTGAGCATGAGAACCTTAATCTTCATTATCATAAGCTGGCACATATTGAAAGCGTAGTAACTGCTGTAAACCAGATCGCTCATCACTATCAGCTTTCTGACAAAGAATTTTTTATTTGTACAATAGCCGCGTGGTTTCATGATATAGGATACTATGAGCATGAGGGATTGAGCCACGAAAGGGTAGGGGCAAAAAAAGCAGAAGAATTCTTAATGCATTATGATGTTGATGAAGAGACTTCAAGCGCCATAAAAAAATGCATACTTTCCACAAAGATCCCCCAAAGCCCAGATAACCTTTTAGAGCAAATAGTTTGCGATGCAGATCTGTATCATTTCGGAACAGATGATTTTCCTATACTAGATAAACTAATGCGAAAGGAAACAGAGGCCCTTCATCATATTGAAATAAACAAAGATGATTGGCGCAATAGTACCATAGATCTATTGGAAAATCACCATTATCATACTGAATATTGTAAAGAACTGCTGAATAAAAAGAAAAGGCAGAACTTACAGAAGCTGAAGAAGAAAGCTGAATTGAAACATTTGACAATCAATCCTATGAATAAATTACTACATGATTACACAGGAAATGGGCAACTAAACGAAGAAAAGGCTAAAGAAGATATACTGGAACAGCCTGAGCGTGGTACAGAAACTTTGTTTCGCATAGCTTCAGGTATTAGCCAGCGATTGAATGAGCAGGCTGATAACAAAGCGCATATTTTGATTTCAGTAAACTCAATCATTATATCCGTTTTCTTAAGTGTTATGGTCCGCAGAATGGAGATTTATCCTTACCTGACCATTCCCGTAATTATGTTCTTAATTGTAAACCTGTTAACAATAATCTTCTCAATTTTAGCCACAAGACCAACAGTTTCTGACGGTGTCTTTGATCATGCCGAAGCCGAAGATAAAAAGGTAAACCTTTTATTTTTTGGTAATTTCTATCGAATGAATTTTGAAGATTATTCAAAAGAGATGTTCCAGATCATAAATGATAAACACCACCTATATTTAAGTTTGATCAAGAATCTATATGATCAAGGAGTAGCTTTGGGAGATAAATACAGATTATTGAAAATTGCTTATAATGTTTTTATGTTTGGAATTATTGTCTCCGTAATAGCATTTGTTATCGCTTCAAAATTACATGGATCATTACCTGATATAACCATCGTAGAATAAATAAGATGGAGGAAAGTATTAGTTTCTTTTCTTTATCAGCCATCCTCTCAACAGGAAGCCAAGTCCTATACCCAGGAGAAGTAACATGTTGTTGCCCGCAGGTATGAACCGCGTGGAAGTAGCCGTGACTTCATAAATGCCTATAGGTTTGGCATATATACCTCCGCCTCCTCCGGCCCCTTCTTCTTGTGTTCTGTCACCATTATCTATGGAAGCATCTCTGGATTCAGCAGGTTTTTTCTTTTTACCTTGCCCATAACCTCCTCCTATACCATAAGCAATTTTTGCCACAGGAATAATTGTTTTATCGTCCGCCTGGATGGGTTCCCCAAATACGTTTTTAACAGTGGCGTTCTGACCAAATTGGGATGACAATTTTTCAAGAAAGTTTACATTTTCCATACAAAGTGTTTTAAACGTAGATCAATATAAAAATGGTTTATTGTATTCTATATCTGTGATTTCTAATTTGTACCAAGTAAAATCGCCGTTATTCAGTTTCCAAGTGGCTTCTGATTGCACCGGTATGTTGATACCATTGCATATTCTAAATTCTATAAAGTGTGCTTCCCACTTTTCCAGCTTAGCCTCTTTGCTGCCGCCCATGTACCGGTCGGCACTGCACCAGGAAAGGTTGCCTAGTCCAGTAAAATGAAATACAACCGAACCGGAAACACCTTTATATGTCATTGTAGCTTTAGCTGATGTATTATCCATTACATCCCATTGTATGTAGGGACTCAGGGCCGCTGAAGGATACATGCCCATTTCAGCCAGGTAGCGCTGCAAGGCACCCTGATCTATCTTTTCATCCGCTGCATTGACTATATTGATCAGAGATAATAATTGAATCTTCATTTGCCCTTTTCCGTTTACGAACTTGTCCCGGCCGGTAACGGGCAACAGCGGCAGCAGGTTCATTCTTACCTTCCATATAAAGGCAGGTTCGTCAATTGTAATGTATTGTTCAGAACTGGCTTCAATCCATTTGTTCTGCTCCGGTTTGGTACGCATCCATCCCTTTTGCTTCAGCCGCAAAGTTTGAATCTTTTCTTTGCCTACAATACCACTGTTGTTGAGCCAGCGTCGCACGGGTTCAGGTAGTCCGCGAAGCATGTCGCCGGTAATCACAGTATGATTTTTTTTGTGATTGGCTTGAAAAAGCTGCAATACTTCTTTTTGTACCGATCTGTTGAAATGCCAATTTGCATAACCAATCATTGCTCCTACCAGCAGTATGATACTGGCAAAGGTTCCCCAGCTCGCATCTTTCCAGTTAAGAAAGATTAATGTCTGCGAGATAAGGAAAGCTGCCAAAACCAGTATCCACCACCATTCGTTGTGGAATTTCATGATTTCTTATTTCTACAAAGGTTTTTAATTTGTACTCCATAAGAAATGATAGCCATCATATCACTTGATGATGGTGAATAACAAACGGCCTATTATCCTATTGAGCAATATGCTTGTGCTCTTCTATTTGCCTTTTCAATCTTTTGTATTCCTCTTCCTCTGAAAGAAATCTTGCAGGGCGGTAATCGAATATATAGTGAAAGAGCACGCCAATGCCCCATCCTGCCATGGGCCATATTGGCCAAGGATAGCCATGGCCCGTAAAAAACCAAATTGTCCATAAGACAGCGTTGATCACAAAATAGACAATTAAGTGGGCCCTGAAGTCTACCCGTTTCCGGGCTAGCTCATGCAATTGGGTGTCAGTAGGAGTTTGCATAATAAGTTATTTATAGGTTAATTGAATACTTGACGACTAAGTTATTCTACGCTAGCACCTTTCTCAAGGATATCAATCAGTACTTAATATGCCTGACGTCATTGTACCATTGCAATCTTTACCAGAACTTGGTAAAGGTTTCCGCTGATGACGGTCATGATAAAGAATACCTGCCATCATTTGTCAGCCATCCCAGTTACTATAATTTTACATCAGCATTTACAGGTATAACGGTACGTTGTTCAATCACTTTATCACCCTTAAAAACTTAAACCATGAAATACACAAAGAATTTAATGATGCTTGGTGCTTTTGTTCTTGGCTTCAGCATAAATTCTTTTGCACAGAATGAATTACCTGAAGTAACCGTTAAAGCAGTCAAGTACAAGTACTTAACGGCTGCCGGTGAAAAAGATGCGGCACTACCGGTTAAGATGCTACAACAACGGTTAGCAGAATACGATGTAAAAAGCGCTGACTTTTACGAGGATGAATATGATACTTATTTTGTCACTTTTTATCTTCCGGAAGGACAAATCCTGGCTGCCTATGATAAAGATGGAAAGCTGT
>CBKWHA010000034.1:0-30028 GCA_966674115.1 uncultured Chitinophagaceae bacterium
TTGAACCTCGGCAACAATTCCTCTGAGATCAATAAAGAGCCGATTGCAGAAATGAAACAGGAAATGGATTCCGGTGATTTGAAGGATGCAACAGCCATTGCCAATGACATTGAGGATAACGAAGAGAAGATCCGTTTTCACGGAAAACGTGCTGATGCCATTGTAAAAAGCATGCTGCAACATTCCAGAAGTGCCAGTGGCGAAAAACAACCCACCGACATCAATGCCCTGGCTGATGAATACCTGCGTCTGAGCTATCATGGACAAAGGGCCAAAGACAAGACCTTCAATGCTACACTGCAAACCAACTTTGATGAAAGCATCAGCAAAGTCAATGTCGTACCGCAGGACATCAGCCGTGTATTGCTCAATCTGTTCAACAACGCGTTTTATTCGGTAGCGGAAAAAAAGAAACAACAACCAAGCGACTACAACCCTTTGATTACGGTCAGTACCAAAAACCAGGACGATACAATTGAAATTTCTGTATATGACAACGGACTGGGCATTCCTAAGAAAGTAGTGGATAAGATCTATCAGCCTTTCTTTACGACGAAACCAACTGGACAAGGGACAGGTTTGGGCTTGTCACTCAGTTATGACATTATCACTAAGGAACATGACGGAGAGTTGAAAGTCGAGACTAAAGAAGGCGAGTATGCCGAGTTTATCATCCGGTTGCCTGCACAGGAATAAGGTTCCAAGTCAATATATTAATTCTCTTTCAAAAACAAATTGGCTGCTTCAAGCTCAGGCCTGTTTGCGTTGGGGGAATTTGCAAGAGCTGCCAATTGAGCATAATAATATTTTGCTTTATTTGTATTACCGGCTTTTTTACTAGCTAGTGCGGCTCCATTGAGGCCGTTATACCTGTTTGGGTGTGTCTTTAAATCTGCTTCATAAACCTTTAAAGCTTCTGCCGGTTTATTTGCTGCTAATAACATATCGGCTGATAATTCGCTAGCTGGTAATACTTCGCCGGGCGTAACAGGGGCTTTTTCAGTTTTGTCTTCCATGTCGGCTGCTTGTTTCATCTTTTGTATCGCTTCTTCTTTTCTTCCTTCACCAAACATTATCCATGCTTCTCCTGTCTTTATCTGTATGAGTACCTGGTTAGCTTCGTATAGTTTTTTTTGCATGGCCAGGGTATCATAAATTTGATTCAGGTTATCCAATTCAGTCTTTGCCCAATCCATCTTGTTGATATGAACAGCACCTAACAACCGTGTAAAATGGAAGATGGCTTTTTGCCAGGGAAATTTTTCCCATGGGAAATTAGCAGGATGCAGTTCGATACCAGCAGCTTCTTTCCACATTTTATTTTCCAAATAATAACGGGCAGGAATAGCAGCGAAAGCATAAGCATCTTTAAAGTTTACCGGATATACTTCTTTAATGGTTTTAAGATAATCCAGCTGTTGCTTTGCCAACTTGTTATCGCCTTTTTGCAAGTAAGCATACACCAGATAATCCATACCATGAAGTTCTTCATCCCAGTGCCCCTTAATACCAGCAGCCTCGGCATAACATTTTGCAGATGATGTAGAAACCAGGTTAGATTGAATGCTTTCGTCCCATAGTCCAAGCCTTGTAAAGATATGTGACGGCATATGCTGAGCATGGGCTGAAGAAGGAGCAATGGAAGCATATTTTCTGGCTGCAGGTAAGGCTAAAGCAGCAAGTTCAGGATAGTCGTAGGTATGAATAATGTAATGCACAACGCCGGGATGATTTGGCTGACCGGGATATAAGGAAGTTAATATGGCACCAGCTTTCTTTTGGTTGCTATATGATTTATCTGCAGGATCGGCTGTACCTACAAGAGATAGTGCATAGAATATGGCAGCCTCTTTATCGTCAGGATAACTTCTATATAAGGATTCCATTGCTTTTAAAAAGTTCTGGCTTCTGGTACGATGATCGATATTAGACCAGTCTTTGTAGAACGTGGCAATGGCATTGATATAGTCTGTTTCTCTTTTTGATTTTTGAGGTAACGTCTGTGCGATTGAAATGGCTTTTTCACCTTTCGCCAATTCTGATTGTGTCGGAAGTGTAGGCCACACCTGGTGGTAGTTGGACATAGCTACTCCCCAGTAAGCCATGGCACAAGAAGGTTCTTCATCTATAATCTTTGCAAACGCCTTTTCTGCTTCATCATATTCAAATGAATGCAATAAAGCGATGGCCAGGTCAAAATCCTTTTGTGTTTTTGGTGAGCAGGAGGTTGTGAATTGAACAGCTCCAAATTGTTTGTCAGATGGGCCGCATGAAATAATAGCGCCTTGCTTTAAGTTGATTTCACTGATGAGTTCTTTTGGGGGTGTTTTGTTTTTATCCTTGCATGAGGTTAGTATCAGAAACAATAAACTGAAAAAGATCAGAGATATATGGTATGAGTCTGTTTTCATACTTAACTGACCGTGATTTTTTCAATATAAAGATAAAGTTATCGTATGGCTCAATACCAGTAAAGAAGTTTTCAATCCCTGGTTTCACCGCTTAGAGCGAACATCCTGAAAAATAGAATATTTTAAAGGTAAGAATTGAGAAAACTAAGCAGGCGCGGATCTTTGGCAGACATAGGTGGAAGCCAGAGTTCGATGCGCTCACGGTTCCACCAAAGGCCTTCGGGATTACCCGGCGGTGCAAATCGGTATTGATATAGCACTGCCCTGATATAGCGCGGTTGCCTATCGGGGAAGGGATTGTTCGCGAACAAACCTATAGCACCGGGATCATTGTGCAGGAGCTTCCAGACAAGATGCAGTGTCCATGGATACCTACTGGGTAACGACATAGAGGCGAACCACATCTGCCAGTCCAGGCGCAACTGGTAGGGTGCTATTTGTGGTGGACGTTTGTCAAGTAATACGGGCAGGCCCTTGTAGATATAGGGTTTCCAATCTGCTTGGTCGTTGGGGTTTTCATCCATGGTGCCTTCGAAAACCACATTGAAACGCTGCTTTCCTACCGTTCCGAATGCACCATAGGTATTGACAAGGTTCAGTGGGTTGAAGGAGTAGTTCATGATCTGTCGCCGGGAGATCAGGTTCTTTACAGGCTGATAACTCAGTACGCCGACTACAGCAGTTAAGATCCAAGCAGTCACTTGCATAGGTATAGATACCTTGGCGTGATCTGCAGCGGCTTCCGCCTTATGGACAAGCCGGCGGGGCAGCACCTTTGACCAGAAGCCATCGTCAAAACAGGCGAGTGCAGGGATGATCGTCAGCCAGTTTAAAATCGAGAGGTTGCCGCTGAGAATTATGCTGCCCTGGAAGCTTGTAATCACTGCCCCTGCAGCGTGCCGTGCCCCTCGTGGCCAGAACACGAACCAGGGTGCTCCCAGTTCGGCCAGGTGATTGAACCACACGCCCATTCTGAGAGCCGGACGTGGCAGAAAATGAAACCACCGGCTCAGAGGATTTGGAATGGGTTGTGTTTCGAAGTGGTAATAGAGGGCGGTTCCATTACGCCATACCTCACTCCCACGGATCTTGATCAGTCCGGAACCCAGCATGATGCGGAAAATCAGCCACCGGAATAAAATGATGATGGGCTTGGACGGTGCATAACGGGGGAATGGGCGCATGTCAAGTGGGGGGCAGAGAAAAATGGCAAGAAAACCAGTCTCGGTAAGCTGGGTCTCCCAGCCATATCCATACCACTCCTGCCCTACATGGACAATAGATAAATATAGAGCCCAAAGAATGATGAGCAGCGGGGCGTTGGCAAAGCCTGCAATAACCACACAGGATAACAAAAATCCGGTCCAGGCTGTAGTAATAAGTGCTTTGTCAGAATGCCGGTACCAGAAAAGGGAAGGCAGGCGTTTGAAGCCGGCTCTATCGGAACCCAGTACAAGGCCCACCCGCTTCAGGTAAGGACCTACAGGAATTAACCCCTTAGAGCCGATCAATGGGAGTAGTTGCCGGATGGCCACCAGGTAGGCTACACCATAGATGAGACCTACCATCCGGAGAATCACAAAGCGGGTCAGCCAGTAGGAGAACCTGTTTTTCACTTATGAAAGTTAATACTTATATTTCTTTTCTATTCCTGCCGGGCTTTGTAGTGTTTGATGACTTCTATGTGATGCAACTCGTGTCCAATAGTTGCTTTCAAAAATTCTTCTACTGTTAATTCATATTTCCATGCAGTTCCTGTACGCAATAGTTGCTCTGGTGATAATGACTTTATGAAACTTATTGTAGCATTCCGCACATTCTCAAAATCATTTATTAGTTGATGCAAACTTTGTTCATCGAAGCGACTGTTTTCAACTAATAGATTCTGGTCGTATCCGGGTAAAGGTGTTTTATCATTTCTACTAAACCGTAATGCTCGATAGGTCATAATCCTTTCATGATCAGTGATATGACCAATTATTTGTTTTATACTCCATTTGCCAGGGGCATAACGATAACTTCCCTCCTCTTCAGTCAGTGAATAAAGAAATTTCATGTTTTCTTTTGACAAAAACAGTTGCCTATAATCTTGATCACCTACAATTTCAATATAGTAGGGAAAGCCGTCATTTACTGAATATTTCATTTTACCTAAATGATTAATAGTTTACAAATTATACAATGATTACTTTCATTAGCAATAAAATGTTTTGTCTCTGGTTTGATCAGAAACCCTTTTTGGAACATGTAGACAAGTGCCATGGCAACTGGGGCCCTTATGTCAATACCGTGCAGCAACTGTTCGAAATCGAACACTTCAGATTCACTATGATCACTACTTCAATTGTAAATCAATCCTTTGAGATCCGGCATGAATTACGTAGCTTATCGTAGTTAATAATACTGATAATATGCTGCAAAATTATCTTAAGATTGCCTGGCGCAATATCAGGAACAATAAACTTTTCTCCTTTCTCAACATAATTGGTTTGTCTATCGGCTTCACCTGTTGCCTGCTGATTGCCCTGTACATTGTTCATGAAACCAGTTATGATCATCATCATAAAAATGCTGACCGCCTTTACGAAATAGCGACAACCTTTGTGAAAGACGGCAAAGATGATCCAAAGCCAAATACTCCTGCGCCAATGGCTGCTGCCATGAAGCAGGAGTTTCCTGAGATTGAAGAAACCACCCGCATACTCCAGCTATTTGCAGAGGATAAAACATTATTGCAGTACAAGCCTGATAATAAGGTAACAAAATCGTTTTACGAAACAAAGGGCTTTGCTACTGACTCTACTTTTTTCCAGCTCTTCTCTTATCAGTTTATTGAAGGCAATCCCCGCACCTGTCTCAATGCCCCCAACACGGTTGTACTCAACGAAGAAATTGCCAAAAAGCTTTTTGGCAATGAACCCGCTCTGAATAAGATCATTAAGATCAGCAGTAATACCAATGGCGATACTTCATTTACAGTAACCGGCGTCTTCAGGCCATCAAAAAAACCAACGCAGATCGATGCACGGTTCTTCATTTCAATGAAAGGAGGCAATCTGCAACAATTTATTGCGGAGCAAACAGACATGGCAGGCAACAACATGTTCCAGACGTTTCTGCTGCTAAAACCCGGTGCCAACGCAAAGGCCCTCCAGGCCAAATTCCCCGCATTTGTTGACAAATACATTGGCGAGGTGCTAAAAAGTATGGGCTTTTACAAAAAGCAATTCCTCATTCCCCTAAAAGATATGCACCTGCATTCGGGAATGGATAGCAATATTTCTGCAGTGGGCAGTATTGCTTCATTATATATTTTAGGTTCCATCGCCTTGTTCACTCTCGTACTTGCCTGTATTAATTTCATGAATTTGTCTACTGCACGTTCGTCCAAGCGTTCTTCTGAAGTAGGCATCAGAAAAGTTCTCGGTGCAGTTAAAGGTTCCCTGGTAAAGCAATTTGTTGGTGAGTCTGTTTTAATGAGTTGTATTGCCTTGCTTCTTGCATTTGGGTTCACCGCACTCTCATTGCCCCTTTTCTCTTACATCTCGGGAACGAAATTAGCTCTGGACTTTTCGGCTCAATGGCCCTTGATGCTCGGCTTTATAGGCATTGCTATCATTACCGGTCTATTGGCCGGCAGTTATCCTGCTTTTTACCTGTCTTCATTTATTCCTGTCAAAGTATTGAAAGGTAAGTTTACCAATTCTTTGTCTGCTGTTGCCTTAAGAAAAGGACTGGTGATATTTCAATTCATTATTTCCGTGGTGCTCATCATTGCCTCTGTTGTTATCAACAAGCAAATGCAGTACATGCGCACCAAGGATTTGGGTTTTCAAAAGGACCAGCAGATCATTATACCCATGAGGAGCAGTAATGCAAAGAATACTTATACAGCGCTGAAAAACGAGATCAGTAAAAATCCCCTGGTACAAAATGTTGGGGCAAGTATTTATTACCCCGGAATAATGAACCCCAGCGATTTGAGCCTGCGCCGCGAAGGCGCAACCCCCAACCAAGGAAAGTTGGTGCGTACTAATTCTATTGATGAAACCTTTTTGCAGACCCTGGGAATACGGCCCACGGCAGGCCGACTTTTTTCATCACAGTTCCCTGCTGATACTAATGGCAGAATAATCATTAACCTCGCCACAGTAAAAGAACTGGGTTTTGCTTCGCCAAATGAAGCCCTTGGTAAAAAATTATATTTTGACTGGAGGGGACAGAGTTTTGAATACCATGTAGTGGGTGTAGTCAAAGATTTTCACTTCCAGGACCTGCATGTTCCGATTGCACCTTATGCGTTTTTTTTAAACAACCAACCCTTCTATAGTTACCTTGTTGTTCATGCAAAAGCCGGGAATGTTTCCATGCTGTTGAACAGCATTGAAAAAACATGGAGTAGCTTAAATCCAAACGAGCCCTTCGAATACAGTTTTCTCGACGAGGATTTTCAGAAGAATTATGCAACGGAAGACCGGCGTGCAGCCTTGGTGGGCTTCTTTACTACCATTGCCATTCTTATTTCCTGTCTTGGCTTGTTTGGACTGGCAGCATTCAGCGCAGAGCTAAGAACAAAGGAGATCGGCATCCGCAAGGTACTGGGTGCATCTGTAGGCAATATTGTTGGCTTACTCTCCAAAGATTTTATAAAGCTGGTGGTAATTGCCCTGTTCATTGCAGCACCTATCGGCTGGTATTTTATGAACAAATGGCTGGAAGATTTTGCTTACCGGATAAATATTGGCTGGTGGATGTTTGCAGTTGCCGGTGTATTTGCTATCCTCATAGCGTTTGCCACTATTAGTCTTCATGCAATAAAAGCAGCACTGACTAACCCTACACAAAATTTGCGAACAGAATAGGGAACGAAAGACATGGTGAAGCCTGAGACACGGCTGGAACCTGAATAGATGAAAACTTCTTCACAAGCCCATATTGTCAACTTCATGTTGTGCGAATCTTATTATCAGTTTCCTTTAGATGCTTTTTCCAAAGCAGCAGTCCAAATAAGTAGCTTAATAAAACATGGATAAACGTGTGTACATAAAAGGTTTGTCTTGGTGTCCCCTCCAACGAGGTAATAAGGAAGAATGTCACTCCGATTACTATACCCAAAAATAGAATTACTACTGGTACAAAAAGAAGATTAGCCAAATTGATTTTTGCAACAACAGCATGAACTAAAAAGATAAAGGAATAGCTGATTACACTAATAAAGCCGAAGTAGTAAACATATTCATCCCCTTTGAACCTTGTAAAATCCGTAAAGTTTCCTGAATAATATAGTGTAAAACATACTATTACTAAGCAGTACAGGAGGAAAAGTACTTTTAAACGAATTGGTTTTATTGAACTGTTCATCTTGTTTCGCACAACGATTCTCGCAGCTTTGCCAGGGCAGTCTGAGTTACGAACTCCTAAGACTTCCATTACTGCTGATTAATGAATTAGGGCTTAAAGATAGGGCTGGTGCCCTGCAAAACTTCAAGTGATAGGGTATTATCCTCGTTTGCTTTCAATTATTTTCTTGATGTTTTGCAAATCTTTGTTGTTGGCTCGCTTCATTGCTTTTGCCATAAACGGAGCAAACAATTTAGAAAAGCCGGACGGTTTACCGGTGTTCCGCAACGTCATTTTAGTTGTCTTCTCGTCAATGGATGTCCAACTATAAGCAGTTTCCATCGGGAAAGGGCCCTCTGCTGTCCTCATTACCAATTTTTGGTTAGGTATGAGCTCAACAATTTCATAAGTATAGGCCAACTTTCGTCCCAGAAAATGAGCCGTAAACGCTATCTGTGAACCAACTGCCAGCGGTCTTGGCGTTTTCCAGTCTACCGACTTGATGTTTACATACCATTCGGGAGCATTGTCAGGATTGGAAGCATAATCAGCAACAATGTTAATCCGTTCGTTGATGATAATCTCTGTCGTTACGTCAACCATAGTCTTCAGTCTTTTGCCTTTTGAGTACACTGTCCAAAAATGCCCTATAACGATTCAGAGGTATATGTGAAAGGGCTGTAGTCTGAATTTGTACCTCATCACTGTACCAATTCCGTTGATTATGGATCCATAGTTTAAATGTAGTTATACTCCAGCCATTTTACAAATACAGTTGTTGTGCGTTCGTTTATTTCTTTAAGCCCTTACGGGTGTCATAGTCCAGAACCAGCAAGTTAAGCTGTTCTCTTTTATTTGCGTCCAGTTGGTCTGATTCCGGAAGGTTGTTCAACAACGACATTATATCTCTGTATTGATTATCGGTAGTTATCTTTCCTTTTACCAGCACTTTATCTATTCTTTTGTACAAATTTTTAAGGATATCTACTTCGTAGCCTGTTTTTTCTTTTATATACTTGCTGTATTCAGTACCACCTTCTTCTTGGAACATTTCAGTGAAATCCCGAAACCACTGACGCAGCATTGTAAGTCTACCTTTTTGATAAAGTTCCTCTACTTGTCCCTTAATAGAATTGAAGTGTTCCTTTTCTGCTAAATATCCAGAAAAAAATTCAATGTAATAGTCCAATGTGGCTTGGTTTAAGTCACGAAGTCTTATAAGTTCCTTTTGTTTCTCTTCAGGTGTCAAGATTAGGAGGATTTAATGATGCACAACAGTAGATAAATATACAAACCAAGCTGATCCAAACAAGAAATTCTGAAAACCCTTATACCCTGTTGTCTTTCATAGTTTTTCTGGTTTACTGTTTTTGTTACCCAATCTGCATATGCCCATCCGTAGTGCTAATCTGAAAACACAAAAAACGCAACTGCATGAAAAAGGAAAGTAGTAGCCCGGCTACCACATTAACCACTTTCCCATTTTCAAACCTTACCAACATATTGCCATTATTGCCACGAATACACTTACCTTTTGGATCGCGTACTGCTTCGCAATATTTCTTCTTATAAAAAGGATCCGTGAAACGGTCACCTAAGTAGGTATAGGACATAGATAAGCAGAGGGCGCTTGTTTATTGAACAGCAGTGTACTTTTTACCAAATCCTGATCCGTTGCCCAGGGGCTTTATACATTTGGTCGCCGGGCTGGATGTTGAAGGCTTCGTACCAGGCGTCCATGTTTACCAGGGGGCCATTGGCACGGTACATACCGGGCGAGTGGGTGTCGGTGAGGATCAATTGGGCCTGTGTTTCGGGTAGGGCATTGTTGCGCCATACCTGTGCCCAGCTTAAGAAGAAGCGTTGAGCCGGCGTAAAGCCATCTATCTTTTTACCTTCTTTGAACTGCTTTGTTTTGGTAAAGGCTTCGTAGGCCATGTTCAGACCGCCAAGGTCGGCAATGTTTTCGCCCAGTGTCAGCTTTCCATTTACATGGATGGTATCCAACACGGTATATCCATTGAATTGCTCTACTACCAGGTTGGCTTTTGACTTGAACTTTGTTTCATCTTCTTTTGTCCACCAATTCTTGAGGTTACCGTCTGCTGCATACTTGCTGCCTTGATCATCGAAACCGTGTGTGATCTCGTGACCTATTACAGAACCAATTGCACCATAGTTGATGGCATCATCAGCACCAGGATCAAAGAAGGGGAACTGCAGAATTCCGGCGGGGAAAGCAATCTCATTGTTCAGAGGGCTATAGTAAGCATTGATGGTCGGCGGTGTCATGCTCCAGCGGGTTTTATCTACCGGTTTGCCAAAACGTGAGATCATATCATTATAGGCCCATTGACTGGCACGGCGGATATTGCCCAGGAAATCTTTTTTATCAATTGTGATGGTGCTGTAGTCTTTCCATTTATCGGGATAGCCAATCTTTTTACCAAAAGATGAAAGCTTCTCAAGGGCTTTGGCCTTTGTTTCATCGCTCATCCAATCCAGGCGCTTGATGCGGTCTGAAAATGATTGCTGCAGGTTGCTTACCAGATCCAACATGCGGGTTTTGGCTTCGGGTTTAAAGTATTTATCTACATACAATTGACCCAAAAGGTCACCCAATTGGTTGTCAATAATAGAGCTGGTAAACTGCCAGCGGGGTGTTATCTCTTTTTGTCCGGTCAGCGCCTGTGCCATTGCAAAGTTTTGTTTTACAAAAGGCTCGCTCAGATAAGCGGCAGTATTATCCAGCAGATCCCATTTTAAATAGATCTTCCAGTCTTGCAATGGAACGGCAGACAGGAGCACGTCTACAGACTTAAAGAAAGTAGGGTTGGTTACTACGAGACTATCGGCACCATTCAGTTGCAGTTGCTGAAACATTTTGTTCCAATCGACAGAAGCTGTTGTGGCACTGAAATCTTTTACAGAAAACTTATTATAGGTTTTGTAAGGATCGCGCATTTCTACACGACTCATATGTGCTTTGGCCAAGGCTGTTTCCAGACGCATTACCACATCGGCATTAGCCTTCGCAGTGGGTTCGTTTTCACCGATCAACTGGAACATCTTTTCAAGGTGTTGCGCATATGCCTTACGAATGGCTGTGCTGCGGGCGTCATTCTTTAAGTAGTAATCACGGTCGGGCAAGCCAATACCACCTTGGGTTAACTGAGGTATATACTGATTAACGTTTTTACGGTCCTGTGCAATGAAAAAGCTAAACAGGGCGCTGCCTGTTCCCCTGGTTTTTTCGTATGCAATTTCTTTGAGCAGGTCGTCTAAGTTGCTGATAGCATCAATACGTTGCAGGTCAGCTTTGATGGGTTCGTAGCCTAGCTTATTGATGGTTACGGTATCCATACCGCTCATATAGAAGTCGCCGATCTTTTGCATCTGCGGGTTGGTGGCGGATTTTTTGGAGGCTTCGAGCAGCAGGGCCTGCATGCGTTTGCTGCTTTCTTCGCGCAAAACATCAATAGTGCCCCAGCGGGTTTTAGAAGCGGGTACCGGGTTATTCTTTAACCAGCCACCGTTGGCATAGAGGTAAAAATTGTCTCCTGGCTTAACAGATAAGTCCATGTTGGTCTTATCGATGTATTTAGACCTTTTGCTGTCCGGGGGTGTAAAAGCGATGATAGCAGCAGTAGAAACACCAACTGCTAAGACTTTTATAAAATTCTTCATTAAATAAGTATTGATTTTGAATTGCTAATATAAAAAGTGCTTTCTGAAAAAAGGCTTAAATCCTTTGAGCGGAGATTTGGAGGGAGGAATGGGGATGGTGAGGAATAGGCAATAAGCAATGGGCAATAGGCAATGAGGGGCGAGTTGATAGTTCAAAGTTCAAAGTTTAGAGCCATGGATGAGGATTGAGAGGCTTGTGAGCATTAGTTGATTGGGGTGGATTATTTTTGGTTGGATGAAACAACTTTATTATTTGGTGGTGATGTGGGTAATTGTTTGCAGTTGTGGGACCGGGCGGTTTGTGCATAGAGCTGCAAAGGAAATGGTTATTCATGATAAGGCGCTGGAAACGGCTCATGTGGGGATTGCAGTTTATAGTCCGGATGAGGGAAAGTATTTGTATCAATATCAGGGGGAAAAATATTTTGTTCCTGCCAGTAATGTGAAGATCGTTACTTGTTATGCGGCGATGAAATATTTGGGAGATAGTTTGACAGGGAGTTATTATGCATTATTCAAAGGAGCTCATTCTGAGAAAGAGGATATAGTTATTAAGCCTTCAGGAGATCCTACTTTTCTGCACAAAGATTTTAAGTGGCAGCCTTTATATGATCTGTTGAAAAATAACGGATCAAGAATTGTTTTTAAAAGTGAAAATTGGCAGGCTGAACGATGGGGCAAAGGTTGGTCATGGGATGATTACCAGGATAATTATATGACGGAACGATCGGCATTTCCGATGTATGGTAATGTTGTCTCGTTTACTCCTAAAAAGCATGCTGACTCATTGCAATGGTTGTTTGCCCAACCGACAGTTGATCTTACCATCACACCTTCATTCTTTCAAAATGACTCTTTTTATAGGAAGGAATTATTAAACGAATTAAGTCAAAAGGGTCTTGGTTATAAAATTGGTAGGGAAATTAGCTCCAACCAATTTCTTCTTTTACCGCATATGTCTCCATCTGGTTATCAGGAAGTTCCTTTTCATAGTGATTTCAAATTGATTCGGGAATTATTGAACGATACAATTAACAAAAATGTCATTCACATCAATCTTGTTAACAGTGGACATGGGGAATATTCATTCAAAGATTCTTTATTCAAGAAGATCAAGAGCCAGCCTACAGATTCTGTACTAAAACCCACGATGTACCAGAGTGATAATTTTTTTGCAGAGCAGTTGTTGCTGATGGTGAGTAATGAGGTGTTGGGCGTAATGAATGATGAACGCACTATTGATACATTACTGAAAACGGATTTTAAGGACCTGCCTCAAAGGCCAAGATGGGTGGATGGCTCGGGCATGAGCCGGTATAATTTGTTTACGCCGCAGGATCTTGTATTTATTCTCAACAAGATGAAAGATGAGTTCGGCATGGAACGCATCAAGGAAATATTTCCTGCAGGTAACGAAGGCACACTGAAAGGTTATTACACTTCCGATAGTATTGCTGTTTATGCAAAGACAGGGACGATGTCGGGCGTTGTTACGCTCAGCGGTTATCTGTATACCCGTAAAGACAAACTGCTGCTTTTTTCTGTCATGGTGAACAATCATCAGGCCTCTACAGCAGAAGTGAGAAGGGCGGTGGAAAGATTTATACTTTTGCTGCGCGATAGGTATTAGTTTATAGTTTATGGTTTAAAACAATAAACCATAAACGTTCTCTCTTTTTTCATGAGCAATCTTATTGGTGAACATAGTCAGCGGACCAAGGCATTGTTTGCACTGGCTGTGGTTTGTTTTTTCTGGGGCACGACATGGATTGCCTCTAAGGAGGCGGTGCGTCATATGCCGGCACTTCAGATGGCTGGTCTACGTCAGCTTATAGGAGGTGTATGCTTTGTTTTGTTTTTCCTTGCCCGTGGTGCAGCCTGGCCCAAAGGGCAGGAATGGAAAAACATACTGGTACTAAGCCTATTGAATTTTATGTTGAGTAATGGACTGTCTACATGGGGCGTGAAATATATTTCTGCCGGCCTGGGTGCCATTATCGGGGCCATTTTCCCCTTATGGTTGCTTATCATCGGTTTGTTTGCTGAAAAGTCAAAGCTGAAGCCCCTGGCTATTGTTGGATTGATCATTGGATTTGCTGGTGTTTGCGTCATTTTTACAGAACACCTGCACGACCTGCTGAATCCCTATTTCCGGTTTGGTATTCTTATTTCTGTAATTGCTACCTGGTCGTGGGCATTTGGAACCTTGTACACGAAAAAGCATGCGGCAAGCTTTAATCCCTACTTTAGTCTTGGGCTGCAGATGGTGATCTCCGGCACCGCGCTTTTCTCTATTGCCCACGCGACCGGTAATGCCATAACCCTGGCAGCTATACCCTGGCAGTCATGGGCTGCTATTGGATTTCTAACCGTCTTTAGCTCTATTATTACTTTTATTGCTTTCATATATGCGCTGCAAAATTTGCCTATAGAGCAGGTTTCCTTGTACGCATATGTGAACCCAATCGTTGCTGTGCTTCTGGGCTGGCTATTGTTTGGCGAGAAGCTTACGGCTGTGATCGTGGGCGGTGTTTTGGTGACGCTTTATGGGGTGTATTTGGTGAATAGGAGCAAATGAAGTTATGGGTTGTATTTATCCCGGGTGACGATTTCGATGAAGTTTTCGTAGGTATCGCGCCAGCCTTCGAATTCGTTGGCGGTACCTAAGAAGTTGTTGTGCCAGATGGTACACATGGTGCCGTTGACAGATTTAATAGTTGTATAGAACTGTAACAGTTCCTGGAGTGCTTCCTGGGCTGAAAGATTCTGTTCATAGTAGGCATTGGCATCCATGAAACAGAAGGGATGTACCAGGAGGTTGGTTTTTTCTTCCCTATCCAGGTCGTACCAATAGAAGGGCAAGGCTACCGAGGCCCTGAAGCCATTGATACTGCCATAACCCATGGAATATTCGTGCGTAATGCCATTATCCAGGAGTAATTGATAGGTATAGGGCAGCGTCATGCGGATGTAGTGCTGACGCGACATGTGGATGTGCTGGTTGGTTACTTTTTCCAGGTACAGTTTTTCTTTCCCTAAAAGATTCCTGTGGTCGCTGCTGGCCCAAGATGGATGCATCCCTACTTTATACTTTGTGGCAATGGAATGCACCAACCTTTGAAAGTCTGCGTTGTGAATATCAATGTTGCGGTCATACTTGTTCTTTTCAGCGGCAGCAAGTATAAAGTAAACAGGATGTAATCCAAAACGTTCGTGCAACTCATCCATCCATTCGTAAGCATCAAAGGGGTCTTCTATTTTGCCTTTCAGAACCCTTATATGCTTGCGGGCTGCGCCCCACTTACCTTTTAGAATAGACAGCAAGATACCCCCGAAATTTTGCTTAAAGGTTTTGTGCAAGTGGCACCATGCAATGTCAATGTCGTAAGTAGGTTGAAACTGGAAGCGGGCAGGAGTAAACTGCAGTTCAGGAAACTTCTGCATGCACAACTCCCTGAAATCTTCCAGCCAGATATTGATCAGAGGCAGGTGCAGAAACTCCTCTCTGTAGGCTACTGAGCTTTGGTGTGCAAAGCGGCCATAGCTATCTTTTTCGTGCGGCAAGTATTCTTCGTAGCGGCTAAGCAGGTAGAATATGGCACCAAACAGATCGAAGCGCATGTCACCATCCGTTTCGAAAAATGCCTTGTAATGTTTATGCTGAAAGGTGTGTAAATGGAATCTTCTTTTTTCGCTTTCAGAGAGTATGGGGCAGGGCTTTATATAAATTTCCTCTGCAGAGAACCTTTGGTGCGAATAATTGATCTTAAAGCCGGACGCTGCAATATAAGCCTGCTCGTTGGCTGTGACCTGAAACGGATGCTGGAAATATTGCGAGATGAAATCGGCAACGTACTTGATCCTTGGTGTTATGGTATGACAATAAAGAAGCACAGACGGTTAATTTTCAAATTAGTACATTAGCTAATTGTTTTTTTGTTCTTTTCCTTCCACAGTTGGTTAAATGATTTTTCAGGAAACTTCAAATCTGTCCGATGCTTTGTCCACTCTTTCCCAAAAGTATTTATTACCCAGCTCTTCGTATTGCCAGAAGCAGCGTTCAACATCCAGCGGTTCATCATAGCTTTCTTCCAAAACTTCCATGCCATCTTCTCTGCAAAAGATGTTTGGTTGTTGCTCACTGCCTCCTGCCTGTTTTCGAGCAGCAGCTCGTGCAAATTAATCTTTACGGCGCAGACTTCCGTACAGTTTCCACATAACGAGGAGGCATAACTTAAATGCTTCCACTCACCCATGCCTCTCAGGTGCGGTGTGATCACGGATCCGATGGGGCCGCTATAGGTAGTTCCATAAGCATGTCCGCCAATATTTTTGTATACCGGGCAGGCATTGAGGCAGGCGCCGCAACGGATACAGTATAGCGATTCCCTCGTTTTTGGATTGGCCAGGATGTTGGTGCGGCCATTGTCCAGCAAGATCACATACATTTCTTCCGGTCCGTCTTTTTCTCCGGGTTGGCGTGGGCCGGTAAAGATGGAATTGTATACGGTCACTTTCTGGCCGGTACCATAGGTAGAGAGCAGGGGCCAGAACAGAGCCAGGTCTTTAAATGATGGGATTACTTTCTCTATGCCGGCAATAACTATATGTGTTTTGGGCCAGGCAGCGCTCAGGCGGGCATTGCCTTCGTTTTCCGTAACGGCTACGCCTCCGATATCAGGAATAATGAAATTTGCGCCTGTGATACCTATTTCGGCCTGTACGTATTTTTCGCGCAGCCTTTGCCTGGCTACAAGTGTCAACTGGCTGGGATTCAGGCCTGGTGCGGTGCCCAGTTTTTCGGTAAACAACCTGGCAACGTCTTCCTTATTCTTGTGCATGGCCGGTGTTACGATGTGGTAAGGCGGCTCCCCGTCCAGTTGCTGGATGTATTCGCCCAGGTCGGTCTCTACACTTTCTATTTTGTGCTTTTCCAGGAACTTATTGAGGTGCAGCTCCTCGGTGACCATGCTTTTACTTTTTACAATGGTGGAGCAGTTCTTTGCCTTGCAGATCTTTAGTATTTCATCAAGGGCTTGTTGGGCAGTTTCGGCCCAGATGACTTTGGCTCCGCGGGCTGTAATTTTTTCCTCGAAGGCTTCGAGCTGCTGGTCGAGTGTTTCTATTGCCTGCCATTTTGCATTCTTGGCTCTTTCCCTTGCCAGGTGCACATTGGTAAACTGCTGTTTACCCAAGGGCACTACAGCGTTGTATCGTGATATGTTGAAGTTGATCTTTCTGCGGTGTTCCCTGTCGGTTGCTTTAATGGAGCTTTTCGCAAGGAATGAATTGGAATGATCGGACATGGAAACTCTTATTCTGTTGTAAGTCAAAAATACAAGGGATTGAGGATACGGGATTTGAAATTTGAGATTTATGATTTGAAATTAAGGGAAAAGCAATAGGGAGATGGAGAAGGATAAAGTACGAGGTACGAGGTTAGAAGTATGAAGTAGGGGAATGGGCAATTGGCAATGAGCAATGGGGATGAGGTGGCGGGTTATGAGTTATGAGTGATCAGTGATGAGTAATTAGTTGTGGGTGTAGGTCGTGGATTTGGGGTTATGGTAAATGGAAGGAGGATGAAAAAGGCACTGAGTTCGGGATTAGGCCGGAAGTCTGTGCCTTAATTTTTTATTTTGGAAGCTTATTTACTTCTTAGCGGATTCTTTGGCGGCGAAGTAGTCCTGGGCTATTTGGTCGAGGGCTTCGTAGAAGTCGGGACCAAATTTGCGAAGCAGGGATTCTTTCAGGAATTGGTAAACAGGTACTTTGAGCTTTTTGCCGAGGGTGCAGCCACATTTGCAAAGCTCTTCGCGGGGCTCGTAGTTGACCATGGTGTATTCTTTGGATTCCGTGATCTTGATGGGATACAAATGGCAGGAAATAGGTTTTTTCCAGTCAAGCCTGCCATCATTATATGCCTGTTCGATACCGCATTTGATAATGCCTTGTTTATCACGGAAGCCGTAGGCACAGATCTTATTGTCGATAGTGGGTGTTACCCAGCCAAATTCGCGATCGTAAATGTATTTGCCCTGGTGCTTGATCTCTTTTTTTCCTTCAGGAGTGAGGTAAGGCTCTATTGCAGCATAGTTCTGATCAATGATCTTTTTTTCTTCTTTTGTGAGGGGGGCACCGGCATCGCCGTCTTCGCAGCAGCCACCTTTGCATTTGTGCAGGTCGCATACAAATTTTGCTTCCACCACATCGTCGCTTACCAGCACATTGTCAATTGCAATCACAGTAAATAAAATTTTGGCAAAGGTAGTTTATTAGTTAGGGTTTATGGTTTTTGGTTTATAGATTATGGTTGTTTTGACAATAAACTATAAACCAAAAACCATAAACTTTACTACTTCCACTGCAGAGTATTAATCAAATGTTGCAGGTCTTTGCGGAGGAAGTCGTTGACGGGTCGGATGGAATCCTCGTTGGGGGTGGCGTTAAAGTAGAGGGCGCCGCGCAGGAAGTGTTTCACAGAGTCGGTAACAAAAAACTGGTTGGCGGTGGCGGTATTGCCTTTCAAGGTGAAATAAACACCCTGCAGGCCGTTGGGTGTTGTAAAAGGCTCGGGCTCGATGGCAGATGCCTTGTAAGTGTGTTGCTTGTATGAAAGTGTGAAGGCATCGTTGACCAGGGAGTCAAAGTTGTTTTTGCTTATTTGTTTATAGCTGATATGGATGCGACTGTTGAACTGCGGAAAATCGACATTGATCCAGTAGGGATTTTCCGGAGCCTGCTCAAAAAAAGTAGTGTCTTTCACGATACGGGCATAGGTTGGGTATTCGAAACTATAGGGGTAACCTGGCTGGTTGAAAGATTGGTATGCTTTCTTAGGAAAATCTATTTTGAAATAACCTCTAGGCTTGTAGCCATAATCGCTGTTGCAAGCAAATAAGAACAGCAACAGCCCGGTACAGAATAAAAATTTACTCATGATGCTGGTTGATGGTCACCTTTACGGAGGTTATCCGGTTTTTCGCTACTTCTAAAACTGTAAATTCAAAGTCGCCGGCTGTAAGGACTTCATTAACCTTTGGAAACTTGCCGGCTATTTCCAGCACCAGACCACCCAGTGAATCGCTTTCGCCCCTGATCTCGTCGAAGGTATCGAGGGCAAGGTTCATAGCGCGGCACATGTCGTGCAGCATGATCTTGCCATCCACGATAAAGCTATGGTTGTCGATCTTTCTAACCGTGGTTTCATCCTCGTCAAACTCATCGCGGATATCACCGATGATCTCTTCGAGGATGTCTTCCATGGTGACGATACCGCTGGTGCCACCCCATTCGTCTACCACAATGGCAAAATGCACGTGTTTGGACTGGAATTCATGCAGCAGGTCCTTGATCAACTTGGATTCGGGCACAAACATCGTAGGCCGGATCAATATGTGCCAATCGAAGTTTTTTTCGTTGATGTAGGGCAGCAGGTCTTTTGTGTTCAAGATACCGACTATATCATCCAGGTTCTTGCGATATACGGGCAATCTCGAATAGTGCAATTCTTCTACAGCCTTTACCAGCTCGGTGATAGGCGTATCGTGATCCACGCCACTCACATCCAGCCGGAAGCGCATGATCTGTTTTACGGAAATATTGCCAAATTTTACAATACCCTTCAGAATGTTCTTTTCTTCGTCTGAGGTTTCGGCTGTGTTTACATCGATGGCCTCATCCAGTTCGCGAAGACTTTTGGTTTGCATCTGGCTGGCACCGCTGTGCTGGCTAATATTATCGGCAACGTCGGCCATGCTCAGACTAATGCGGCGCAGCAACAGGTGAATACCCTCTACTACGGCAGCAGCGCTATAGGCAAAGCGCAGGTTGTTCTGGGTAGCCCAGACTTTGGGCAGTATCTTACCTACTAAAACAATGGTGAATGTGATGACCACTATCTTGATCAGCAGGTCCAGGTTTAGGGGCGCCAAGAAGTGCACCGTACCGAACTGCAGCAGTGGCGTTAAGAGGAAGTTAGCCAGGATGATGATACTGATATTGATGATAGAGCCGGCGATCAGCAGCGAAATATAAACCGCTTTCCGCTCTTCGAGCAGGGTAGTGATGCGCCTGGCAGCACCATGCTGTTTTGTCTTCAGCATATTGACGTCCTTAGCCTGCAAGGAGAAAAGCGCCACTTCAGCACCTGCAGTAATAAAGCTTAACAGCAGTAAAACCGATAAAAGCACTGCTAAGAAGATGGTGCTCTGTGGGTTAACTTCCAGTAGTAGGATCGAATTTATATGGTTAATGACCGATGAATAGTCCAATGCAAAAGTTTTGGTGAAAACTTGTTATATCACAAAGGCAGGTCATAGGGCCTGCCTGTGAAATACAAATTTATTGTTTTATTGTTTCTAAAATGAAAGGTCTGGTGAAGGTTCCGTTAAAGGAGCGTCAGGCCCAGTTAATCCTTCCATGCCTGTATCGGGGTGCAAATGAGTGTTGGCAGCGCCCTCCATGCGTTTATCCAGCATGATCAGGTTGTCGCCAACCACTTCGGTTGCAAATTTTCGGTTGCCCTCTTTGTCTTCCCAACTGCGGGTTCTCAGGCGGCCTTCTATATAAACCAGGCTTCCTTTGTGCAGGTATTTTTGCGCTAATTCAGCCAGGCCTCGCCATAAAACCACGGTGTGCCATTCTGTTTGTGAAACCAGTTTGCCGGACCGATCTTTAAAAGTTTCTGTTGTAGCCAAGGGGAACTTAGCCACTGCGATATTCCCTTCCAAAAATTGAACATCGGGATCTTTCCCAAGGTTCCCAATAAGCATTACTCTGTTGACTCCTCTCATAACAATACATATTACTAGTTATTAAATCTCCTCCATGTTACATCAATGAGCTAATTAGAAAGTATATCAAATTTTTTGCCATCCTCGGCCTTAAAAAAGGGTTACGAGGTATGGGTTATGTGTTATGAGATATAAGTTAGGAGATTTTTTTTACTTTTTGAAGATATTCCTGCAGAGTTTTTGGAAAAGGGTAATGATTTAATTGGTCTTTGCTGACCCATATAAAGCCCGGAATATCTTTCATTTTGGTGGTTTGGGCTTCCAGCAAAGAGAAATTGATTACCTGGTGCGTGAGGCGTTGTTTTGTTTCGAACGGGTTGTTCAGGAATTGAACCTGGTGATGGCCGAGGCCAAAATTTTTCTCCAACTGGAGTTGCAAATCGTTTATGGATGCGGGATTGGCGGTTTCAATTAGTGGAAATTCATACAAGTTTTGCCAGATATCCTTGCTGGCTCTTTTTTTGATAGCGAACAGGTCTTTATACTGCAGTACAACGTAGTTGAACCAACGCTCTTTTGCAACGATCTTTTTTTCTTTTACAGGCAGTAAGAGTTGTTTACCTAGCAGGAATGCCTTACAATGTTCTGTAAAGAAACAGGCGGCACATTCGGGAAAAGGCTTGCAGATCAAGGCGCCAAAATCCATGATTGCCTGGTTGTACGTACCGGGCTGGTCTTTTGACAATTGGAGTTGCGCCAATTGGGCAAAGATTTTTTTGGCCTTTGTGGTATCGATGGGTTCTTCCAGGTCGTAAATACGTGCCAATACCCTGAACACATTGCCATCAAGAACCGCATGAGGCTGATTGAAGGCAAAGGAAGCAATGGCCGCGGCCGTATAGCTGCCAATGCCTTTCAACTTTAAAATATCCTCGTATTTACCGGGGAAAACCCCATTCAACTCCTTAGCGATGTAGCGTGCTGTTTCCAACAGGTTTTTGCAGCGGCTGTAATACCCAAGCCCTTCCCATAATTTGAACACCTGCTGGTCCGGAGCTTCTGCCAGGTGGTGTACAGTAGGAAAGGTTTCGACGAAGCGTTCATAGTATTTCAGGCCTTGTTCTACCCTGGTTTGCTGCAGGATGATCTCGCTGAGCCAAATTTTATAGGGTTCTTTTTCTCCCTTCCAGGGCATTTGCCGGTGGTTGCCGGTACGGTTCCATTGCAGCAAAGCCTCTGTAAAAAGAGGAGAAAAGCCCTTGATTTTATCCATTTTTTACCAGTTTCAACGGTTTCATTTAAAAAATACACAACAATTCATTACAAAAATGTTTGTATTATATTGACAATCATTTATTTTAGTGCTACAAATTTTTGGTAATAACTTCAAACAACCTTTGCAAATGAGAAAAGCTGATTTAGTCAACCAGATCTCCGAAAAAACAGGAATCCCAAAGGTGGACGTCCTCGTTACGCTTGAATCTATGTTCAAAGAAATCAAAGATTCGCTCTCCAAGGGTGAAAATATTTACATCCGGGGGTTTGGAAGCTTTATTACCAAAAGAAGAGCCGCGAAAATCGGGCGCAATATCAAAAAGAATGTAGCCGTAAACATTCCTGAGCATTTAATTCCTGCGTTCAAGCCTGCAAAAGAGTTTGTAGCTGAGATCAAGAAGGTAAGCATTGAGGAGAAGGGGCAGGTGGAAAGTTAGAGGTAAGAGGTAAGAGGTACGAAATAAGAGATCGAAATTGGTTTGAAGTGTAATGATTGCGGGCATATGAATGAATTAATTTAAATATTCGCGTTGGGGGCGGATAAATTTAACATTAAGGACAAGCGGCAAACTTCACTTTCCAACTTCTAAACCCTCATAACTTTTAACTTTGCAAAAATTTTTTTGTGAAGAGACCGCAGTGGATTACGGCTGGAATTGCCTTAGCTTCAGTGATTTTATTGTTTTTTGCCACTCAGGGCCAGATCTTTGGCGCCAAACAAAAAGCAAGTACAGACACCCATGATGATCATGCCCATGCCGGCGCAGAGTCTGTTAATGATGCAGCTATTTCTATTGACACCATCCTATTTCATGCAAAAGAGAATCTTTCTCCTGAACAAAATGCCCGTTTAAATTTCCTGGAAAAAAGTATTACCCGTGGTGATGTTCAAGGCCAACAAATCCATGTTTATCACCAGTTGGCCAAGTTTTGGTACGACTCTGCCAGGGTGTTTGAACCCTATGCCTGGTATACGGCAGAGGCTGCGAGGTTGGAAAATTCAGAAAAATCCCTCACTTTTGCAGCCCATTTGTTTTTGGACAATCTAAGGGCTGAAGAAAATCCTGGCTTAAAAAGCTGGAAAGCACTTCAGGCAAAAGATTTGTTTGAACGTTCTTTGAAGGTTAACCCGGCAAACGACTCCTCAGCGGTTGGTCTGGGCGCAGTTTATCTATACGGCGGTATTTCCAGCCCTATGGAAGGTATCCTGAAAATAAGGCAAGTAGCCGAGAAGGATCCAGAAAATATTTATGCGCAGATGACCTTGGGGCATGCATCTATAGTTTCCGGGCAATTAGACAAAGCTATCGAGCGTTTTGAAAAAGTGTTGCAGTTGCAACCACAAAACCTGGAAGCGATCTTGTCGGTAGCCGATGCGTATGAACGCAAAGGCGATAAGGCAAACGCTGTTGTGTATTACCGCAAGAGCCTGCCTTTGATCAACATAGCCGGACTCAAAGAAGAAGTGGAACTTAGAATAGCTGAACTCAGCAAGAAATAAATTATTTAATAAATAAATAGTTAATAGAGTATGCCTTGTGGTAAAAAAAGAAAGCGTCATAAAATTGCGACGCATAAGCGCAAAAAGAGATTAAGAAAGAACCGTCACAAAAAGAAAAAGTAAAGGTTCTTAACCATACCGGGAGCAAGAGACTTGTTCCCGGTTATTTCATTTCATGCTGACATAATAGTGTTGTTTGCAACCCGCCCTCAATATATAGCCCCAACAACATCCTGTTCACTGGTTACTGCAAGCACTACGGCATGTCATATATGGTAAGCACCACAAGAAGTACGATCGTAAAGGTGGAGTAATGTGAACAAAGAATTAATTATCAATGCTACCCCACAGGGTGTGGAAATAGCATTATTAGAAGACAAAAGACTGGTAGAACTACACAGCGAAAAGAGCGATGCCCGCTTTGCTGTAGGGGATTTGTACCTAGGGAAGGTAAAGAAACTTATTCCGGGGCTTAATGCTGCATTTGTAGATGTTGGATTTGAAAAGGATGCTTTTTTGCATTATACGGATCTGAGTCCTTATGCCCGCTCCCTGCTCAAATTCACCCAAACAGCAATTAATGACAAAACCCCTGAAGGTTTTGACTTCTCACAATTCCAGGTAGAGCCGGAAATTATTAAGACAGGAAAAATCAACGAGGTACTGAATGGTAAGCCCAACATCCTGGTTCAGATCTTAAAAGAACCTATTGCGGCCAAAGGTCCACGTTTAAGCTGTGAAATTTCGCTACCCGGACGCTTTGTAGTTTTAACCCCCTTCAATGACATTGTAGCTGTTTCCAGAAAAATCCATTCTTCGGAAGAGCGTAAGCGACTGCAACGGATCGTAGAGTCTATCAAAGCCAAAAACTTTGGTGTCATTGTGCGTACGGCTGCAGAAGGCAAAAACACGGCCGAGCTTCATGAGGATCTGTCGGAACTGCAGGCTACCTGGAAAACCATCCAGCAGAACCTGAGAAGTGCCACGCCACCAGCGAAGATCCTGAGTGAACAGACAAAGACAACCAGCATCTTACGCGACCTGCTGAACGCCGATTTTAACCGCATTGTGACCAATGACAAGGGCATCTATGCTGATGCCAAGTCGTATATACAGCGGATAGCACCGGAAAAGGCAGATATTGTTGCCCTGCATGGTAACGGCACTCCTATTTTTGACCAGTTTGGCATTACCAAGCAGGTGAAAAGCTCTTTTGGCAAGACGGTGAACCTGAACAGCGGCGCCTACCTGATCATTGAACATACGGAAGCCCTGCACGTGATTGATGTGAACAGCGGTTATAAGAGCGTTGGCAACAACCAGGAGCAGAACGCGCTGGAAACCAACCTGGAGGCTGCGGAAGAGATCGCACGGCAGCTGAGGCTGCGGGATATTGGCGGCATCATCGTGGTAGATTTTATCGATATGAAGCTTCCGGAGAATAAAAAGAAGCTGCTGGAAGCCATGGAAGAGTTTATGCGGCCAGACAGGGCGAAACATGCTGTTTTGCCGATCTCCAAGTTTGGCATCATGCAAATTACCCGTCAGCGGATGCGGCCTGAGGTGAATATCAATACCCAGGAGGTGTGTCCTAGCTGCCATGGTACCGGCAAGATCTCTTCTACCCTGATCCTGGAGGATGAGATCGAAAAGAATTTAGGCTACCTGATTACCCATAACCACCGCAACCTGACTGTTGTTGTACATCCTATTGTGCATGCTTATTTGACTAAAGGCTGGCTGTTTTCAAAGGCTTCCAAATGGAAGAGAAAGTACAACCAGAGCATTAATATCAAGCCTAACACCAACTTCCACCTCACCGAGTTTCGCTTTTTTGATAATAGCGGGGAGGAGATTAAGCTGTAAAAAGAACTTATTTAGAGAAAAAGCCCCGTTGAAAAGCGGGGCTTTTTCTTTGTTTGTCCTTTTGCCTGGATAGCGGCTTTATGTTCGTTTTTGCCTTGATGCAAAAAGAACCAAAAAGATCAAGGCTGCCGCAATCGCTCCGTGTGCGCAGCCGGGCCGGCGCACACCCCCAGCCCCTAAAGGGGAGCATCTGCGCACAAGAACCTGAACTACAGGTCATTAGGATTCAATAATGTTAGGGCAGATCATTTGATAGTGGCATTTGGGATCATATTGGTGTGTGGAGAAGCTGAAGGTTGGGGGGTTGGGAATAAGATATTGGAATTTATAATTGGGAAACAATAAAAAAGTGATGAGGAGCAGGGAGTATTTATGACTCTTGCTGCTTGCCCATCACTTATTATTTAGCCTAATTTGTAAGATTTATTCTTTTTTCCTACTCCCTGTCGCGGGCGCCGAGGAAGATCATTACGTATTGGAGCAGGGTCACAACGGCGGCCAGAGCGGCTACTACGTAGGTCATGGCGGCCCAGGTAAGAGCGTTTTTGGCCTTCGGAAACTCCGAATGGCTGGTTACATTGGTGGTTTTTAACCAGGCTAAAGCACGGCGGCTGGCATCAAACTCTACTGGTAAGGTAATTAGTGAAAATAAAACTGATAAAGCAAACAATGCAATACCTACGAGCAATAGGGTCGTATTGCCTGAGGCGGCCATTATAACACCGATCAGAAGTACCCAGTTGACCAATGTAGCGCTGAACTGTACCAGGGGCACCAGCCGGCTACGCATCATGAGCCAGCTATAAGCTGTGGCATGCTGGATGGCGTGCCCGGTTTCGTGGGCTGCTACTGCAGCGGCAGCCACGCTATAATTACCATATACCTCAGGGCTAAGATTAATGGTTTTATTCATGGGGTTGTAGTGGTCGGACAAAAAACCATCGACTGAAATTACTTTTACGTCATAAATTCCATTTTCCCGCAGCATTTTTTCGGCTACTTCCTTTCCGGTTAGCCCTGCCGACAAAGGAATTTTACTGTAGGCGGAAAACCGGCTCTTCATGATCATAGAAACGATCATACTGATACCAATAAAAAGCAGAGAAACGAACAATATTGATGGTGTCATTTTTCTAAAATTTTTTATAAATAATACCATCAAATTAGTAACCAAATGTGATTTAAGTGACTGAAAATGCCGGGTTTAACATTGTTTATTCATTTTTGTCATACAATGTGGAAAAATCCTGAACGGCCTGACAGTTTTTCAGGAAACCCAATTTTTGAAGCAACCAAATGCAATTTTTATTTTATTGATTATCAATTATTTATAAAGACGTAAATGATAAAAGCCAATTTTTAAAAAGAAGCAAAAGTTTTCAACAGGGGTAAAAAATAATTTTGAAATGTGGCGCATATTTGTAATTTAGTGGCAGAATTTAATGGGTTAGTAAGTAAAGGGGCTGGTCTTTTGACCGGCCCTTTTTTGCAATATTTCCACTCCCTGAGAAGGGGGTATTTCCAACTCTTTAGAGCAGAAATAAAACAAGCAATTGGCAACAATCAATTTCTTAAATTACTATGCCGTAGCATCCAAAATTTAACGGTATAACCTAAACTCATAGACTAAAATTTTTCATTCAATCTAACTAATGTCAAAAGTTAAAACAGGATTTTTTTGCCAGAATTGTGGATATGAAAGTGCCAAGTGGTTAGGCAAGTGTCCAGGCTGTCAGCAATGGAATACGTTTGTTGAAGAACTGATCCAAAAGGACAATAAGAAAACAACAAACGACTGGCGTTCATTTTCTGAAGATACACCAGCTCGTAAAACCATTTCGCTACAACAAATACAAACCAAGGAAACACCACGTTTACTAACAAGAGATAATGAATTGAACAGGGTATTAGGTGGTGGTATTGTACCGGGAAGTATTATCCTGGTAGCAGGCGAGCCTGGTATTGGTAAATCGACCTTGTTCCTGCAAATGGGCCTTCACTTAACAGACATTACCATCTTATACATAAGCGGTGAAGAAAGTGAAGTGCAGATCAAGATGCGGGCGGACAGGCTGAAGGCTCAAAATGATAATTTTTACCTGCTTACTGAAACATCCACACAAGTGATCTTTCAAGAGATCAAAAAACTAAAGCCTAAACTGGTGATCGTGGATTCCATACAAACACTGGAGTCTCCTTTCATAGATTCCTCACAAGGTAGTGTTTCACAAATACGTGAATGTGCAGCCGAATTTCAACAGTTTGCCAAGGAGACCAATACACCTGTGTTTTTAATAGGGCACATCAACAAAGAAGGAAACATTGCTGGTCCCAAGTTGCTGGAGCACATGGTAGACACCGTGCTTCAGTTTGAAGGGGACCGTCATTATGCCTATCGCATTTTGCGTACGCTGAAGAACCGCTTTGGCAGTACGTCTGAACTGGGTATATACCAGATGAATGACAATGGTATGAACCCTGTGTTAAATCCCAGCGAGATCCTGATCACACAAAAGGAAGAGGCTTTAAGCGGTATTGCCATTGCTGCTACTATGGAAGGTATGCGGCCTTTGTTGATAGAGGTACAGGCATTGGTAACACAATCGGTCTATGGCACACCGCAACGTACTGTTAGCGGTTTTGACCTGCGCAGGCTGCAATTGTTATTGGCTGTATTGGAAAAAAGAGGCGGCTTTCATTTTGGCGTTAAGGATGTATTCCTAAACATTGCCGGCGGATTGAAGGTAGAAGATCCATCTATTGATCTGGCTGTTCTTATTGCTTTGCTTTCTTCGTATGAGGATGCCAGTATACCACATAATGTTTGCTTTGCCGGCGAGGTAGGCCTGAGTGGGGAGATAAGGGCTGTGAACCGTATTGAACAACGCATTGCAGAAGCAGAGAAACTGGGCTTTGAAAAGATCATTGTTTCAAAATACAATCAGAAGGCATTGCCCAAGCAGCGATTCAATATAGAGGTGATCACGATGGGGCAGGTGGATGAGGTGTATCGGTACTTTTTTTAGGTACGAGGTAAGAGGTTAGAAGTAGGAAGTAAGAAATTAGAAGTACGATGTATGAAAGGTAAGAGGTAAGGTAGAGGCTTGACCGTTTATTAATGTATTGCCAATAGAAATAAAGGTTGTTATCTTTCCAGGAATTAATACTTGTGTAAACCAAAACTATGTTCGGCTTTATTTCTTCTTTGAAGGCAGGTGGTGAGGCTTTGCTTCACTTGATCTTTCCACATTTGTGTGCAGGTTGCGGTAGTGATTTGTTAGATAAAGAACATCAGCTTTGTTTGGATTGTCATTCCTCTTTACCTGGTACTTCTTTTCATTTGCATGCTGATAACCTTATTGAAAGAATGTTCTGGGGCCGTCTGCCGTTTAAGGCTGCCACGGCACAATATTATTTCACAAAGGAGTCGATGATGCAACACCTGGTACACCAGTTCAAATACAGGGGTCATAAAGATCTGTGCTTTTACCTAGGTACGCTTATGGGACAACAATTGGCTCAATCCAACAGGTTTCATGATATTGATGCATTGGTACCACTTCCCCTCTACCCTTCCAGGGAACGCAAAAGAGGTTATAACCAGGCAATGGTTTTATGCGAGGGTATTGCCAGTATTTTACAGAAGCCTGTGCTTCATGATATCGTTGTACGGAACCACCATACCGATACGCAAACTCATAAAAGCAGGTTGGAACGGTGGGAAAACATGGCGGGAAGTTTTACGCTTACCAAAGAAGAAGCAATTGAAGGCAGGCATGTGTTGCTGGTAGACGATGTTATTACCACAGGCGCTACGATCGAAGCCTGCGGACTGGAACTGTTGAAAGGGAAGAATGTGCGGGTGAGTTTTGGAGCGTTGTGTGTGAGTAAGTAGTTTATAGTTCATAGTTTTGCCCCGTGAGAATTACTGCTGTTATTATTTTTGTCCTGCTGCTTTTTTCATGTAAAAAGGAATCGTTTACGACGAGTTCAGATGCGCGTCTGACGGTGTTTACTGATACAGTGCACTTCGATACGGTGTTTACGACGACCGGATCGGTTACTAAATTCTTCAAGATCTTCAACAATAATAGTCAAGGCCTGCGCATTGGTTCGGTGGCGTTAAAGGGTGGTAATACTTCTCCTTTTATGATCAATGTCAACGGGACGGTTGGTCCTGTAGTTAACGACTTTAGTATTGCTGCCAATGACAGCGCATATGTGTTTGTTACCGTGAAGGTCGATCCTTCTACGGACAACCTGCCTTTTGTGGTGCGCGACAGTATTGAGATCTCCTACAACGGCAACCAGGAAGTCATTCAACTGGAGGCATACGGGCAGAATGCGCATTTCCTGCGCAATCGCGTAATCACCGGCAATGAGGTATGGCAGAATGACCTGCCCTATGTGATACTAGGTGAATTGGAAATCGCAGCGGGTGGACAACTCACCATTGAAAGGGGATGCAAGGTTTATGCACATGCCGATGCACCCATACTGGTAAAAGGTACATTAAGTGTGGAAGGTGTGGATACGAGCCGGGTATTATTTACCGGAGACCGACTGGATGATCCTTATAAAGATTTTCCTGCAGGCTGGCCGGGTATCATATTTACCAAAGAGAGCAAAGACAACCGTATTGATTTTGCCGTGATCAAAAACGCCTACCAGGCAGTAGTGGTTGCAGAGCCTTCATCCAACACCAATCCAAAACTTCTCCTTAATGAAACTATTATCGACAATGCTTATGATGCCGGCCTACTGGCCAGCAATTCGAGCATTACAGCCCGCAACCTGCTGATCAGCAATTGCGGTACAAACCTGGCCATAATAAATGGGGGAAAGTACGAGTTTACACATTGCACGGTAGCCAGCTTCTACAATGGTTTTATTTCGCATAATAAACCTGTTCTTCAAGTACGGAATTTCTTTCAGCAAAACGGCATTACTTTCTCTAATAACCTGGATGCCACATTTCGCAATTGCATCTTCTGGGGTGAGAGTGGCAGCGTAGAAGATGAAGTGGTAGTGGGTAAAGAAGGCAATACGTCATTTTCTGTTTTATTTGACCATGTATTGTGGCGGGTAGCAAAGACACCGGCACATGCAACCATACAGGCTGCGATCAATGACCTGTCACCGGAATTTGAAACGATCGATGCCACGCATAATGTTTTTGATTTCAGGCTGAAGGAGGGTTCGCCAGCCATCAA
>CBKWHA010000035.1:0-29566 GCA_966674115.1 uncultured Chitinophagaceae bacterium
GGTGCGTTTACTGGTAGAAAAAAAAGTAGTTACACCCTCAGACCTGGAAGTAGCCCAGGCAAGACAAAATGCATTGGAAGCCAAGATTGAAGAAGCACGTTCCATTTTGACAGATGCACAAACAAAACTATCGTATACTTATATCAGGGCACCTTTCCATGGTACCATCAATCGAATACCGTTAAAAAAAGGCAGCCTGCTGGAAGCAGGAACCTTGTTGACCACTGTATCAGATGCCAGCTCAGTATATACTTACTTTAATATTTCTGAGGATGAATACCTTCACTACACTAATGCCAGGCTGAAGGATAAAGAAAAAAGCAGTAATACAGTTCAACTGATTCTGGCTGATGGCAGCACTTATAACTACACAGGAAAGATTGAAACTGTAGCCAGCGAATTTGAAGAAAACACTGGTTCCATTGCTTTCCGTGCACGATTTCCCAATCCAAAACACTTATTGAAACATGGCGGCACCGGAAAGATCATTTTGAAAACTTCTGTAGAGGACGCCCTGATGGTTCCGCAAAAATCTGTTTTTGAGATCCAAGACAAAAACTATGTGTATGTTTTAGATGCAGAGAATAAAGTGAAGATGAGAAACTTCGTGCCCCAAACCCGCATCTCTCATTATTATATTGTGCAATCGGGATTAAATCCTGGAGACAAAATAGTATATGAAGGCGTTCAGAGCATCCGCGATGGCATGCAGATCATTCCCCGAAAAGTGGTTATGGATAGTCTTAGCATGAATGCGATGTGATGGGAAATGGGGGATGACAGATGATGGATGATAGATGATAGAGATTTGATAAATACTATCTATCCTTACTATGCTCCATCATCCATCATCCATAATCTACCATCCATCATCTGTCATCTGTCTTCTAAACAATCGCCTTAAGCTGTAAGGCCATTGCTTTTTTAAAAATTAAACGAATTATGTTTGACAAATTTATAAAGCGTCCAGTGTTATCGCTGGTCATCTCCTTGTTTTTTGTCTTGCTGGGTATACTGGCGCTGTTTACGTTGCCCATTACCCAGTTTCCTGATATTGTACCCCCCTCTGTAACCGTTACAGCCAAATATACAGGTGCCAATGCCGAAGTATGTGCCAAAGCTGTAGCCACACCCCTTGAGCGAGCCATCAATGGTGTGCCAGGCATGACGTACATGCAATCGGTAACCAGCAATACGGGCACTACACTGATACAGATATTCTTTAAAGTAGGTACCGATCCGGATCTGGCAGCGGTAAACGTCCAAAACCGCGTAACGACCATACTGGATGAATTGCCCGAAGAAGTAATCAAGGCCGGAGTAACTACCGAAAAAGAAGTGAACAGCATGTTGATGTACCTGAACATCATGAGCGATGACCCTGCTGCGGATGAGAAATTCGTGTACAACTTTACTGACATCAATGTATTGCAGGAATTAAAACGCATTGAAGGCGTAGGGTTTGCTGAGATTATGGGAGCCAAGGATTATTCCATGCGTGTATGGCTCAAACCCGACCGCTTAACTGCATATGGTGTATCAACAGATGAAGTGGTAGAGGCTATCCGGGCCCAGAACGTGGAAGCGGCACCGGGAAAGACTGGCGAGAGTTCAGATAAAGCACCACAAATGTTGCAATATGTACTGCGCTATACTGGTAAACTGTTTGAACCAGGACAGTACGAAAATATAGTGATCCGCGCTAACAATGATGGCTCAGTATTAAAGCTGAAAGACATTGCAGACGTAGAGTTTGGCTCTTTGAGCTATAGCATGGTGTCTAAAACGGATGGCCGCCCTTCTGCTTCTATCATGATCAAGCAACGTCCAGGTTCTAATGCAAGAGAAGTGATTACCAATGTAAAAAAGCGCATGGCGGAACTGAAGAAGTCATCTTTTCCTCCAGGCATGAGCTTCAATATCAACTATGATGTTTCGCGCTTTCTGGATGCTTCTATTAAAGGCGTAATGACAACACTATTGGAAGCCTTTATCCTTGTGTTTATTGTGGTATTTCTGTTCCTGCAGGATTTCCGGTCTACGTTAATCCCTGCATTAGCCGTGCCGGTAGCGCTGGTAGGTACACTTTTCTTTATGCAGTTGCTCGGATTTTCTATCAACTTGCTCACCTTATTTGCGCTTGTGCTTGCTATTGGTATTGTTGTAGACAATGCCATTGTAGTTGTGGAGGCGGTGCATGTGAAAATGACAGAGCACCACATGCCACCATTGCAGGCAACCATAGCTGCGATGAAAGAGATCAGTGGTGCCATTATTGCCATTACGCTGGTAATGTCGGCGGTATTTATTCCCGCGGCTTTCATGTCTGGTCCGGCAGGTGTTTTTTACAGGCAGTTCTCCCTAACAATGGCTATCTCCATTGTGCTTTCTGGTATTAATGCTGTAACCCTCACTCCGGCCCTTTGTGCCATCCTATTGAAACATACCCCTGCCAGGAAGAAAAAGAACTGGCTGCAGCGCTTCTTTGCCTGGTTCAACCGGGGATACAATGCCACCGAGAACAAGTATGCTTATTTTGTAAAAAGACTAGCTGGACGCCGCCTTATTACATTGAGCATGCTTGTGGTTTTCTTTGCTGGCACATGGGGACTCAGCACGGTTCTGCCGACAGGGTTTATCCCCACAGAAGATCAGGGCATGATCTATATTAACGTTACTACGCCACCTGGCGCCACTGTAGAAAGAACTGAGAAAGTGCTGGATGCTGTGCAACAGGCTACTAAGGACATTAAGGCAATTGAATCTGTTTCCACACTAGCGGGCTTCAGCCTGGTAAATGATGTGGCTGGCGCTTCTTACGGTATGGGCATGATCAACCTAAAGTCTTGGGATGAACGGGAACAATCTGTTGATGACATCATTCGCCTGATGGAAGAAAAAACAAGAAACATCGCAGATGCAAGCATCCAGTTCTTCCCCCCTCCCACTGTTCCAGGCTTTGGTAACTCCAGTGGTTTTGAAGTGAGGGTACTGGACCGCACAGGAAGTGGTGACCTGCAACAAACAGCCAAAGTGACCAATGATTTTATCAATGCAATCAATAAAAGCCCTGAAGTAGCTAATGCCTTTACCAGCTTCGACCCCAACTTTCCGCAATACATGATCCATGTGGACCAGGAAATGGCTGCAAAGAAAGGTATCACCATAGATAAAGCCATGTCTACCCTGCAAACACTGCTGGGTAGCTATTATGCCTCTAACTTCATCAGGTTTGGACAAATGTATAAAGTGATGCTGCAGGCATCGCCGGAATACCGCGTGAAACCTGAAGATATTCAACAATTATATGTAAAAAACAACAGGGGGGAAATGGTTCCCTACTCCACTTTTATCCGGCTGGAAAGGGTATATGGGCCGGAACAGCTAACGAGGTATAATATGTATACATCGGCCATGATCACTGGTGATGCGGCGCCAGGATACAGCAGTGGTGAAGCTATAGCAGCGGTGGAACGTATAGCAAATGAAGTATTACCCCGTGGCTTTGGCTATGAATGGTCGGGCATGACAAGAGAACAGATTGAATCAGGTAACCAGGCGGTTTACATTTTTATTATCTGTCTTGTATTTGTTTATCTCCTGCTGGCGGCTCAATACGAAAGCTTCCTGCTTCCTTTGCCGGTAATCTTATCACTGCCTACGGGGATATTTGGTGCCTTCCTGTTTCTACAGCTACTCGGATTGGAAAACAACATTTATGCGCAGGTTGCACTTGTGATGCTAATTGGTTTGTTGGGCAAAAATGCCATCCTGATCATAGAGTTCGCCATTCAGAGAAGAGCTGAAGGTGCCACCATACTAAGGGCTGCTGTAGAAGGTGCGGCCTCCCGCCTGCGCCCCATTCTGATGACTTCCTTTGCTTTCATAGCTGGGCTAATACCCTTATGTATTGCTACAGGAGCCGGAGCTGCCGGTAACCGCTCGATAGGCACGGCCGCAGCCGGAGGTATGCTGATCGGTACCGTATTTGGCCTCCTGATCATTCCGGGTTTGTATGTCCTCTTCGCCCGTATGGGAACCAGAAAATCTAAACGAAAAAAAGTAATACATCAAATAAATGAACCAGCACTCGCCAATGAAAACGCATAAATCTTTAAGGCATTTTATAGGTGGCTTTATAGCCATTTCATTAGCTGCTACCGGCTGCAAACCAATGCAGCAATTACAGCAAACAGAACCGGTGCATCTACCTGCTTCCTTTCCGGGTCAATCAGATTCCAGTGGTATAGGAAGCTTGACATGGAAACAATTGTTTACGGACAAATATTTACAGCGGTTGATTGATACGGCTTTGCACAATAACTGGGACTTGCAGACCGCCATCCAACGGGTAGAGATTGCCAGAGCCAATTACCTGCAAACAAGAGGAGCCTTAAAACCATCGGTACAGGCAGTAGCCTCAGCCGGTGCGGACAAGTTTGGTGATTATACAATTAACGGAGTAGGTAATTATGATACTAACCTCTCTGGAAATCTTGATAAGGAGCAAAAGATCCCCATGCCGCTTACACCCGACTTTTTCCTGGGCTTTAGAAGCTCCTGGGAGATTGACTTATGGGGCAAGCTTAGAAATAGGAAAACGGCTGCCTATCACCGTATGCTTTCCTCTCAAAAAGGTGTGCGACTGGTCAGTACTTTGTTAGTATCAGAAGTAGCAAGCCGTTATTATGAGTTGCTGGCACTAGACGATAAGATGAAAATATTACGCGAGAACATTGCATTGCAGGAAGCCGCTGTGGAAATAGTACAGGCACTAAAAGCAGGCGGCAGGGCTACTGAACTGGCCGTACAGCAATTTACCGCGCAATTGTTCAGGACACGTGGCCTGGCAGCCGAATTCCGCCAGCAAATAACAGAAACAGAGAATGAATTGAACCTACTGCTTGGCAGACTGCCCCAACAGATTGAACGAGGCCAGTCCATATTGCAACACCAGTTGCCAGAGACCATCAAAGCGGGGGTACCCTCTTCTCTGCTGCTTCGCAGACCAGACATTCAGCAGGCGGAACAGGAGTTAAAAGCAAGTGAAGCTGATGTGGAAGCAGTCCGGGCAGCTTTTTTGCCCTCGCTGACCATTACACCCTATCTTGGTTTCAATGCATTTAACACCGCGGCATTATTTAATCCTGCATCCATTGCTTATGGTGTCATTGGCGGACTTGCATCACCTCTCCTAAACAGGGATGCACTGAAAGGAGATCATAAACGGGCAGCAGCAGCTTCACAGGAAGCCTTTTATAGTTACCAGAAAGCGATCATGAGCGGATATCATGAAGTGGTAACCAACCTGAGCGAGATGAAGAACCTGCAAAAACAGTTTGACATGAGAAGCAAGGAAACCGATGTACTCAGGACAGCCGTTTCAATTGCCAATGATCTTTACCTGGCAGGAGCAGCCTCTTACCTTGAAGTGATCACGGCACAAAAAAACGTTGTAGAAGCAGAAATTGGTTTAATTACTACCAAAAAGGAAATGCTCATAACACTTATAAACCTTTACAGGGCACTTGGAGGTGGATTTTCTTAATCCTTTTAAAATATTTTTCCACATTATTTACAAGGTTGCACTTACCTAAAAACAGGATCCAACATAAAAACAGAACTACCCATTAATAAATTATTAACTATATAATATTAAACTTAAATAGTAATACAAAAAGATTTTTTTCTTTATTTTTTTTGACAGCGATCATATTTTTTCGTACATTTGTGTAACAATATGACAATAAAGATTACATAACTAAAATATACAATTGATGTAATTGACATAAAATGTAATAATATTTATTGAGTTTTTTCTATCTCTTTTCATATGGCAAGCAATCGTTAGACGCCCTTCCGTTTCTACGGAGGGGCTTTTATTTTCATCAACTTATTATGAATGTTCCTATATTTATGCTTTATTAAATTTTTATTACTAACGAATGCCTACCATAATTCCCGCTTCTCAGCGGGATTTTTTTTCATGAGTTTAGAAGCTTTACTTTCGGCAGCAAAACACTAAACAATGAAATATCGTTCTTTTCAAGGCAACTTGATATCAGAGGTAGGGTTAGGCACCTGGCAATTGGGCAGCGCCGACTGGGGCGTAGTAAATGATGACGAAGCATTTTCCTTGTTAAATGAATTTGTAAGCAGGGGTGGCAATTTTATTGACACGGCTGATGTGTACGGAATGGGCATCAGCGAGAAAGTAATCGGCAGATTTTTAAAAACCACTGATCAAGAAATATTTGTGGCCACCAAATTGGGGCGTCGAAATGACCAGGAATGTGGCTGGCCGCAAAACTTCACCTATGATGCCATGCGCCAACACGTTGAAGATTCCTTATCCCACCTGGGTCAACAGCAATTATTTTTAGAGCAACTGCACTGCATTCCTACCGAAGAAATGCGCTCAGGAAAAGTATTCGATCATTTAAGACGCCTGCAGGAAGAAAAACTGATCCGCTACTGGGGTGCCAGCGTTGAAACTTCTGAAGAGGCGCTGCTTTGTTTAGAACAAGAGGGCATTGCATCCCTGCAAATTATTTTTAATCTCTTTCGCCAGCATGTCGCTGATGAAGTATTTGCTAAAGCAAAAGAAAAAAATGTAGCCATCATTGTCCGGGTACCGTTGGCCAGTGGTTTGCTTACAGGAAAGTTCAATGAACAATCCACATTTGCACATAACGATCACCGTAACTACAATGCAAATGGAGAAGCTTTCAATGCCGGAGAAACTTTTTCCGGAATTGCGTTTATAGAAGGTGTTCGCCTGGCTAAGGAAATGGCGGACTTATTACCTGACGAACGCATGGCGCAATGGGCCATTCGCTGGATATTGGACCATCCTGAGGTAACAACCGTCATACCCGGCGCCACCAAACTCTCGCAGGTGCAAAGCAATATGGAAGCCTCATCCCTGCCGTGCTTGTCCAAAGAAACACATCAGCAATTAAGAAAGTGGTATGAAGAAAAAGTAAGAAAAGCGATAAGGGGACATTATTAGTTTATGGTTTGTGGTTTATGGTTACCTTGACTTTACGTATGTGCATTTTTTAAAGATGACGTTGGAAGAAGATTTTTTGATGTGAGAACAGGTTTTTCATAAAAAAAGCGTCTCAATAACTCCAAAATTGATAGTTTTTGCGTATCTTAACCTGTCCCACATCTTATTCGCCCTAATCCTTGCGCTACTGAAAGCTATCCTAAAACGAATACCATGATCAGAGTTTTTACCACCAGCTTCGAATTCCAAGGCCGAACCTATTTATCAATGGTACAAATGACCATTGATAAATCTGATTTAGCTATGCAGATCAGCGTTGAAGATCCATCGCTGTACAGTTTGCTGCCTGATGGTAAAATCAGCTATACCAGTAAGAATGGATTGGAAACGAATATTGCAGACAAAGAACTTCAGGCCCAGGAATTAGTTGGTAGCGTTGTCAGGTCCGTTGAAAAACATCTTTACTCGTAAAATTGTTTCACTTTTAAATTGGACAATCATCATCCTTAACCCCTGTTTATGGCAAACATTAGCTACCGCATACTTTTGGCAGATGACGATGCTGACGACCGCTACATTATGTACCAATCATTTAAGAACATTGGATGGGATGAACATGTAAAGCTGTTTGACTCGGGAAAACAGCTCATGTTTTACCTGGAAAGCCTTACAAGCACAGTATACCCCCGGCTCATTGTGCTTGACTTCAATATGCCGGGGATGAATGCAGCAGAAATATTGCATCACTTAAAAAGAGATGATAAGTTTAAAGACATTGCCGTTGCCGTATATTCTGTAGATATGAGTGATGCCCTCCAGCAAAGACTTTTATCCATGGGCGTTATCTCTTGTCATAAAAAGGAATTCCGCCAGTCAGAAACCATTGAATTAGCTCAAACATTCAGGCAACTGGCGGAAAATGTATATGCTGACTGAGTTTTTTTATCCTTGGTTGTAGAGGTATTTCTACAGAGAAGCAGTTCATATCAATAAAGCGTCGTAAGCTTTTACCATTCCTCATTTTATATGTAGCTTGTTGAATGAAGGCCCAGTATTTGCCCTTGGTCTATAAGCCCTTCCCTTTATACTTATGGAGACCAAAGAGCAAAAAACAATAAAAACCAATTATACCCAGAAAGTTGCAAGAGTCCTGCTTAAGATTGTGCTTTTTTTGCTTTTACTGGTAGTTGTCATTTTCTTTCTCCTTTTTACTCCTCCCGTTCAACGTTTTGCCACAACAAAAGTGGAAAGTTATTTACAGAATAAATTAGGAACAGAAGTGGAGATTGGCAGTATCTCATTTGGCCTGACAGGCCGCATCCACCTGCAAAATATTTATATCGAAGACAAGAAGAAGGACACTTTGCTTTCCGGCGGTGTTATCAAGGCCGATCTTGCACTATTCAAGCTTTTTAATAATGAAGTAGAAGTAAAAGATCTGCAGCTAAAAGATGTTACTGCGAAAATCAAACGTGTGCTCCCCGATACAGCTTTCAATTTCCAGTTTATTGTAGATGCATTTGTTACACAAAAAACAGCACAACCGGATACAGCACAAACAGCCCCTCTGAAGCTGGCTTTAGATAAGCTAACGCTGAGTAATGTAGCTTTTACACTCAACGATGTAATCACCGGCAATGACATGTTTGTCCGTGTAGGCGATCTCACAGCCAGAGTTGATTCCATTGACCCCTACAGCTTTCATTATGATGTTCCTTCTCTGCGCGTGCAAAACATGGTAGCAAGGATCAAACAATACAAGCCATTGGCAGAGCCTGAGCCTATAACTGCAGACCTGGCAGAAGCTGCAACGCCAACGCCAATGAAATTGAATTTCGGCATTATCGACCTTAGAAAAATTGACCTGGATTATGCCAATGACATTTCTGCTTTTTACACACTCCTTAACATCGGGCTACTGAGAGTAGATGGCAGACATTTTGACCTTGCTAATAATTCTATTCACCTGGATCAGGTAGTGCTGAATAATTCTACATCTGTTATCAGGCTTGGCAAAACACAGGCAGCAAAAGTTGTTGAAAAAGAAGTGAAACAGGAGGTGGCTGTGCAAAAACAAAAGGGCTGGAGATTCCTGGTAGATAAAATAAATATTAACAACAACACCTTCCGGTTTGACAATGACAATAGCCCGAAACTTTCGTACGGGATGGACTATGCTCATATGCACGCAGAAGACCTGACACTGCATGCAGAAAATTTCATCATGGACACAGACTCCGTAGGGGCACGTATCACGAAAGGCCGCATGAGGGAAAAGAGCGGTTTAAGGCTAGAAGCATTGAGGGGCGACCTGTTGTATGCTCATAACCAGAGTTATTTGAAAAACTTCTATTTAAAAACACCAGGCACTGAGTTAAAGCGTGATGTGGTTCTTGAATATGCATCCTATGATGCCTTAATGAAACAGCTTCCCCAAACAGTAATGGATGTTAATATTGATCATAGTTATGTGCAGGTAAAGGATATACTTCTATTTGCACCGCAATTACGCACCAACCCGGCCTTCCGCAATCCCAACGATGTATGGCGTTTGAACATGCAGGCATCAGGAACTATGAACCGCCTGTATGTTGAGGCTTTGCAATTCGATGGCTTTCAAAATACCCAACTGGATGCATCGGGCACATTGGCGAGTCTTACTGACCCCAACCAGGCTGGTGGCACATTCACCATCAGGAAACTGCACACAACCCGAAATGATCTTGAAACGATTGCTGGCCCTAGTTTACCTAAAGACCAAATCAATCTGCCTGCTACCATTAATGCATCAGGTACGATTTCTGGCAACGCAGCCAACCTGCTTACGAATCTACGCATCAACACCTCATCTGGTTCAGCCGCTATCAACGGGCGTTTTAGCAACCTTACCAATCCGAACACAGCTACATACAACGCCCGGGTGCGTACCAGCGGATTGCAGTTGGGCAGCATACTGCGCAATCCGCAAATGGGCTCTTTAACCGGCAGTTTTACAGCCAATGGAAGAGGTTTTACACCAGATGCCATGCGCACCAATTTTACAGGTGTCATCAACAGCTTTGGTTTTAATAATTACCAGTACCGCGATATTTCACTTAAAGGAAATCTGGCCGGAAGCAACTATACCGTTACCGCTGATGCCAACGATCCGAATGCTGATTTTAATTTAACTGCTACCGGCAGTTATGCAGCTAAGGCTTCTTTAAGTATTGACGGTTTTGTAGACAGCCTAAAAACATTGCCTTTAAACTTTACTACGCAACCGTTAATATTCCGGGGTAAGATTGAAGGAGACATACCATCGCTGGATCCGAACAATTTAGAAGCAGACGTTTTAGTTACCAACGCTATACTGGTTTCTGATACTAACCGTTTACCACTGGATACGCTACACCTGATCGCAGATAAAACTGACACCGGTCAAAATATCAGCATCGCGAGCAACATCATAAACGCGCAATTATCAGGGCAGTACAAGCTTACAGAGCTGGGAACGATTTTGCAGGACAATATTCAACCTTACTTTTCTGTTGCCCCATACCGTAAAACAGCCGTACAGCCTTACCATATATTCTTTACGGCCAATGTGGTTTATGATCCTGTTCTTTCTGTGTTTGTTCCAGGCTTAAAGAATATGGAAACCTTACAGGCAACAGGCAGCCTTACATCAGGCCAGGGCTTGCAGGCCAATGTTTCCACACCTTATATCTTGTTCCAAACAAATGAACTACATAAGCTTGATTTAAACGTTGCTACAGCCGATAGTGGCCTGAAAGTAACCGGCAAGATAGATCGTGTTGGAAGCGGAACTGCCCTGGATTTGTATAATGTGCAATTGAATGCAACTGCCTTAAACAACGTCATCAATTTTGCCCTTGGTGTTGATGACAAAGGCGGCAAGGATTATTATAACATCAGTGGCAATCTTCGCCAGCCTAAACCAGGCGATATGATCATTAGCCTGAATCCTCAGAACCTAATGCTGAATTATGAATTATGGACCATTACGCCCAATAACTCCATTTCTATTATCAACAATCAAATCATAGCCAACAACTTTGTTTTACAAAAAGGCGGTCAGCAATTGAGCTTACAAAGTACCGCACAAACCGGCGCGCCCCCATTAGATGTACGTTTTACCAACTTCCAAATCAGTACGATCACAGGTTTCATTCAGCCAGATACACTTTTTGCCAATGGCACCATCAATGGAACAGTAACCTTACGCAATCTGATGACACAACCTGTATTTACTTCAGATCTCAACATTACAGACCTGAGCTTCAAGCAGGATACCATCGGTAATGTAGCTTTGAAAGTTAATTCGGATGGTAACAGATACCAAACCAATGCAACCATAACAGGAAGGGGCAACGACGTTGCACTTACCGGCTATTTTGAGCCTGTAGGCACCAGTGATATTGGGTTGAACTTAGATCTGACTATTCGAAGGATTGAACTGGCAACATTAAAGGGTGCCAGTGGAGGATTTCTAAAATCGGCCTCAGGCGGAATTAATGGAGTTGTAAGCATTGATGGCACAGCCAGCAAGCCGCGCATTCAGGGAGATGTCAACTTCGATAGCGCACGTATTTCTACCACCCTGCTGGGCGGTCCGCTCTTGATCCATAATGAATCTATACAGGTTTCAGAAAACGGTATCCGCTTTGACAGTTTCACTATACGCGATTCTGCCAATAATGAGATGACATTGAATGGCAATATGCAGACCACCAACTTCATCAACTACAATTTTGATCTTACTATGCGTGCCGACAATTTCAAGGTATTGAGTACTACAAAGAAGGACAACAAATTATATTATGGAGATATGGTGATCACGTCGCGCATGCACATCGGGGGTACGGAAACATCACCAGTTATAGACGGATCGGTTACAGTACTTGAAGGAACGGATTTCACTTTTGTAGTACCACAAGTAGAACCCGGCGTAGTACAAAGAGAAGGCGTTGTTGAATTTGTTGATTTCGATGCCCCTGAAAATGATTCGCTATTCAGGCAATATGATTCTTTAAATGTTTCAGGAGTTTTAGGATTTGATATTGCGGCAAATATTGAAATTCAAAAAGAGGCCAACTTCAATATAGTTGTTGATGCGGCTAATGGTGATTTTTTAAACTTAAAAGGCACTGCACAATTATCAGCAGGCATTGATCCCAGTGGTAAGACCACTCTTACCGGCACTTATGAAATAGAAGAGGGTGCTTATCAATTATCGTTCAACTTTATACAGCGGAAATTCACCATTCAAAAAGGCAGCAAGATCATATGGCTGGGTGAGCCTACTAATGCACAATTGGAAGTAACGGCTGTTTACATCGCCAACACGGCACCTCTTGACCTGGTTCAAGATGAGGTACAATTTGATGCAGGCCAACGCAATTATTACCTGCAAAAACTTCCCTTCCATTTGAATTTAAAGCTAACAGGAGAGCTCATGAAGCCTCAGATTGCTTTTGATATCCTTTTACCAGAAGATCAAAACTACAATGTGGGCGGCGATGTAGTGGAAACCGTAAGAAGAAGGCTTGAAATGCTGCGGCAACAATCATCGGAACTTAATAAGCAGGTACTTGCACTCCTGGTCTTGAACCGGTTTGTAGGCTCCAATCCATTTGAATCGAGTGGTGAAGGCTTCAGTGCCGGAAGTTTTGCAAGGCAAAGTGTGAGTAAGTTGCTGACAGAACAATTGAACAACTTAGCCTCAGGCTTGATAGAAGGTGTAGATATCAACTTCGATGTAGCGTCCAGCGATGATTATACCACCGGCTCAAGGCGCAACCGGACAGACCTCAACGTGGGTTTGAGTAAGCGCCTGCTCAATGACCGGTTAACGGTTACGGTGGGTAGTAATTTCCTACTGGAAGGCCCGCAACAGTCGAACCAGCGTGCCAATAACATAGCCGGGAATGTTGCCGTCAATTATATGTTGAGTAAGGATGGCCGTTATATGTTGCGTTTCTACCGGAAAAACGATTATGAAGGCGTGCTGGACGGCTATGTAATCGAAACAGGCCTGGGCTTTATCATTACCGTTGATTATAACCGCTTCCGGGAAGTGCTTTTTGGAAGAAAGAAACGGGATGAAAGGGCTAGAGAAAGGGCGTCACAAGAAGAACAGTAGTGTTTTTGGTTGCCTTGATAATTGAGATGACGCAGCCTGCTACTATAACTATAAACCAAAAACTATAAACAAGAAACAAGAAAAATGATCAACAGACAGTATAACATATTTCTTCTGATACTCTTTTTATGGTTGACAGCATGCAATGTTACAAAGAGCTTACCTGAAGGAGAAAAGCTATATACTGGTGCCAGTGTAAAGATTGAAGGGGAAGAACTAACAGGCAAACAAAAGAAGGTAGTAAAGAGTGATCTGCAGGGACTGACCCGCCCACGACCAAATTCCAGGTTTTTAGGTATCCCCTTTAAATTGGGTATTTATACAATGTTCAGAAAAGCCAAGCCCAATTCTTTCTTTGGAAAGCTCAGGGATAAAAATGGTGAACCGCCGGTTTTGCTAAGTAATGTTGATTTGGAAAATAATGAGATACTCCTGCAAAATTATCTGGAGAATAAAGGTTTTTTTAAAGCCGCTGTTTCAGGCGATACGATGGCCAAAGCCAAGAGGGGTAGCGCCACTTATACAGCGGCTCCGGGTTATCAATATCATATCAGGAATATTGAATTTCCTGGCGATAGTAACCAACTCTCACAAACCATCCGGCAAAGTGCAGAAAAAACTTTATTGAAATCAGGTGAGCCTTATGATCTTGATCTGATCAAAGGGGAACTCATCCGCATTGACGCTTACCTGAAAGAACGAGGCTATTATTATTTCAGCCCGGACTATTTACTGGCAAGAGTGGACAGTACCGGAGGCAACCATACCGTGGATATGCGACTTGTAGTAAAGCCAGAAGCACCTGATGAAGCTACCCAGCTTTACCGCATCAACAATGTTTTTATCTACAGTGGCTACAATATCAATGCAAGACGTATTGATACCAGCAAAGCAAATGCAGTGTTATATGAAGGCTATTATGTAATTGACCCCCGAAAACGCTTTAAACCAAAACTCTTTACACATGTAATGCAGTTCCAACCCGGTGACTTGTATAACCGCACCGACCATAACCAAACGCTTAGCCGATTGATCAATCTAAATGAATTCAAATTTGTAAAAAACCGCTTTGAACAGGTACCAGACAGCGCCAAATTGGATGTTTATTATTACTTAACACCCATGCGCAAAAAGTCGCTAAGGGGAGAGATCACCGCTACCACAAAATCCAATAACCTGAATGGATCGCAAATCTCCCTTAGTTGGTTGAACCGCAATACTTTTCGCGCGGGAGAACACTTAAACCTCAGTGCCTACATCGGTTCCGAAGCTCAATTTGGGGGCAGGCCTAAAGCTGCTGACGGAGGTAAAGTCAAAGCATATAATACATACCGGAGTGGTGCAGAAATGAACTTTACCATTCCACGGTTTGTCATTCCTTTTTTTGATATCAGAACCAGGGGTGGGTATGTGCCCCGCACCAATATCAAACTGGGATACGATATTTTAAACAGACGTCAATTATATACTGTGAACACGTTCAGAGGAGGTCTTGGTTATTTATGGAAAGAAAGCCTTGAAAAGCAGCACGAATTTTACCCCATCAGTATCAATTATGTGCAACCGATCAATGTGACTTCTGAGTATAGAGACAGCGTCCGGAAGTATCCTTACCTTGAGCGGATCATAGATTCCCAGTTCATTATAGGCTCTACCTACCAGTATAACATTAACCAATTGGCAACCGGCGTTCAGAGGACCAATTCATTTTATTTCAATGGGCTGGTAGACCTCTCCGGTAACATTGCCGGCCTTGTGAAAGGTAAAAAAGAAGGAGAAGATGCTGCCAGGATCTTTAATGCAGCTTTCGACCAATATTTAAAACTGGAAACAGACTTCCGTTATTATCGCCGCTTGGGCCTTAATTCTACCTGGGCCAACCGCTTGATCATTGGGTATGGGTTACCCTATGGCAATTCAAAACAAATACCCTACATCAAACAATTCTTTTCAGGAGGCAACAACAGCATTAGGGCCTTCCGGAGCCGTTCGCTTTTGGGTACCTATGTGTTTCCTAGTACAACAGGCTTCCTGCCCGATCAGACGGGAGATTTGAAATTGGAGATCAATACAGAGTACAGGCCTAAGATCAGCGGCCCATTATATGGCGCTTTGTTTATTGATGCGGGTAATGTGTGGTTGAAGAATGAAGACCCGGATAGGCCCGGTGCCAAGTTCAGCAAGGACTTTATAAAACAGTTGGCTGTTGGTACTGGCGTAGGCATCCGGTTGGATATCCAAATATTAGTAATTCGTTTAGATGTTGCATTCCCCTTACGGAAACCCTGGGAAGAAAACCCTTGGGTGATCAACCAAATCAGGTTACTCAAATCGGAATGGAGAAAAGATAATGTGATTTATAATCTGGCGATCGGATATCCCTTCTAAGTGGTTAATAATTGTTGCAGTATCTGTTTTACTTTATTGGCATTAGGCAGCATGGCGCTCTCAAGACTTACGTTTAATGGCACTGCAGGTACATTCAAAGCGCCCAACACTTCTACAGGTGCATCCAGCCACTGAAAGCAGGCTTTGGAAATACGTGCTGCCAGGGCTTCTGCAAAGGAATTATTTTGCTGCTCTTCGGTAAGTACCAGGCATTTGCCGTGTTTTTTAACCGTTTCATAGACCAGGTCTTCATCCAACGGGTATAAAGTGCGGAGATCGATAACCTCCACTTGGCCCAGCAGGTCTTTGACTGCAGCTTTGGCCCAATACACCCCCATTCCATAAGTGATCACACAAACTGTTACTCCTTTTTCTTCCAGTTGTTTGTCGGCCTGCACAATTGAATTGGCTTTACCCAACGGGAGTATATAATCACGGGACGGTTCTATAGTTTTTGCTTCCTCGGTGCCGGGCAGCTTGCTCCAGTATAGGCCCTTGTGTTCCAGCATCAGCACCGGGTTAGGGTCATAATAGGCTGCTTTCATTAATCCCTTCATATCAGCCGCATTGGATGGATAAGCGATCTTTAGTCCTTTAATGGTAAGCAGCGTACTTTCCACACTGCCACTGTGATAAGGTCCACCACCATTATAAGCTCCTACAGGCACCCGGATAACAGTGGAAACCGGGAATTTACCGCAGGAGAGATAGCAGGATTTGGATATTTCTGTAACCAATTGATTGAAGCCAGGGTATATATAATCTGCAAATTGCACCTCTACTATAGGCCGCACTCCTACTGCGCTTAGTCCAGCCGTAGAGCCAATAATATAGGCCTCCTGAATAGCTGTATTAAACACGCGGTGCTCCCCATATTTTTGGGCCAGGGTAGCAGCCTCCCGGAAAACGCCGCCCAAACGCTTGCCAACATCCTGACCAAACAAAACGCAGGCATCATTGTCTTCCATTAGTTCACTGATGGCAAAAAGGGCGGCATCTACCATCAGTACTTTCTCAGCTCCTTCAGGGCACCGCTCTCCCATTTCTTCAGTAATTGTTGTGGGCACAAAAACGTGTTCTGCTACTTTAGCCGGATCGGGTTCGGCAGCGTTTACAGCTTTGGCAAATTGTTGCCTGATGGATTCTGCAGTTTCTTCTTCCAATGCTGCCACCTCATCTTCACTAACCTTGTATAATAGGGCCTTACGAAGTTTGGGCCGTGGGTCATTGGCCCTGTGTTTTGCCAGGTCTTCTTCGCTACGGTAAAACTCTTTGCGCACGCCACTGGTATGATGTCCTAACAAACTCACTTTAGCATGAACGAGCCAGGGCTTTCTGTACTGCCGCACATGGTTTACCACACTTTGCATGGCCTCAAACGAAGCCAGAAAATCTGTTCCGTCTACCCTCAACCTGTTTAATCCTTTAAAACCAGCAGCATACTCGTAAGCATCCATTGCCCTTTCCTCGACTGCAGTGGCACTAATGCCCCACTCATTATCCTGGACCAGGTAGATGACCGGCAATTGTTTTAATACAGCAAATTGCAATGCTTCAGCAACTTCTCCTTCTGTAATGGAAGCGTCGCCGAGTGAACAAATGACAACGGAAGGTTGCGGATGTGGCGAGGGTTTATTTAGAATTTCCCAATACTGTATGCCCTGGGCGATGCCGGTAGTAGGTATGGCCTGCATGCCAGTGGCGCTGCTTTGGTGAATGATCTGGGGTTTATCTGCAGCTTTTGAATTAGGATGGGAATAGTAACTACGACCGCCAGTAAATGGGTCATCAGCTTTGGTCAATAATTGGAGCATCAACTCGTAAGGCGTCCAGCCCATACCCAGCAACATGCTTTCATCCCGGTAATAAGGGCTCACCCAGTCGTATGGCTTCAACTGGAAAGCCGTTGCCAGTTGTATGGCCTCATGCCCTCTGGAAGTTGAATGGACATACCGGGTAATTTGCCGGTTGGCTTCATAGGTCTCTGCCATTACAGAAACGCTATACATTAAGCGATAGGCCTGCAGTAACAATTTTTTATCTGGCATTGTCAGATCAAAAAAAGCCACCGTTGATGGTGGCTTCCCGGTTATTTTACATCTAAAGACAATAAAGGATCATCTTCTACATAGGCCTCCAGCTCATCCCCTACTACAATTTCGCCCACACCGGCTGGTGTGCCGGTAAAGATCAGATCCCCGATATTGAGAGAGAAATAGTTTGATATGTAAGACACAAGGTAATCGAAATTAAAGATCATGTCTGAGGTATTACCCTGTTGCATCAGCTCTTTATTTTTATAAAGGCAAAAATTAATTTCTTTTTTCCCTTTTAAGTTGGCAACAGGTATCCATTTTCCAATAGCCGCAGAATTATCCCAGGCCTTGGCTTTTTCCCATGGCAACCCTTTCTCTTTCAATTGGTTTTGAATATCACGTGCCGTAAAATCAATACCTACGGTAATAGCATCGTAATACTTGCTGGCAAATTTTTCCTGGATATATTTACCATTTTTTGAAATGCGCAGTACCAATTCACACTCATAATGCAGCTCATTGGTAAACTCGGGATAATAAAATGGGGTATGCGGCTGTAACAAAGCACTTTTGGGCTTCATAAATACAACTGGTTCGTCAGGGATGCCATTGCCTAGCTCTTTGGCATGATCAGCAAAATTGCGGCCTATACAAAATATCTTCATACATAAGGGTGTTTAGAGTAAATAGATTGGAATAATGATACGTTGGTGGTGTTTCGCATTCCAAATATTTAAACCCTAAGAAGTTGTGTTAGGTTAAGAAAAACTAATGGTTGCGCTAATGTAAGTAATTACACTCATTTTTCATACTATAGAGCAACATTGTTTATTTTGTTCATAGTATCTGTGATTCCGGCAGTTGCAAAGTTCTCAATAGCTTCTATGCTTTTATCTATCTTCAATTGCACCAGGCTCTCTTCATCTTTTTGCCATTTGCCCAGCACAAAATCTACCTGCCGGCCTTTGGGATAATTGTTCCCTATACCGAATCTCAGTTTCGGATAATCTGAAGTGTCCAGTATTTCCTGGATGTTTTTTAAGCCATTATGCCCCGCATCGCTTCCCCCGGGGCGCAGACGCAGCTTGTTTAAAGGCAAAGCCAGGTCATCTACCACAACCAAAATATTCTGGAGGTCAATTTTTTCCTTCTCCATCCAGTATTTCACTGCTTTACCACTGAGGTTCATGTAAGTGGTAGGACAGATACACACAAAGATCTTTCCTTTCCACCTCACCTCGGCAACATATGCATAACGGTCAGAAACGAACTTTCCCCCGTGTTTGGTGACAAAAGCCATTACCACGTCAAAGCCTATATTATGACGGGTATGAGCATATTCATTCCCCACATTGCCTAAGCCAACGATCAAAAATTTCATAGCGCAAAATTCCGTGTTTTTGCAAATACCTACTTCCGGGTATTTTTATCTTCTTCTGGGTATTAAAAAAAAACCCGTTCCAGGTAGGAACGGGTTAGGGATAAAAAGCTCGAATTATTTTTTGCCTTTTGCAGGAGCTGCTGCTGCTTCTTCCTGGCGCAATGCGCGGGTAGTAACAACAGAAGCAATTGGAATACGGGGTGAGTTCAGCACCTCGTAGTTTTCGGTTTTAACGTCTTCCACACGAATGTTGTCACCAACTTGCATGTGCTCTACGTTCACTTCGATTTTCTCCTTCAGATCGCGAGGATAAGTTCTCACTTTCAACGCTTTCATTTTTGTTACCAAACGTCCACCTGCTTTTACGCCGGCAGCGGTGCCTACATAGCTCAAAGGAATTGTAGCAACAACTTTTTTGTCTTCTACCAGTTCCAGAAGATCAACGTGGATCAGCTCATCAGTGATCTTATCAAATTGCAAGTCCTTCAAAATGCAACGATAAGCTTTACCGTTAACCTGAACCTCTGCCAACTGGAAATTTGGTGTGTACACTAAAGACTTAAAAGCCTTGGCAGGAGCAGTAAAATTTACTTCCTCCGCACCCCCGTAAATTACACCAGGCACTAACTCCTGAGAGCGAAACTGGCGGGTGGCTGATTTGCCAAATTCGGTCCTCAGTTGTCCTTCGATTGTAATTGTTTTCATTGTATGTGTGTTTAAAATTTTAGTTCGTCAATTACCCAGCTGCCTTACATGTCTCTCCTTTGAGAATGAATAAAGAGATTGTTAATGCTTCTGTTTTCGTGTGCATTGCGAATGGCAACAGCAAACAAATCCGCTACAGTTATTACTTTCAGCTTAGCAATTTCCTGCATTTGCTGTTTCAGTGGAATTGTATCGCACACCACCAACTCTTCCAATACACTGTTTTTAATGTTCTCATATGCCTTGCCGCTCAATACGGGGTGTGTTACCATTGCCCTGACACTTCGGGCGCCTTTTTCTTTTAAAAGAGCTGCAGATTTTGCCAATGTACCGGCGGTATCTGCGATATCATCAATGATCACGATATCCTTGTTGGTCACATCTCCAATCACCACCATACTGGCTATTTCATTTGCCCGCTTTCTGTGCTTGTCACAGATCACCATTTCGGCATTGAAATAACTGGCAATTTCCCTGATCCGGTTGGTTGCACCTACGTCAGGGGCCGCAAAGGTAAGGTTTTCCAGTTTGAGTTGTGTTATATAAGGTATAAAAACAGCCGAGCTATCCAGGTGATCCACCGGGATATCGAAGTAGCCCTGGATCTGGGGGGCGTGCAGGTCCATGGTAATCACCCTGTCGGCACCTGCTGCTGTGAGCATATTGGCGACCAGCTTACTGCCAATAGCCACACGGGGTTTGTCTTTACGATCCTGGCGGGCATAACCATAATAGGGTAATACAGCCACTATTTTAGCTGCAGAAGCGCGCCGGGCTGCGTCGATCATCAGTAGCAGTTCCATAAGGTTATCGCTGGGGGCATGGGTGCTTTGTACCAGGAAAACCATGTCGCCACGGATACTCTCCATAAAGACCGGCTGAATTTCGCCGTCGCTGAATTTCTGAATATTTATTTTACCTAATTGGCACCCGTAGCGTTCACAAATTTGGCCGGCCAATTCCAGAGAACTAGTACCAGAGAAGATTTTAGCTGTTGATTGCATGTTTTTAAATCTGGCGCGAAGATAAGCTAAGTGACAAAAGGGGGAAAGATAAAAAAGAGTTTTTGGAGAAACAGGGGTTCACATTAAAATAATATAACAAATAAAAAGAGTTGACATTACAAGCAATAATGTTTATACTTGACACATGCAAGAACCAAAACAAACAATTAAAGAATGGGCTATTGATGACCGTCCAAGGGAAAAGGTCATCTTGAAAGGACCTCAGGCATTAAGCGATTCAGAGTTGCTGGCCATATTAATTACGAATGGCACCCGGGAAAAAAGCGCTTTGGACCTGGCAAAAGATGTTTTGAAGCTGGGCAAGAACAACCTTCCGGAATTGGGTAAACTAACCGTTAAAGAACTTACCAAAGTGAAAGGCATCGGACAAGCCAAGGCCATAACAATTGTTGCTGCTATGGAATTGGGCAGGCGCCGACAGGCTTCAGCTACGCGTGAAAAAGAAGTGATCACCAGCAGTAGTGATGTGGCCAGGTATTTACAGATACTTTTTAAAGACCGGCGGCATGAAATATTTGCCGTTTTGTTTTTAAACCGGGCCAATAAGATCAATCATTTCGAGATCATCTCAGAAGGCGGTATGACCGGTACGGTTGCCGATCCCAGGATTATTTTGCGTAAAGCGCTTGAAGAAGACGCTGTCAGCATTATTCTTTGCCACAACCACCCATCGGGCAGTCTGAAACCGAGCAGGGCAGATGAGGAGCTTACCTTGAAAATAAAAGAAGCCGCCCGCTATTTTGATATCAAGGTACTGGACCATCTGATTGTAAGCGAAGATGGGTACTTCAGCTTTGCGGATGAGGGGATTTTGTGAGTTTATGGTTTATGGTTTTTAGTTGGATTTCCCTGAAAATGATTTCAATAGTTTACTGAAGAGCGGTAGCCAGTATAAGGTTACCGTTTTTTCATGTTACTCCTCTATTTTTTTGATGCTTTAGGGCCAAGGGTGGAGAGTAGCGGTAGCAGGGATGCATTTGGTTGCATCGATAGAACGGTTCTATTTACCAGCAGGACATAACATGCCCTTATGGAGTGCATGCAAAGAGATGATGACTGCTCTACGCCACCCTTTTGCCTTGCTCTTTGGCATGCATGCGCCCGGCGATCTGCACTGCATTACAGGTAAGCACAGAGCAAAAGATCCAGACCTTTTCTGTGGCCTCTGTCCTTGCTTTGATCTTGTTCAAACCGTAATGATTTTTCTCATTACCAAAGCTGCCTTCCAGCACTGTGCCCCTGACTTTTGCCAACAAGGAGCGCATGGTGGCTTTCTGCCCTGCCTGCTTTCCTTCATTGCCCTTGGGAACAAATGAGGTGGCAATATGATGCTCCGTGCAATATCTTCTGTTTTCATTGGTAGCATAAATGCGATCAGCTCCCAGTTGATGGCAATTTCCACAATATCTGTTTTGCAACTCTATGGTGCTTTTAAGCCTGGTGCCTTCATTAAAGTTCTCATAGCTAAGGTGCTCAATGAAGTTAATACCATCAATTTGCAGCAGATGCACCTTGGCTCCAAACTCCACCGGCTTGGTTTGCTTGCCTCTGACAATGGGCCGCACATAAGGTTTGTTGAGTGAAACAATGCGCCCTTCTACCTTTTCTGCTCTTAGATAAATCTGCTCCTGCTGTCCTTTCAGGATATTGATGTTTTGGAGCCTTTGGCTTTGAGCGGCGCTAAGGAAGGCAGAAGAATATTGGCTCCTCAGTGCCTCTAATGTATCTAGCAGACGCTCCAGGTAATGAAGCAGGAACTTACAAGTGGTTTTGTTTTTACGATAACATTTCTTTTTCACAAAGCTGAAGGCCAGGAAGCGCTCTTTTCTTTTGTTATGACGGATGCGGCTTTTTCTTACCCCTGCTTGTTTTCTGATCTGCTGGATGAATCCATAGACATCACAGCAGCCCTTCCATAACAGGGTGGCATCTGTGGGGTAGGCAATATAGCTTTCAAAAACCGTGGCGTCACATAAACCCAGGTGCGGATGTTTGAGCCATGGCTTCCAACGGGCGGCACAAATGAGTTGCAGGCGGTCTATGTCCAGGTAGCGGCTTAAGTAACGTCGCCATCTGCCCACGATATCTTGATCCCTGATCTGTTCACCTTTGTCTAGCTGCATACTGCAAAACAGCTGCATCTGCCAGTTGGCGTTGAGTAGTTCAATGAGCCTGGCATCGCTGCACTTGTAGTAAGCCTTGAGCACTTGCAGGGCCATGCCGCCACGCACATCAAAGAAGGCTTTGCAGCCTTTGCCGCTAAGCTCGCCTTTGGGTTTAGGGATGGTCTCTGCCAGTGCACTAAAGGGAATGGCTCCATAAAGTCTGCCCAAGGGTGTGGTGAAGAAGGATACAAGCAACTCCGGCTCTGGCAGTTTGGCGAAAAAACCACCGTAGCTTTGCTCTAACATTTCAATACATGTTTTGCTGCCCCAAAATTGACACTTCTGGTGCGTTTTGGGGCTTTTACTGCCCCTACCCTACACAGAAAACCCGCTCTCAGAGCGGGCCTTGTATTTTCAGGGAAACCCTTAGTTTATGGTTGTTTTGAATGTTGTAGTTTTCTGACTGATTTGAAACATGTGCAATCAGAAAAACGTATTCAATCATTTACGACAACTATAAACCATAAACTATAAACCATAAACTATTATGCTTGTCCCGCAGGACCACCAAACGTTAAAGGAATGGATATTTCTTCCAGGTCTTTAATGGGACCATTAGCAGCTTCATAGCGATTCACATTTTCCATCAATGCTTTCATGAATCTTTTGGCATGTTGAGGCGTAAAAATGATCCTTGACTTCACTTTGCTTTTAGGCGTGCCGGGCATCACGTTGACAAAGTCGATGACAAATTCGGCATGAGAATGCGTAATAATAGCAAGGTTAGCATAGCTGCCTTCTGCTACTTCTTCCGATATTTCTATGTTGATCTGATTTTGATTCTGGTTTTGATCTTGCATAAAAAAATTTAAAACAAATATCAGCTTTATATCTTACCCACAAATTTATCTGTCAATAATCTGAATCTGCTTTGTAAAATAGCAGCCTTCATGCCAAAATCATAAAGTAGCCAGATATGTAAACAGATTTTGCAGGTCCTGCTCGTTTTTGAAATTAATTTTATTCCCATTTATATAGTCTTCAACTGCTCTTTTGTCTTTTGAAAATGTTTGTAAAATGGATTTTTTGGCAACAAGTACAATTTTATTTGAGGTATTTAAAAGATAGTATTTTTTTTCTTTTGATAAATACAGATCACTGTTGATCAACAGCTTATGAATACTCTCCGCTTTTAAGGACTCTTTTGCTTCTATGGTTTGAGTTGAAGAAGCAATTCCGTAAGCACCTATCTTATATTCATCTAAAAACTTAATTTTTTGGTTTACCAAAAGCTTTCCAAAGTTGTAATTTTTTAATACCTCTAAATACTCTTGATCGTTTATCAGGAAAGTATCTTTGTCAATAACAATAAATTTGACATAAGACTTGTTGGCAATGCTTAGGGTATCATTTAAATCAAGATATTGAATATCGCCTAAAACAAAGTTATAATTCATCCTGGCCCTTGCAGAATCACCATGTTTAAAATAAACCTTCCCCATTACAAATTCCGGATAGCGAAAGAAATGCCTTTGAGCAGCGCTTATATGCTCGCCAGCTTTAATAATGATAAGATTTTCATTTTGAGAAAAGACTTTAAAAGTGCTAATCACTATTAAAATAATCATACAAAAACTATATTTCATTCGCATAACTATCAATTTGAAAATAGAATATAGGGTGCTGTATCAAAGTTAATAAAGCTTCCAAGAAATGGTTTAAACGATGTGGTTTGTAATAAACATAAAAAAGGCTGTTTCAAATTATAAAACTTGAAACAGCCATATTAAAACTTTAGTGTATAGCTAATGAAATCTAGAGCACCCAAAAAAGGGAAATCTTAATGTTTAAGTTAATGCACACTAGGACTTCTTTTTCAGCACAATTTTATAGTTACCAAAACTTCCTGCAGCTACTGTATGCTTGAGCACGACACTTAATATGCCTTCACAAGGTGCAACGAAATTATCAACATTTGGAACACTTTCTGCAGAAAAATCCCCGTATGGTGAACCAGGATATGTACCATAGACTTGCTTAGTTACAGAAGTCGCATTTGTATTTGGATCAACATTTACAATAATTGGCTTCGCATTGGAAGCTCCATAAAAGAAAGACACCTGTGTTTCGTTGACTACAGTAACAGGAATAATATCACCAGCATGATAATCTTCCCACTCATCAACAATTACTTCAAAATCTCCAGAATAGGCTGCGGCATCAAACTTACAAACAGCCTCATAGCGCACAAAGGTGCTTGCACCCGGCTGATTACCAACATTGGAGCCATATCCTTCTCCAACGAGTGGGAAGGCCTGAAACCTCTGCCCGTTTTGCGTTGTCACATCAGCGCCTATATCAAACCTATCACCTAATTGAATAGCTGCCCCAAACAGGGTAGCTAATTGCGGCCCCGTGATTTCAATTGTAGTTGGGAAAGAAGTAACATTCTCCTGAATTGTTTTCACATTCCCTTTGTCACCATTCTTTATCACAACTATATCAAACTTTTGCGGAGGTGCATCTTCTTTAAAGTATAGATCAACAGCAAAGCTTCCTTTAAATGCTGTCGGGTCTTGTACAGAGATCACCTGATCTGTAGTTGTTACCTTAGTGATTAAAGGAGTGGGCACCCTGGTAAGATCAGGAAGCTTTGGGTTATCTTCCTTCCGGCAGGAAAGAAAGAATATTGAAAGGAGCAGGCTATATATTATTGAATTTCTCATAATTATATTTTTTTAAGTTCTATTAAGGCATCCAGAAAACTTTAGCACTTGGATCGCTCGTATTCTTTTGAGCCGGGGCATTAGGATTTCTTGACAGTTCATCATCACTCCAGGGTAACGAAAAAGGAAAGCTTTTACTTAGCTGAACAGGCACCGACTTCTGAGCGCCCGGAGTAAATGGATTTCCATTAATTGGTGGCTGAACCCTTCCACCAGGAGCCATGGTTGGATCACTCGGATTGAATAAGATTGGATAACCTGTTCTTCTGTAATCAGTATATTGATCAACATGACTTCCAACACTGGAGAGCCATTTCTGGGTCATAATTATTTCCAACTTCCTTTCATTATTACCGGCATCATATAACGCCATCACCTTGCTTATATAGTCGTTCATTTCTGGCGTATTGAAAATAGTTGGTACATCCTGGGCAGGTTTTACAAAGGTTGTAATCACATAATCTATCTGCCTGAACGATTCTCGTATAGCTTGTTCCAGTGTTGTCCGTGCATCACCGGAAATAACACCAGCATTAATCAGCTCTGCTTCTAAATACAGGCGGTCGGCATATGTTATGAAACGATAGGGAGCAGCGCCCGTACCGCTCGATGCATCTGCCACCATGCCATCGCCTTCATCATACCTGCCGCCTACCGGATAAATACCAAACAGGCTTATATTCGATTGCTGGCTTCTGTCCCTGTCCGGACCTATAGACCCAAAATAAATGGATACAAATGCACTGTCTCTATATTCCGTTTGGTCAGACTCAGTATTCCTGGTCTCTTGGGTTTTCTTCAATTGATTATAAATATAATACGGGACCCTTGGATCGGTGATCCCCGTAAAGATCTTTTTGTTATATCCTTTTAAGATTTCATAAAACCAGGGGCTCACATGGTTGCTCCTTTGGGTAGCAAAATAATCGCCAAATCCTGGATTCCTGTCATCGGTAGCCGCATTAACTCCGTAAGGGAACAAGAAACTTTCCGAAGTTGCACTGATCAGGTTACCACTGTTGAGCAGTTCTGTTACTTGAGCAGATACATCTTGCACTTTTCTGATCTGCGTGTACAACTTTAATTTAATTGTATTGGCAGCCTTTTCCCACAATTCTATATCTCCGCCATAGATCAGATCATCAGTTCCAGGAGTAAGGACATTTTCTGCATCAGTATTTTTTAAATCTGCAATACCTTCATCAAGTAGTGTAAATAATTGTGGATAGATCGCTGCATCATCATCAAACCTGGGGCCGCGGATACTTTCTTCAGCTAAAAGCTGATTAGCTTCAGAAAAAGGCACATCTCCAAAAACATCTACCAACTGGCTATAGGTGTATGCTTTCAGAATTTTAGCGATTCCCACGTATTGAAGGTTGCCTTCTTCTGTTCCCTTGCTAATGATCTCTTCTATATTCTGTAAAACGCCATATTCTGGCACGTTAGGAGCAGTTTCAAGTGCAGAGGAGTAGAGTTTTGTCCATGCCAATTGTAAAAAGAAATCGGTGGACGTTGTTCCGTATTGATCTGCTTCTTCGCGTGTACTCATCTGGTGCATAAATACAGCCAGTATTTGCGACAGCCCGCCATAGTTTCCGGTACCGTCAGTGCCAAGAGCATCCGCTAAACCTTTCTCTACAGTCGGCAGCAATTTGGAAACCTCTACCGAAGTAGGGTTATTAGGATCAGTATTGATATCCAGAAATTCCTTTTTACAGGATGCAAATACAACTGCAAGTAGGAATATATATTTTAACTTTCGTAACATAATTGAACTTTAATTAGGATGATTAATTAAAATGTAACATTCAAATTGATACCATAACGGCGGGTAGTAGGTGCAGCCGAAAGTTCCATACCCTGCATTGCTGTTGCGCCAAAGCTATTTACCTCAGGATCAAAATTTGTGTACTTCGGTGTCTTCGGAGCTTCATACCACAAATTCCTGCCAGACAGGCTCACACTAGCAGAACCAATAGGCAACCTGCCAAACAAAGACTTAGGCAGTTCATAACCAATGGTAACCTCTCTCAACCTGTAAACAGTGGCATCATAAACATTCCACTCGTTTCCCGTGTTAATGGCAAATGTTTGACCCGTTGTAGGATTAGGAGAAAAATAAAGGTCATTGGAATTAATGCGTGTCTGGTTGGGGATCTTTTTACCACCATCTAAAATTGGCTGCAGCGTATTGGGATCTCCGTAAACACCCGGGATCACCCAGGATGTCTCCCTGTCTTCACTATCTTTTGTCACACCTCTACCCAACAGGGAGCTTATGGTTACGGAATAGACATCACCACCCTTTGTCATATCCCAAAGAACACTCAGGAAAGCGCCTTTGTAATTGAGCGTATTGGTAATACCTAATTTAAAGTCAGGATTGGGATCTCCGATCATTTCCTGTTCGAGTGACTGGATCATACCACCAGTGGCAGGATTGATCAATAAATTACCTTCATCATCTCTTACGGATTTGAAGCCCCTTAAGTAGCCAAAAGGCTTTCCTGCTTCCAACTGCAGGTTGATGTCCTCAATGGCGCTTTGACCGGGAGCTTGCAGATCTATTCTTTCTACTCCTTCGGTAAGCTCTTCAACTATGTTTTTGTTCTTGGTGAACACACCTCTTATATCCCAGCTAAAGGATTGTGTTCTTATTGGGCGGCCAATCAATGCTATTTCAACACCTTTGTTACTTACTTCACCAAAGTTCTCAACTAAAAATTGATATCCAGAAGATGCGGGAGTACCTACGGTAGCAATTTGGTTTGTTGATATCCTGCGATACCAGGTAAAGTCAAGTTCAATACGGTTTTTTAAAAATGCCAACTGCGTACCTAATTCCACTTCTTTTGTAAACTCTGGTTTTAAATTAGGATTAGCTGCTGTAGCCGGTAAAGAGGCAGTAGGCCGGCCTTGAAAGCTTGGATTGATCCAGAAAGTATTCTGTAAAGAATAGGGAGGTGCATCCCGGCCTACTTTTGCCCATCCCCCTCTTATCTTACCGAAATTGATAAAGCTGTTTTGCAAACCAAATGCATCCGTGAATATAAAAGAACCTGATACCGAAGGATAAAAATAACTTCTGTTCTCAAATGGTAAAGTAGAAGACCAGTCATTACGGCCTGTTAATTGAATGTATGCATAATCCTTATATCCGACTGTCACATCACCAAACACGCCTATAATTCTTCTTCTCTCGTAAATATCATCATCAAAGATCTGCTGCTCCGTATTCTTTAAAGTATAAATACCTCTTGTCACAAAACGGTTTCCGGTATTCACCACATCTGTTGTAGTACGCTGATTAAAGGCGTGGCCCAGAATTCCTTTAAAGCTGAAATCCTGAACGAGTTGCGGTGTGAATGTAAACAACAGGTTTGATTCTATTTCGTGTTTCCTATATTCATCCAGCACCAGCCTTCCCAAACCTTCTGCTGCCCTGGAGCTAATTTCCGTAATTTCTCTTCTGTCTAAAGAAGCCACATTACTTCCAAATGTATAATCTGCACGCAACCACTTATTAAAATTATAATCTGCATGGAAACCTGCAACGATCCTTTCCTCATCAGTAAGCACCCTGTTATATTTCGCAGACCAAAGTGGATGATCGTACTGATCAACACCATTCCAGTTTATGTTTCTGCCTTGCTTATCTTCAAAAGGAAGGCTCATGTCCCAGTTGCGGGCCAGAAACAGGGAACGGGCAAATAAAGAAGCCGCTCCTGATATCTGGTTCTCACCAAAAAAGCCACCCTTCTGGTTAGAACGTGCATAACTTAAATTACCACGAACGTTTAAACCAAAGCTCAGTTTGGTAGCCCCGCCCAATCCAATATTGGCTCTCCTGTAAGAAGAATGGGGCACATAGCCCTTGTGACTCAAATGCGAAGCAGTAAGGGCTACGGAAGCCTTTTCATCTCCGCCGCTAACATTAATAGAGTTTTCATATACAGCACCTGTTTCAAAAATGCTTTCAACATTATCCGGATCAGGTCTGTAGGCTATGCTGTCAGAAGGGAACAATTCGGGATAAGCCG